>NC_016027.1:1417500-1717500 GCF_000182745.2 Komagataeibacter medellinensis NBRC 3288
CGCCCACCAGAGCAAAGCCGGGGGCGGCAAAGCGGTGAGCATAAACGGCCCGCAGCGGATAACTGTGGCGCGTGCTGACCAGTCGCATATTGCCAAGCCGGTTGCCTACCCGTTCCATGATCTCGGCATTAAAGGCATCACGATCCAGCATCCGCAGGCGTTCAATCTGTTCGGACGGAAGGGTCAGGACAACGGATGAAGCCCCACCATTGACGGGTAGCAGCGCAACTGTCTGGCCATCATCAAACCACTGCGTTGCCACATGGTGGTGCGGCAGTTCATGCGCCATGCGGCAGACCAGCATGGAGCGCCTGAAGTCCTGCATGACCGCGCCGATGCGCTGCATGCGCCGCAACTGGGAAAAACGCCCATCCGCCCCCACGGCCAGGCGGCATGTGATTTCTCCCCCGTCATGCACCACCGTCATGTCCTCCCCTATGCGACGGATATGACGGGTGGCTGTAGCGCCTAGCAGACGGATATTGGAGTGACGGCTGGCGGCAAGAAACAGCCCGCGCCGGATGCAATGGTTGGAGACGAGATAGCCCAGCGCCTCCACCCCGCGCCCTTGCGTATCAAATGTAAGGGGATGGTTGCTGCGGCCGGTTTCCACCCGTGCCTCACGCAGGGGGGAAATAGCCACCTGTGGAATATGCTCCCACGCCCCAAGCGCCTTGAGCACGGAGACCGAATGATGGGTCAGCGCAATCTCGCGCCCATCGAAGGCCGGTTCCGCCCATGCTGGCAGTCCCGCGCGTTCCAGCACGGCAACGGACAGACCCCGGTCCGCCAGCGACAGGGCAGCAGCAAGGCCCGCGGGGCCACCGCCCAGTATGGTCACATCATGATCGGTCATGGCTGTTCCTGTCCGCATGGTTTCCAACGAGTTACGCATCCGCGCCAAACTGCACGGGCGCACCCGTCCATTCGGCTACGTAGCCTTCCACGCCCCTGCGCTGCGGCGCGCGGACATCGGGTATCGGGGTGCCGACAAACAGGAAACCTGCAAGCCCGTGCGGTGCGGGAAAGCCCAGTTCGGCTGCAAGTTCCGGGTCATAAGCCACATCACCACTCACCCACACCCCGCCAAACCCCGTGGCATGCAGGGCGTTGAGGATGTTCATGGCTGCGGCCCCCACCGCCAGTTCCTGTTCAATCAGGGGAATCTTGTTCTCCGGGCGCAGGTGCATGCCTAGCGCGATGATCATGGGCATGGTGGAAAAGCGGCTCTGGCGTTTTTCGATTTTGGCGGGTGCCACCTCCGGGTCAAGCCGCTTCATGCTCGCGACGATGCGCCCGGCAAGCATGGGCCGCGCCACGCCCTGTACAATGACATAGCGCCACGGCCGCAGCTTGCCATGGTCGGGCGCACGCATGGCGGTGGACAGGATAGCGTCCAGCACGGCACCCTGCGGCGCGGGTTCGGTCAGCGCATCGGTTGAAAACCGTGACAGGAGAAGATCGAGCGATGTCATGTGATCGTGCCCTTACAGATATTATGGGTGCACGCTCGCAGCCTGGGCCGGCACGGCGCGCGCCATGACGCGCCACCATGCAGCAGATGCCCCGCCCTGCCAATATCCACTCCGCCATGCACAATGCCGGGGCGCGGGATCGGTATGGATTCCCACTTCCGGCTTCTATAGAAGAGAGGACATGAATACCCCGCGCACAGCCACGGTCCACCGCGCCACCAGCGAGACCGACATTACCGTAACCATCAACCTTGATGGTACGGGCCAGACCCACATCGATACCGGCATCGGTTTTTTCGACCATATGCTGACCGCCCTTGGTCGCCACAGCATGTGCGACCTGACGGTTACGGCAAAGGGGGACCTGCATATCGACTACCACCATACGGTAGAGGATACCGGGATTGCGCTGGGCAAGGCCTTTGCGCAGGCCATTGGCGACAAGCGGGGTATCCGCCGCTACGGCAGCGCCACCGTACCGCTGGACGAGGCACTGTGCGAGGCAGTGGTCGATATTTCGGGCCGCCCCTTCCTAGCCTGGTCGGTCACCTTCGGGCGTGACAAGATCGGGGAGATGGACACCGAACTGTTCGAGGAATTCTTCCGCGCCTTTGCCATGAGTGCCCTTATTACCCTGCATGTCATCCAGCGCGCAGGCCATAACTGCCATCATATTGCCGAAGCCGGCTTCAAGGCACTCGCCCGTGCCCTGCGTGCGGCCAGCGAACCCGACCCCCGCGCAGGCGGCATCATCCCCTCCACCAAGGGCAGCCTGTGATCTTCTACAGCGCCATGCTGCCCCCCGACCATACCGGTGGGCCGGATGCCCGTCCGGTCATGGTGGCGTGTCGCATGTCGTGGCTGGTGCTGCTGTCCGGGGGGCTGGGGCTCGTACTGCAGGGCTGTATTGTCAGCGGGTTCGTGACGGGTGGGAGCTTCATCCTGCTGGGCCAGTTCCTGCCACCCACCCTTGCCCTGCCGTTTGTGGCAGGTGGCCATCTGCTGCTTGCGCTAAATGCCGCGGAACTGCGGCAGTGGGAACTGCGGCTGCGCGGCTACCGGCCCGTACGCGGCGTTTACGCCACAGGTCCGCAGGCTGCCCTGCTGCGCTGGATGGACCAGAACCGCCCCCGTTCCCTTCCTTCCGTATCATGAGGCATCCCATGCCCGCGCCTTCTCCTACGCAATCCATCGTGGTGATCGACTATAATGGCGGCAACCTTGCCTCTGCCGCCCGCGCGCTGACCCGTGCCGCGCACGATAGCGGTCTTGCTGCCATCGTTACCGTAACAGCGGACCCGCAGGCGGTCCGCACGGCCGACCGTATTGTCCTGCCTGGCCAGGGCGCCTTTGCCGACTGCGCGGCAGGCCTTGCCGCCCAACCCGGCCTGCGCGATGCCATAGTGGAGGCAACGGATGGCGGTACGCCGTTCCTGGGCATATGCGTGGGCATGCAACTGATGGCTGAACGCGGGCGCGAACATGGCGTAACCCCCGGTTTTGGCTGGATTGCGGGCGAGATAGCACTGATGGAGGCTCCTGGCCTGCGCCTGCCCCAGATGGGCTGGAACGAACTGACCTTCACCCCCGGCGCCCATCCGCTAACCGACGGTCTGGAGCCGGATGCCCACGGCTACTTCGTTCATTCCTTCGCCCTGCGGGGCTACGATGCGGCGGACATGGTGGCCACGACCGATTACGGTAGCACGGTGCCCGCCATCGTGGCGCGCGGCAACCGCGCGGGCACGCAGTTCCATGTGGAAAAGAGCCAGAAGGTGGGTCTGCGCATCCTGTCCAACTTCCTGCGCTGGACCCCCGAAGCGGGTGGTCAGCCATGACACGGCCCAACCCGCCCGCAGGCAGTCTTGAGGCCGAACGCCTGCAGGCCATGCATGATGATGACCTGCACGCCCTGTTCGACGCCACCAACGCCGCCATACTGGAAGGGGGCGGGTTTGGCTGGCTGGCCCCACCCCCGCGCGAGACGCTGGAACGCTACTTCCGTGGTGTGCTGCTGGTACCCGAGCGCCAGATGTTCGTGGCGCGCCTTGACGACATGATCGTGGGTTCTGCCCAGCTTGTCCGCCCGCCCCGCAACAACGAGGCACAGGCGATGAGTGCAACCCTCATGCACTTCTACATCGCCCCCTATGCGCGCGGCATGGGACTGGGCCGCCTGCTGCTGACCGAAGTGGAAAGCTGCGCGCGCAGCATGGGCTATCAGATCATAAACCTTGATGTGCGTGAAACCCAGGCGGAAGCCGTGCGGCTGTTCCGCAGCAGCGGTTTCCACCACTGGGGCACCCACCCCAGTTACGCCCGCATGGACGGCCGCACCGTACGTGGCCTGTTCTTTACCAAACGCCTGCAGGCGGACGAGCGGATCGTCCCCGCCCACCCGCAGGATGCCGCAACCCCCATTCCCGCAGCAGGACATGCCCCCGTGACCGGACACAGCCTGACACTCTACCCCGCCATCGACCTCAAGGACGGCCACTGCGTGCGCCTGCGCCGCGGCGAGATGGACAACGCCACCGTCTATTCCGATGATCCCGGCGCACAGGCGCGGGCCTGGATCCATGCCGGATGCAGCTGGCTGCATGTAGTTGACCTTAATGGTGCCTTTGCCGGGCGTTCGGCCAATACCGAAGCGATCGAGGCGATCATCGCCAATGCCTCCGTGCCGGTGCAGTTGGGTGGTGGCCTGCGTGACCTTGAGAGCATCGGCAAATGGCTCAATGCCGGGATCAGCCGCGTGATCCTTGGCTCCATCGCGGTCAAGAACCCTGAACTGGTGCGTGAGGCATGCCGCCTGTTCCCCGGCCGGATTGTGGCGGGAATCGATGCCCGCAGCGGCCAGGTCGCAACCGAAGGCTGGGCCGAAACATCGGAAATGAAGGCCGTGGAACTGGGCCTGCGCATGCAGGATGCTGGTGTGGCCGCCGTGATCTTTACCGAGATTAGCCGCGATGGCATGCTGACCGGCATTGATATCGAGCAGACATCGGACATGGCCAATGCGCTGTCCATCCCGGTCATTGCCAGCGGGGGCGTGGGCAACCTTGGCCATTTGGAAGCCCTCCGGGCGGCGACCGCACAGGCGCCGGGGATCGAGGGCGTGATCGTGGGCCGCGCCCTGTATGACGGGCGCATCAACCTGGGCGAAGCCCTGCGGGCCCTGGCCTGATGCTGAAGCTACGCGTCATCCCCTGCCTGGATGTGAAGAACGGCCGGGTGGTCAAGGGTGTGAACTTCGTCTCGCTACGCGATGCGGGCGACCCGGTGGAGCAGGCGGCCGTGTACGATGCGGCGGGGGCGGATGAACTGACCTTCCTCGACATTACCGCCAGCAATGAAAACCGTGATACCATACTTGATGTGGTCAGCCGCACAGCGGAACGCATCTTCCTGCCGCTTACGGTCGGTGGCGGCGTGCGCACCACCGATGACATGCGGCGCCTGCTGCTGGCGGGAGCGGATAAATGCGCCATGAACTCGGCCGCCGTCTCGCGTCCCGAACTGGTCAGTGAGGCAGCACGGAAATTCGGCAGCCAGTGCGTGGTCGTAGCCATTGATGCCCGCAGCGACGGCCATGGCGGGTGGGAAGTCCATACCCATGGCGGCCGCACCCCCACCGGGCGCAACGTGATAGACTGGTGCCAAGAAGTAGCCCAGCGGGGTGCCGGTGAAATCCTGCTGACCAGCATGGACCGCGACGGCACGGGCAAGGGCTTTGACCTGGACCTGCTGCGCGCGGCGAATGCGGCGGTGCGCATTCCCATCGTGGCCTCGGGCGGGGTGGGGGAACTGGAACATTTTGTCGAAGGCGCACGGGCGGGGGCAACCGGCCTGCTGGCCGCAAGCGTGTTCCATTTTGGCCAGTTCACCATTCCACAGGTCAAGCAGGCACTTGCAGCAGCCGGCCTGCCGGTCCGGCAGACGGACTGATCCCTTCATTCGATCCTATCGGAGCCCTGATCATGGCCAAGACAGAAAAATCCCGCAAAAACGCCCCGGCCAAATCCGCCGCCGCCAAGCCCGAAGCCGTAGGGCCTGCAACCCCGGATGTACTGGACCGGCTGTTCGCAGTGGTGGAATCGCGCCGTGGGACCGATCCCGCCATCAGCCACTCTGCCCGACTGCTGGCACGCGGGCGGCGCAAGATTGCGCAGAAATTCGGTGAAGAAGCCGTGGAATGCCTGATCGAAGCCGTTGCGGGCAACCGTGACGAACTGGTGGGCGAAAGTGCCGACGTGCTGTACCACCTGATGGTGATGTGGGTGGATGCCGGCGTGAAACCCGGCGATGTCTGGGCCGAACTTCTGCGGCGCGAAGGCACCAGCGGTGTTGCCGAAAAGGCATCCCGCCCGCACGACCCGCTGGCCTGATCCGTTATCCCTGCGCACAGGAGAATACCCATGGCCGTAAGCGGCATTGGACCATACGACCCGCAGAACATCTTCGCCCGCATCCTGCGTGGCGAACTGCCGTGCAAGAAAGTGTATGAGGACGCATACGCCCTCGCCTTTCACGACATCGCCCCCAAGGCCCCGGTGCATGTGCTGGTGATCCCGAAAGGGGCTTATGTCTCCTTTGCCGATTTCAGCGCCAAAGCGAGTGAGGCAGAAATCGCAGGATTCATCCGCGCCGTGGGGATGGTTGCGCGTGACCTGGGGCTGGATGCACCGGGCTACCGGCTTGTTTCCAACACGGGAGCCGAGGGTGGGCAGGAAGTACCGCACTTCCATGTGCACCTGTTCGGTGGCCGCGCTCTTGGGTCCATGCTGCCGGGCTGAAATCCGCGAATAACTAAAAAACGAATAAAGATTTTTGGGTGCCGCCTTTTTGAAAAAAGGCGGCATTATGGTTAAGATTTTTGCAAAAATCTTAACCAAAAACTCCTTTTACAAAGACTGAAGCTCAAACAGCCCGCGATACAGCCCCCCTTCACGCGCCATGAGTGCAGCATGAGGGCCGTCCTCGCACACTTGGCCATGGCGAAAGACGATAATGCGGTCCAGCCCCATGACGGTGGAAAGCCGGTGGGCGATGACCAGCACGGTCCGCCCCGCCATCAGCCGCTCCATGGCCTCCTGCACCAGCATTTCAGAGCGGGAGTCGAGGCTGGAGGTCGCCTCGTCCATGATCACGATGCGGGCATGGCTTAGGAACGCGCGCGCAATGGCAATGCGCTGCCGCTCCCCACCCGAAAGCTTGACCCCGCGCTCCCCCACCATGGTGGCATAGCCGCGCGGCAGGCGGTCAATGAAGTCCGCTGCATTGGCTTGGCGTGCGGCATGCGCAATCTCCGCCGGGGTTGCATCGGGGCGGGCGTAGGCAATGTTTTCCGCCAATGTGCGGTGGAACAGCAGTGGCTCCTGCGGCACGACGGCAATCTGCCCGCGCAGGCTGGCCTGCGTAACCGTGGTGATATCGGTCCCATCAATGATGATGCGCCCGGCCTGCACATCATAAAACCGCTGCAGCAGGCGGGTGAGTGTAGTCTTGCCCGAACCCGATGGCCCAACAAGCGCCACCTTGCTGCCCGGTGCGATATCAAGGTCCAGGTCATCAAACAGCACGCGCCCGTACTGGCGTTCGTAGCCAAAGCGCACATGCTCGAAACGGATGTGACCCTGCGTTACCCGCAGCACACCCGCACCCGGCCGGTCGGCCACGGTAGGCTGCATGGCAAACAGGCTGACCAGTTCCTCCATCTCGTTAACCGAACGTTGAACGACTGATATCTGCTGGCCAATATCGCGCAGGTAGCCCTGGATCACGAACATCATTGTCAGCACGTAGGCTACATCGCCCGGTCCCGCGCGGCCCTTCAGCCACAGCAGGGCCACGCCCGCAATCAGCACCATGCGCATGAGCAGGGCGGCAAGGTTCTGCAGGTTGGCGCTGTCGGTCCCGCGCAGCCATGAGCGCACGGTGCGCTGGCGCCACCGTCCCGCCACCCATGCCAGCCGTGCATCTTCACGCGCTTCCGCCCCGCTGGCCTTGACCACGGCGTTGCATGTGACCGCATCGGACAGGGTGGCGCCCATGCGGGTATCCCACATATTGGCCAGCCGTGCGGAAGGGGCGACATAACGCAGTGTCAGCACCACCGAAAGGCCAACCAGCGCCACGGCCCCCACCGCCAGCACCAGCCCCATCAATGCCCAGTGAAAGGCCAGCACGGCGGTGGTGGCGCACAGCACGATCACCTCCGGCACCAGCATCAGCAGTATGGTATCGCCCAACGTATCCATCGCTCCCATGCCGCGCGTGATCCGCCGCACGGTGGAGCCGGCGAAGTTGCTGGCATGCCATTCGCTGGAAAAACGCTGCACGCGGGCAAATGCCTCGGTCACGATGCCGGTCATGGCGCGCGATGTCAGGTGAGAAATGGCAATATAGGCCGTACGCCGGGCCGCGATCCCGCCCACGCCCAGCACGGTCAGCCCGACCACATCCCACACCGCGCGCCGCGCCGTTGCCGCCATGACGGGGTGAGAAACCTCATCGACCAGCCAGCCCGCCAGCAGCGGCATCATCACATCAGCCACCGTAGCCATGGCAATACCCGCCAACGTCCACACCAGAAAGGCGGGCTGGGCACGCCAGCGCCGCCAGACAAACCCCAGCACAGCGGAAAATTCATGTCGCCCCGATACCGGGCGGGAAAAGAAGGATGCCATTGCCAACGCGCCATGATGCAGGAAAGCCACGCAAGCCCGCCACGGCAGGTAGGCGTGCAGGTGGGGCTGGAACGACTAGCCGCCGGTCGCCCCGCATGCAAGGCCGATGACCTTTCGTAGTGATTTGCACGAACCATTCCAACGCCGCACAATGCGCCGCGATCCACCCGCACAAGGCTATCCATGAAAACCCCTGCCCGCCCCGTAAAGCCCGCCCGCCGCGCCATGACCCTGGCGGAAGTCCGCGCCTTCATCACCCAACTTGCCACCGCCAACCCCGATGCGCGGAGCGAACTCGACTTTGTGGATGACTATACGCTTCTGGTCGCCGTGGTGTTGTCGGCGCAGGCGACCGATGCCTCCGTCAACAAGGCAACAGTCGGGTTGTTCCGCGATGCACCAACCCCACAGGCCATGGTGGAACTGGGGGAGGGAAAAGTGGGCGAGCACATCCGCACTGTCGGGCTGTGGCGCACCAAGGCACGCAATGTGGTTGCCCTGTCACGCCAGTTGCTGGAGCGTTTTGATGGCAGGGTGCCCTATGACCGCGCGGCGCTGGAATCCCTGCCCGGCGTGGGGCGCAAGACGGCGAACGTGGTGATGAACGTGGCCTTTGGTGACAGCACCATGGCGGTTGATACCCACATCTTTCGCATTGGCAACCGTACGGGGCTGGCGCCGGGTGCGAGCGTGCGCGCGGTGGAGGACCTACTCGTTCGCCGCATTCCGGCCGACATGCTGCGCCCCGCCCATCACTGGCTGATCCTGCACGGGCGCTACATCTGCAAGGCGCGCAAGCCCGAATGCTGGCGCTGCCCGGCCTTTGACCCCTGCCAGTACCGCCTGAAGGCCGATATCCGCGCCGAAGCCCCGACGGGCTGACCCTACTCCGCCTGCGCCAGTGGCAGGTCTGGCATGCCTGCCCCTCCCGGTCGCATGACCCATGGCCGTGCGCCGCGCACCGCACGGTCACGCTTCACCACCAGGCCGCCCCCGGCGCGCGGGTAGAGCGCATACGCCCCCTCACGCCACACATCAAAGCGCCCGATCCTGTCCGCACCCGGGCAGCCGGTCTGCCCGTGCAGGTTCACCACCGCCTCCGCCCCAAGGCACAGCGCCGCATCGGACAGACGTGCGCCCAGCAGCAGCACGATATCGCCTCCCTGCCCCGCCACGCGGCACACCCCACCATGGCATGCCACGCCATCCTGCCGGCCATCCACAGGCAGTAATCCCGCACGCAGTCCGGTCACCCGCTGCCATTCCCGCAATATGAAGGGATCAGGATGCATGCCCGGTCCGCTCAGCAACCGCTGCCCCGTTACCACCCCCACTATGCGCGCATCGGGCGAGACCAGCACGACCGGCATCCGGCCTATAAAGGGCGAGAGCAGCGCCATTACAACCGGCACCACGCCCACAAACCGGGCCCGCCCCGCCCACAGGCACAGCCAGCATAACCCGGCAAAGAACAGAACCAGCCCGCCACTGCCCATGGCGGGCACGCTGACATGCGCAACAGGCAGGTGCGCCACAAGGCGTGCCAGCCACGCCACCACGCCAATGCCCCAGCCCATGGGCACCAGCGCCAGCTTTTCCGCCCCCAGTGGCATGAGCAGCAGCGAGGCCAGCCCCCACGGCATGATCCAGACCGACATGAGCGGCACGGCCAGCAGGTTGGCCAGCACGAACCATGGCTGCACCGTGCCAAAATGCGCCATGCCCACGGGCACGCACGCGCCGCCCGCCAGCATGCTGGCCAGCAGGGGGCGACTTACGCGCGCACCCATCCGCCGCCACCAGACCTCATGCTGCGCCCATGCCGACAGAACAGGGCGCAGCCCGTCAAACCCGGCAATCAGCGCCATGACGGCGGCCATTGACATCTGGAGCGGCAGTTCGACCACCGCTTCGGGTGCAAGACCCATCAGCACGGCTGCCGCCACCGCCAGCGCGCGCATGGAAAGCGGCCGCCTGCCCACAAACAGTGCCCCGACCGCAAGTGCGGCCATGAGCAGGCTCCGCTGCGCAGGCAGGTGCGCGCCCGTAAGCAGCACGTAGCCCGCACCCGCCAGCAGCGCGCACAGGGCGGCAATCTGTCGGCATGGCCAAAACAGCGCCGCACGTTCAGACAGCGCCAGCCCCGTGCGTACGACCGTCATGGTCAGCCCCATGACAATGGCAAGGTGCAGCCCTGCCACGGCCAGCAGGTGGGCCAGCCCCGCATCGGCAAAGGACTGGCGCATATCCGCCGCAATCACCCCATCCGCCCCCACCAGCACGGTTGCCGCAACCGTGCCGCGCGGGCCTGGCAGGGCAGCGCTGATCCGCTGCCCCAGCCCCTGCCGCAGGATATCCAGGCGGGCACTCATGGCTGGTGTAACGGGCGGGTGCGCGCATGCAACCCGGTCCAGCGCGCGGCCATGGCCCGCCAGCCCGTCAAACCACGCCCGGCGCTGGGCATCATAACCACCCGGCATGGCGGGAAAGGCGGGTGGAGTCAGCATGACGCGGGCAGAAAGCGTATCTCCCGCCACCGGAATAGAGGGGTCATCGGGTCTCAGGCGCAGGGCGATCTGGCGGCGCAAGGGGGGCATGCCGATATTGATGCCCTCAAGAAACCGTACATCGGCCAGTCCCACACGCAGGGCCTGCGTACCATCGCGCAGGGTCTGCGCGTTCACTCCCGTCACCCGCCCCGACAGATGCACCGCCCGGCGCGGCAGGTCAGGAAAGGGCGGCATGCGGTGCGCCTGCCCCCACGCCAGTAATAACCCCACCGCACATGCCCCCACCATGCCGCACCCCATGCGCACGGGCAGGCTGTCGCGCCACAGCAGCCTGCCCGCAAGGCATGCCATGGCCATCATCCCCGCACCGAAGGCCGCCATGCCACCCGGCTCCCACGGCAGGGCGAAATACACGGCGATGCCAGCGGCCAGCAGAACCGGCAGCCAGAGCACAAAGCGGCCATGCTGCCCCCACAGCCACGCGGCCAGTGCCTGCTGCATGCGTGAAAATACGGCCTGAATGTGCGAAACGTACTGGTACGAGAGCGAATCCTCCATAATGACCTGCCTGCCATGGCCGGGCATGCCCCTGCGTGGCCAGAATGCATACCCTACCGGCCAAGATGGCCCGCACGCCAGACAGCCCCCTGTCAGCAGGGCGAAAACATGCTAAAGAACCGGCTCATGACTGTCCGTACGCGTTTCGCTCCCAGCCCCACCGGCCTGCTGCATATCGGCAACGCCCGTGCCGCCCTTTTCAATTTCCTCTATGCCCGCCACCACGGCGGCCAGTTCCTGCTCAGGATCGAGGATACCGACCGAGAACGCTCGACTCAGAAAGCGGTCGATGTGCTGTTCGACGGGCTGGCGTGGATGGACATCCACCCGGATGAAAAGCCGGTGTTCCAGTCCACCCGTCAGGCACGCCATACCGAAGTGGCGCATGAACTGCTGGAAAAGGGACTGGCCTACCGCTGCTACTGCACGGCGGATGAACTGAAGGAAATGCGCGAGAAGGCGATGGCCGAGGGCCGCCCCCCCCGCTACAATGGCATGTGGCGCGACCGCGCCCCCTCCGAAGCTCCCGCCAATACCCCCTACACCATCCGCATCAAGGCCCCGCGTGAGGGCGAGACGACCATTCACGATCTGGTGCAGGGCGATGTATGCGTTGCCAATGCCGAACTCGATGACATGATCATCCTGCGCGCCGATGGCACCCCGGTCTACCAGCTTGCCGTGGTGGTGGATGACCATGACATGGACATCACCCACGTCATCCGCGGCGATGACCACCTGACCAACACCTTCCGCCAAGCCATGATCTACCGCGCCATGGACTGGGACCTGCCGCATTTTGCCCACCTGCCGCTGATCCACGGACCGGATGGGGCCAAGCTGTCCAAGCGCCATGGGGCGCAGTCGGTCGTCGAATTCCGGGATATGGGTTACCTGCCCGAAGCCCTGAACAATTACCTGCTGCGCCTTGGCTGGGGCCACGGCGATGCCGAAATCCTGTCGCGCGAAGAGCAGATCAAGCTGTTCGACCTCGACGGTGTGGGCCGTTCGCCCTCACGCATGGATTACGCCAAGCTGCTGCACATCAATGGCGTATGGATGCGCCAGGCCGATGACACGCGCCTGACCAATGACGTGATGGAACGGCTGGGCAAAATGGAAGGTGTCGATACCTCCGACACCACACGCACCAAGGTGCTGGCCCTTATGCCGGGGCTGAAGGAACGGGCGAAGACGCTTGTGGAACTGGCGGATAACGCTGCCTTCCTTGGCCGTTCGCTGCCGCTTTCTTTTGATCCCAAGGCCGAAAAGCAGCTCACCCCCGAAAACCGCGTCATGCTGGGCAAACTGGGGGCTGCCCTCAAGGCGACCGAGCCGTTTGACAGGGAAGGCATCGACGCGACCCTGCGCCAGTTTGCCGAAACGCATGAAATGAAGCTGGGCAAGGTTGCACAACCGCTACGCGCGGCAGTTACCGGCAGCACCATGTCACCCGGCATTGATGACACGCTGGCAGCCCTTGGCCAGGACGAGGTACTGGCGCGCATCAATGCGGTTGCCGCCCATGAGTGAGCGCGGCAGCCATGGCAGCAACGTCTTCCTGACCCGTCCGGCGCGCCACCTGCTGGGTGTGCAGGGCATGCATCCCAGCCGGATCACGCCCTTCCTTGACCTGGCGGAGCATTATGCCCTGCTCAACCGGTCGCGCAAAACACCGCGTGACCTGCTGCGCGGGCGCACGCTGATCAACCTGTTTTTCGAAGACAGCACCCGCACCCGCACCTCGTTTGAACTGGCGGGCAAACGGCTGGGTGCCGATGTGGTGAACATGACAGTCGCCAGTTCCTCGGTGAACAAGGGCGAGACACTGCTGGACACGGCCGCAACGCTGAACGCCATGCATACCGACCTGCTGGTGGTCCGCCATTCGCAGTCCGGCGCACCCGCCCTGCTGGCGCAGAAGGTGCAGGCCAGTGTGGTCAATGCCGGTGATGGCACACATGAACACCCGACACAGGCACTGCTGGACGCGCTGACCATCCGCCGCCACTTCGGCATGTTCGAGGGACTGACCGTTGCCATATGCGGTGATGTCAGCCACAGCCGTGTCGCCCGCTCCAACATCCACCTGCTGACCGCCATGGGCTGCCAGGTGCGCGTGGTGGGACCGCCAACACTGGTGCCCGGCGCCATCGGAGCGCTGGGGGTGAGTATTCACCATACGATGGAAGATGGCCTGCGCGGGGTGGACGTGGTGATGATGCTGCGTGTGCAGCGCGAGCGCATGCAGGGCACGCAGGTGCCCAGCGCGCGTGAGTATTTCCGTTTCTACGGGCTGGATAACAAGCGTCTTGCGCTGGCAAGGCCGCAGGCGCTTGTCATGCATCCCGGCCCGATGAACCGGGGCGTGGAAATCGACAGTCGTGTCGCCGATTCCGATCAGAGCGTGATCCGCGAACAGGTGGAAATGGGGGTTGCCGTACGCATGGCGGTTCTGGACATCCTCTCACGTGGAGGAGAGGGCGCATGAAGCCGGTCCTGTTTGAAAATGTCCGCCTGATCGACCCTGCAAGCACTCTTGACCGCCCCGGCCGCCTGCTGGTGAAGGATGGCGTGATTGCTGGCACCGACCTGCCGCAGGCCGAAGGCGTGCCGGAAGGGGCCGAGATCATTGATGGTGGCGGCCAGCTTGTGCTGTGTCCCGGCCTGGTGGACATGCGGGTCACGATTGGCGAACCCGGCTATGAATACCGCGAGACGGTGCTGTCCGCGGCAAAGGCTGCGGTTGCAGGCGGCATCACCACCATCGCCGTGCTGCCCAATACCAGCCCGACCATCGACAACCCTGCCCTTGCCCGCCTGCTGCGCGCGCGCGGCGTGGAAACGGGCATGATCGACATCCTGCCCTATGGCGCGCTGACGCGCGCATGCGCGGGTAGGGAAATGGCGGAAATCGGCCTGCTGGCCGAAGCGGGCGCCATTGCCTTTACCGACGGTCCCCACGCCATTGCCGACAGCCGCACCATGCGGCAGATGCTGACCTATGCTAAAGGGTTCGACGCGCTGATCGTCCAGCACCCCGAAGACCCGTCTCTGGCGCGTGGCGGATGCGCGACGGACGGCGAACTGGCAACCCGCCTTGGCCTGCCTGGCATCCCGGCAGCAGCCGAGGCCATCCTGATCGCGCGTGACCTGCGTCTTGCCCGTATGACGGGAGGACGGCTGCATTTCGGCCATGTCTCCACCGCCGAAGGGCTGGACCTGATCCGCGCGGCCAAGGCCGATGGCGTCCGGGTGACATGCGATACAGCCCCGCCGTATTTCGACCTGAACGAAACCGTGATCGGTGACTTCCGCACCTATGCCAAGCTGTCTCCGCCGCTGCGTGCGGAAGCGGACCGGCGCGCCGTATGCGCCGCATTGGCGGATGGTACGATCGACGCCATCGCATCCGACCACATGCCCTGCGATGCGGATGACAAGCGCCAGCCCTTTGCCGTGGCCTCCGCTGGCGGGACAGGCCTGTGCACGCTACTGGCCGTAACCCTGGCACAGGTGCATGGAGGCGACCTTGGCATGATGGACGCGCTGGGTCTGCTGACCCATCGCCCCGCTGGCGTGCTGGGCAGCCATGCCGGCACGCTGGCCGTGGGCGTACCTGCCGATCTGTGCCTGTTCAACCCCGACACGGGCTGGGTCGTGCGCGCGGGTGACCTGCCGGGCAAGGCACAGAATACCCCGTTTGACGGCCGTGCGCTGGAAGGCCGCGTGGTGGGGACATGGAAGAAGGGCCGCCGTGTATTCGGCGCGCAGGCCGCATGATCTACGGCATACCGACCTATGACCTGCCACTCATGGCCGGGGTGGCATTCCTGTCTTACCTGATCGGCAGCATCCCGTTCGGGCTGGTGCTGACCGCGCTGTCGGGCGGGGGGGATATCCGCAAGATCGGCTCGGGCAATATCGGTGCGACCAATGTGCTGCGCACCGGGCGCAAGGGGCTTGCGGCGGGCACGCTGGTGCTGGATGGCACCAAGGGCGCGTTTGCCGTGTTCTGCGCCTTCGTGCTGTGCCCGTTCCACACGCTGGCCGCCGAATCCCTTGCCGCCCTTTTTGCCGTGGCGGGCCACTGCTTTCCGGTATGGCTCAAATTCAAAGGCGGCAAGGGCGTGGCCACGGGTCTGGGCTGCGTGCTGGCGCTGATGCCGGGCGTGGGGCTGTGCTGCTGTGCATTGTGGCTGATCTTTGCCAAGGTCACGCGCATTTCATCGGCAGGCGCAATCATCGCCTTTGCCGCACTGCCACTGCTCATGATCCGGCCGGGACGGATTGACTTCGCCTCCCCCGCCTATCTGGCGGGCTGCCTGATCGCGGTGATGATCCTGTGCCGCCACCATGCCAACATCATCCGCCTCATCAAGGGCACCGAGCCCCGGATAGGTCAGAAAGGCACATGAGCGTACCCGATGCCGAAATGCTGCTGGCCTGCCTGCGACTGGCCCGCACGGAGGGCATCGGACCGGTCAGCTACCGCCGCCTTGTACGCACGCATGGCAGCGTGCAGGCCGCACTGGGCATGCTGGAGCGCGGCGCAGGCTCCGGCCGTGGCATCGGCCGCCCCTGCAGCCGCGATGACGCGCTACGCGAAATCGAGCACCTGCACGCCATGGGCGGCCGGTTCCTGGCGCATGGCCAACCCGGCTACCCACCCCTGCTGGCCGCCCTGCATGATGCCCCGCCGGTACTGGCCGTGCTGGGTGATGCCAGTCTGCTTTCGGCGCGCATGGTGGGGATCGTGGGCGGCCGCAATGCCTCAGCGGGTGGCATCCGCCTGGCGGAAAGCCTGTCCGCCCTGCTGGCGGCCCACGGGGTTGATACCGTATCGGGCCTTGCACGCGGAATTGATGCCGCCGCCCATCGTGGCGCCATGACGGCGGGGCGCACGGTCGCCGCCATTGCCGGCGGTCTTGACTGCCCCTACCCGCCCGAAAATGCTGACCTGCAGGCCTTGATCGCCCGCACGGGCGCCGTAGTGACCGAAGCCCCGCTCGGCACCATGCCACAGGCGCGGCACTTCCCGCGCCGCAACCGGCTGATCGCGGGGTTGGGGCTGGGCTGCGTGGTGATCGAGGCTGCGCTGCGCTCAGGCAGCCTGATTACCGCACGCATGGCTCTGGACTATGACCGGACCATCTTTGCCGTGCCCGGATCGCCGCTTGACCCGCGTTGCCATGGCAGCAACGACCTACTGCGACAAGGCGCGATACTGACGGAAAATGAACGCGACATTTTGCGTGAACTTCCTGAAACAACTGGGGAAACCGGGCTTTTTTCATATCAGGCCCCTACCACCCATCCCCCGGTGGCCCGGCGGGTGGAAACAGCCGTGCAGAGGTCGGAAGCAGTCCCGCCGCCACCCGCCAGCACCCCCATGGTGGGAGAAGCTGACCTGCATGAAATGATAGAAGGTTTTCTATCTTTCACGCCATCGCCTGTTGACGATCTCGTACGGCGCTGCCAGTTCTCGACAGCAGCAGTCTTGGCCGCCCTGTCGGAAATGGAAATTGCGGGCATGATCGAGTTCCTTGCGGGGGACATGGTCGTGCGACGTCCACCACCCGCCTGAGCATAGAAAAAGCAAGGTTTGAGAATCGTGATCCGGAGACAGAATGACTGACGTCGTGGTGGTCGAATCGCCAGCCAAGGCGAAAACGATCAATAAGTATCTGGGTGACAACTACACGGTTCTTGCCTCGTTCGGACATGTGCGCGACCTGCCGCCCAAGGACGGCAGCGTGCTGCCCGACGAAGGCTTTGCCATGAAGTGGGAAGCCGATGAACGCGGTAGCCGCCAGATCGCGGCCATTGCCAAGGCCCTGCGCGGGGCCAAGCATCTCTACCTTGCCACTGACCCCGACCGCGAAGGGGAAGCCATTTCGTGGCATGTACGCTCGATGCTGGAGGAGAAGAACCTTCTCAAGGGTATCGACGTGCAGCGCGTCACGTTTAACGAAATTACCAAAAGCGCCATCAAGACTGCGATGGCCCACCCACGTGAACTCGACTTTCCGCTGATCGAGGCCTATCTGGCCCGCCGCGCGCTGGACTACCTCGTGGGCTTCACGCTCTCGCCTGTGCTGTGGCGCAAGCTGCCCGGATCGCGCAGCGCGGGGCGCGTGCAATCCGTGGCGCTGCGCCTGATCTGTGAGCGCGAAGCCGAGATCGAGGTCTTCAGACCGCGGGAATACTGGTCGATCACCGCGCGCATGACCACGCCGGCCGGGGCAGCCTTCTCGGCACGACTGACGCATCTTGATGGCCACAAGCTCGACCAGTTCGACCTGGGGGACGAAGCCCGCGCCATGGCTGCCAAGGCCGCGGTGGAAGCAGGCGACTACAGCGTGGACAAGGTCGAGCGCCGCAAGGTCCGCCGCAACCCGCCGCCACCGTTCACCACATCGACCATGCAGCAGGAAGCCTCACGCAAGCTGGGCATGGGCGCGCAGGTGGCCATGCGCACGGCCCAGCAACTGTATGAAGGCATCGACATTGGTGGTGAGACGGTCGGCCTGATCACCTACATGCGAACCGATGGCGTGCAGATGGCAGGCGAAGCCATTGGGGCCATCCGCGGCCATATCGGCCATAGCTTCGGGCCGGAATACGTGCCGGAGAAGGCGCGCATCTATTCCACCAAGGCCAAGAACGCACAAGAAGCGCATGAAGCCATCCGCCCGACCGACGTGCGCCGCACGCCAGCGGACATGGCACGCTACCTCTCGCCCGAACAGAAGAAGCTGTATGATCTGGTGTGGAAGCGCTCGGTCGCCAGCCAGATGCAGTCCGCCGAACTGGACCAGGTAGCGGTGGACATCACCGACCGCCAGCAGCGTGTGACCCTGCGCGCCACGGGTTCCATCATCGCGTTTGACGGCTTCCTGCGCCTGTACAGCGAAGGGCGCGATGATTCGCCCGCCAAAAGTGATGATGACCAGGACCGCATGCTGCCCGCCATGAGCGAGCACGATGCCATCGGGCGTGGCGAAGTGGCGGCGGACCAGCACTTCACCCAGCCGCCGCCGCGCTATTCGGAAGCGTCCCTGGTCAAGAAGATGGAAGAGATCGGCATCGGCCGTCCTTCCACCTACGCCTCCATCCTGACCGTGCTGCGCGACCGCAACTACGTGCAGCTGGAAAACCGACGTTTCGTGCCCGAGGACCGGGGACGGCTGGTCACAGCCTTCCTCACCTCCTTCTTCGAGCGGTATGTCGATACCCAGTTTACGGCAGGGCTTGAGGAACAGCTTGATGACATATCGGGCGGCCGCGCCAACTGGCGTGATGTCATGTCCGCCTTCTGGTCCGACTTTTCCCATGCGGTGGACCAGACCAAGGACCTGAAGATATCCGACGTCATTACCGCGCTGGATGCTGACCTTGCTCCCTACTTCTTCCCCGACCGTGAGGACGGGCAGGACCCGCGCGTATGCACCGCCTGCGGCACGGGGCGGCTGGGACTGAAGCTGGGGCGCTATGGCGCGTTCATCGGCTGTTCCAACTATCCCACCTGCCAGTTCACCCGCAAACTGGTGATTGACCCCTCCAAGGAAGGCGAGGACGCCGCAACCCTGAAGGACGGCATGCGCGTGCTGGGCACAGCCCCTACGGGTGAGGAAGTGACCGTGCGCCGTGGCCCATGGGGGCTGTACGTGCAGCAGGGCGAGCCCGACCCCGAGGACAAGAAGGCCAAGCCCAGACGCGCCACCATTCCGCGCGGGCTGGATGGGGACAAGATCACGCTGGTACAGGCCGTGGGCCTGCTGTCGCTACCGCGCATCGTGGGCATTCACCCCGAACTGGGCGAGCCGATCGAGGCGGGCCTGGGCCGCTTCGGGCCGTATGTGAAGATGGGTGCGATCTATGGCTCGCTGGACAAGGATGACGATGTCCTGACCGTGGGCCTGAACCGCGCGGTGGATGCACTGGCCAAGAAACTGGCCTCCATCCGCACCATCGGTCCCCACCCCAAGGATGGCGAGCCGGTCATGGTGCGTAAGGGCCGCTTTGGTCCGTATGTGCAGCACGGCACCATCGTGGCCACCGTGCCGCGCGGGCAGGACATGGCGGATGTGACCATGGAGGAAGCCCTGACGTTGCTGAACGAAAAGGGCAAACCCCTCAAGGCGAAGGGCAAGAAGGCCACCACCACCCGCAAGCCCGCTGCCCGCAAGACCAAAGCCAAGGCTGCCGAAGGTACGGAGGATGCCGGGGCCGCGCCGAAGAAAAAGGCAGCACCGCGCAAGGCTGCCAGCAAGGCCAAAACGGCCACCAAGACGACGACACGCAAGAAGGCTACCCCGGCCAAGGCCGAAAGCGAGAGCGACTGATCATGAAAAGGCAGCGTCCAGCAACTTCCGAGATGCCGGACCGCCTGCCCACGGGCACGCCGCACGCCCGTAGGGGGGGCCTGCCTGATCGTGAACAGCTCCGCGCATTTATCGAGAACGCCACCGGCCGGATCGGCAAGCGCGAGATCAGCCGGGAATTCGGCCTTGGCCCCGAACACCGGCAGGCGTTGCGGCAGATGCTGCGCGAGATGGCGCTGGATGGCACGCTGGCGCCTGCGGGTGCCCGGCGTTTCCGTGTCTCGGCCCGGCTGCCCGAATCCATGGTGGTGCAGGTTACCGGCACTGATGCCGATGGCGACCCAGTGGCCCGCCCCGTGCAGTGGGATGGCGAAGGCGTCGCCCCCGTTGTGTTCATGCACCCCGAACTGCGCGGACGTGCCGCCCTGGCACCTGGCGAGCGCGTGGTCGCGCGCCTGCGCCGCATCGGCCCCGGAAAATATGAAGGCCGCACGCTGCGCCGTCTGACCGATGCGCCGATGCAGGTCGTGGGCCTGTTCCGCACGCTGGCGGCGGATGATCCGGCGACCAGCGCCCCAGCCCGCTTCCGCCCCGCAGGCCGGCTGACACCTGCCGACCGCCGGGCCAAGGCGCAATGGGTCATTCCACAGGGGGAAGATGCGGGCGCACCGGATAACGAGATCGTTATCGCCACCCCCCTGCCCCAGGCCGGGCCGGGGCTGCACCCCGCACGGATCATCGAACGCCTTGGCCCGCAGGGGGATGCACGGACCATCAGCATGGTGGCCATTGCCATGCTGGGCATCCCGCATGCCTTTCCCACCGAAGCACTGGCGCAGGCCGAAGCCGCCCGCGCCGTATCCCCCGCAGGCCGCACCGACCTGCGTGACATGCCGCTTGTCACCATAGATGGCGACGATGCCCGCGATTTTGACGATGCGATCTATGCCGAGCCAGATGGGACAGGCTTCCGCATCACCGTCGCCATCGCGGATGTGGCCTGGTATGTCCGCCCCGGTACTGCGCTGGACCGCGAAGCCCGCCTGCGCGGCAATTCCGTCTATTTTCCCGACCGGGTCATTCCCATGCTACCTGAGGCACTGTCCAACGGCTGGTGTTCGCTCAGGCCGGGAGAAGACCGGGGCTGCCTGTTCGTGACCATGGATGTGGCCGCCGACGGCACAATGGCCAATGCCCGCTTCGGGCGCGGCATCATGCGCAGTGCCGCCCGCCTGACCTATGAACAGGTGCAGGCCGCGCGTGACGGCGCGCCACCCGATGCCGCCATCGCGACCCTGCCTGACGGCCTGCTGGACAGCCTGTTCGGTGCATGGCGGTGCCTTGCCGCCGCACGGGCGCAACGTGGCACGCTGGACCTTGACCTGCCTGAACGGCTGGTCCGGCTGAACGACCAGGGCCAGATTACCGCTATTGCACCACGTATCCGCCTGGACAGCCACCGGGTGGTGGAAGAGTTCATGATCGCGGCCAATGTTGCCGCCGCGCGCTACCTTGAAGGGCGACACCTGCCCTGCCTGTACCGCATCCACGCGCCCCCCACGCCCGAACGGCTGGAAAACCTGCGCCACGCGCTTGATACGATGGGCCTGAAACTACCGCCCGTGGGCAGCCTGCGTGCCGCCGACCTTGATCGGATCCTGCAGCAGGCGCGCAATACCGATCAGGCGGCGCTGGTGAACGAACTGGTCCTGCGCGCGCAGAACCAGGCGGAGTACAGCCCCGACCCGATCGGGCATTTCGGCCTGTCGCTTGCGGCCTACAGCCACTTTACCAGCCCCATCCGTCGCTATGCGGACCTGCTGACCCATCGCGCCCTGCTGGTGGCCATCGGGCTGGAACCCGGCCCGGCACCCACGCACGAAGCACTGGAAGATGCAGGTGAGGCCATAACCCGCACCGAGCGCCGCGCGGCACAGGCCGAACGCGAAACGCTGGAGCGTTACGCCGCTACATGGCTGCAGGTCCGCGTGGGCACGGTCATGGAGGCGCATGTCTCCAGCCTGTCGCGATTCGGTATTTTCACGGTACTGGACGCCACCGGCACATCCGCCCTTCTGCCCATGTCTGCCCTGCCACAAGATCAGTGGCATCACGATGAAAAAACGCAGACATTGCTGGCACGCGACAAGACCATGGCATTCCGCCCCGGTCAGGCCCTGCGCGTACGGATAGAAGAAGCATGCGCGATCCGGGGAACAGTCCTGCTGGCCCTTCCCGATTCTCCACCCGCCCGGCAGGGACGGCGGGCATGAAACGCCGCCGGTTTCCGGTCATCATCCTGCGCCCCATGGGCATGGGCGGTGAAAGTGCGGCTACATGGCGCCGCCGGATCTCCACGCTGGGCCATATCCCGCGTGACACGTTCATCCTGCTCCTCATCATCGCGCGCCTGACCACAGCGGCCTGCGCCGATGATACGCCCAGCCCCCCACGCAGCCCCACACCACAGCCCCCCGTGCAGGAAGGCAGCGTGGACACGGCCGAAGGCGCGGGCATGGACCTTGCGGTCATCTCTTCCGTCATGCAGGCGAGTCTGGCCTTTCTCCAGCCCCGTACACTGGAAAATTACCAGATCCATGATTTTGCCCTGTGGGGCCTGAACGGACTGAGCGCGCTCGATCCTTCGCTAAGCATCGAGGAACAGCACGGCTTCCTGCAACTGACCGCCACCCAGAAGACGGTACTGGCCCTGCCCGTACCCGCCGCCGATGACGTGCCGGGATGGAGTGCCGCCATTACCCGCATACTGGACGTAGCGTGGCATCACTCGCCTGCCATGCGCAGTACCGGGGCCGATGGCGTGCTGCAGGGTTTCTTTGACGAGTTGTTCAATCATCTCGACCCCTATTCACGCTACATCCCGCCCCAGGCAGCGGTGTCGGACCGCAACACCCGCACCGGAGGCGAGGCCACGGCAGGGCTGACACTGGGGATGGACCACCACACAATCATGATCACGGCGGTCAACGCCAACGGTCCAGCCTGGCCCACCACGCTGGCGGCGGGGCAGATCGTGCGCGCCATCAACGGCCGCCCGACCGAGTCCCGTAGCCTCGACACCGTCAATGCCTGGCTCAACGGTCCCGCCGGCAGTCTGGTGCGCATAACGGTGGAAGCACGGGGCCGGCAGACAACCGTTGCCCTGCATCGTGCCTCCACCCCGCCCGAGACCGTGTTCGCCTATACCAGTGGCAAGCATGTGGTGCTGCACATCACCGCCTTCTCCACCAATACTGCGGAAGAAATGAGCCAGTACCTGGACGAAGCCATGAACGTGCCCGGCCTGTCGGGGCTGGTCATTGACCTGCGCGGCAACCGGGGCGGCGTACTGCAGCAGGCGGTTACCACATCAGCCCTCATGCTCGACCACGGGGTTGCGGCGATCACACAGGGGCGGGACCCGCAGGCCAATCATGTCTGGGCGGTGCAGGGCGGCGACATGACCAACGGGCTGCCCATCATCGTGCTGGTTGATGGCCGCACCGCCAGCGCCGCCGAAATCCTGGCCGCGACCCTGGCCGACCAGAAGCGCGGCGTGGTGGTGGGCAGCGCAACGCTGGGCAAGGGGCTGGTCCAGACCATCGGACAGCTACCCAATGGCGGGGAACTGTTTGTTACATGGAGTCGGGTGCTGGCCCCGCTGGGCTGGCCGCTACAGGGGCTTGGGGTCATGCCGCAGGTCTGCACGAGTCTGGGCGAGGCGGCACTCGACCGCCAGTTGCAGGATCTGGCCGAAGGCACGGCCGATAGCAAGGAGTGGGTTACTGCTGCCCGGCAGGTCCGCTACCCTGTGGAACTGTCGCACATCCTGACCATCCGCAAGGCCTGCCCCGCTGCCATTGGCACGGATAGCGACCTGGATGCCGCCTATTCGCTACTGGATAACCCGGTCGAGTATCGCGCTGCCCTGACGACCATACCCGAAGAGGAAAGCGGCCCACCCAGCGGGGGATGAGCCGTAACCGTGGTGGGGCACGTTGCTATTCCTGCATGCCTCCCTGTGTTTTTCTGCATTACCGGAGAGGGTACTGACAATGGAAGAAGCCCGCCTGAAAACCGGCATATGGGTCAAGGCAATGCTGCGCCAGGCTGGACAAACCGGAAATCCGGGCATGGTGCTGCATCATGGTGACGACGATGCCGGTAGTGCCATAATCGTGTTGCTGGGGCGTGGAGGACACATGTGTGTGCTGGCCCAGACACGCACACCCGATGGACGGCAGGCATGGTTCCGCGCTACAGGAGAGGCGGCCGTGGATCAGGCCAGTGTCGATGCCTATGTCTCAAGGCAGAGGGAACGGGACCCGGATTTATGGGTTCTTGAATTCGATGCACCTGATCTGACGCCACCGTTTGAAACAAGGCTGATATAAAAGACGTGATCCCACAGGGATGAAAGCACGAAACCTGGTCCGGCGCAGGGTGTGGCATCTCGCACACACCTGAGCGTGACAGTTGGCCAAGCCGCCCAGGTGGTGGATAAAGGTGGCGACAATGGATTGTCAGGACTGGTTTCTTTCAGCAAAAGAATGCTGATGCTGATCATTCCAAGGAATATGGCACGTGCACCCGACCGGGCCGACATGCCGGAAGAGGCCCGTCGAAGGGAGAAGAAGAGTATGAAACTGCGGTACGGATTGCTTGCAGGGTCTTTATTGACTGCCGCGGTTACCCTGGGCTCCGTGCTGGTCTGCACTCCGGTATTCGCCCAGCCTGTGCAGGGCCTCTATATCAGCGGTGAAGGCGGCGCGAGTTTCAACCAGGGTCAGGTCATACGTCATTCTTCCGCACGTGATGAGTTCAAGACCGGCGCCACCGGCATCGGCAGCATTGGCTGGGGCCTGGGCAACGGTTTCCGGGTTGAGGTGGAAGGTCTCTACCGCAATAATGACCTCAAGACCGTAGGCGGCAACGCGGCCTACCATGCCCATGCCGATGGCAGACAGCAGGAATCGGGCGTCATGGCCAATGCCCTGTTCGACATGGATATCGGCAAGAGCTGGCTGTTCCCGTATTTTGGTGCGGGTATCGGCTATGGCTGGCAGAACATGAACACCACCATAACCGGCAACGTGAATGGCCAGAGCTACAGCCAGCATGTGGGCGGCACATACGGAAACTTCGCCTATCAGGGCATTTTCGGTCTGTCCTTCCCCATGCCGTTCGCGGTTGGCCTGTCAGCCACGGCGGAATACCGGTTCTGGACCATGCTTGGCCCGCAGTCGCACCATTCCATCGTATCGGGCAGCAGCACGGCGCTAAGCGCCATGAACAGCGATTACGGCTTCCGCAACGGCAATCGTGACAGCCGGACCGATTTTAACCACTCGCTCATGCTCGGGCTGCGCTACGAGTTCAATCCGGCACCGCCGCCACCCCCGCCGCCTTCCGCCATTGCTGCCCCGGCACCTGCGGAAAACCGTACCTATCTCGTCTTTTTCGACTGGGACCGCAGCGACCTGACCGACCGGGCGCGCGCCATCGTGGCCGTGGCGGCCCAGGCCTCGACCAACACGCAGACCACGCGCATTGAGGTCAACGGCTATACCGACAATTCCGCAGCCCGTCCCGGCCCGCAGGGGGAACGCTACAACCAGGCGCTTTCCCTCAAGCGCGCGCAGGTCATCAAGGCGGAGCTGGTACGTGACGGCGTGCCTGGCCCATCTATTGGCATTAACGGTTATGGTGATGCCAACCCGTTGGTCCAGACTGCAGCCAATACACGTGAGGCACAGAACCGCCGGGTAGAGATCATCCTGCACTGAATGCCTGCCCATACAGCCAGATCATGAAAAAAAGCGGTACCCTTCGGGCAGCCGCTTTTTTCATGCGCATCATCCATAAGGCATGCCGCCTTCTTGAAAAAGGCGGCACCCAAAAAACTTCTATTCCCTGTTCATCTGCCCCGATCAGACCAGACCGGTAAACAACGACGTGGAAAGATAACGCTCGGCAAAGGATGGTGCGATCGTGACAATCGTCTTGCCCTTGTTTTCCGGCCGCTCGGCAAGCTGCACGGCCGCATGCAGTGCCGCCCCCGATGAAATACCCACCGGCACGCCATCCAGCCGTGCACACCGACGTGCGGCCGCAATCGCCTCGCGCTCCGATACCGGCAGGACACCATCAAGTGCCGCAAGATCCAGCGTGCGGGGACAGAAGCCCGGCCCGATGCCCTGAATACCGTGCGGACCCGGCTCATCCCCGTTCAGTATGGCGCTTTCCATCGGCTCCACGCCATAGACCTGCACACCGGGCTTACGCGCCTTCAGGCCGTGTGCAATGCCGCTAGCCGTCCCCCCCGTGCCAAGACCAGCCACGACGATATCGACCTCACCCGCCGTATCGACCCAGATTTCCTCCGCCGTAGTGGCGGCATGCACATCAGGGTTGGCGGGATTATCGAACTGGCGCGGCATCCAGGCATTGGGGGTTTTCTTCAGGATTTCTTCCGCCCGGGCAATGGCACCCGCCATACCAAGCCGTGAGGGGGTAAGTTCCAGCTGCGCATCAAGCAGGCGCAGCATCTTGCGCCGCTCGATGGAAGCACCTTCGGGCATGGTTACGATCAGCCGATAGCCCCGCGCCACCGCCACAAAGGCTAACGAGATGCCGGTATTGCCCGATGTTGGTTCCACCAGCGTGGTCTTGCCAGGCTGGATCTCGCCCCGGCTTTCCGCATCCTCGATCATTGCGGCCCCGATCCGGTCTTTAACCGAGGCAAGCGGGTTGAAGAACTCCAGCTTCATCAATATCCGGCTCTGCAACCCGTCCTCACGGGTCAGGTGCGGCAACGCCACCAGCGGCGTCCCCCCCACGGTCTCGACAATGGAATCGTACACCCTGCCGCGGGGTGCGGCAAAACCGTACGTACGCTCCTGTGGGGTAGTCTTGGTCATGCGGTATCACTCCATTCCATGCAGATGACTTAATTCACACGTACAGACTGACATAATCCACCATCTCCCCCAACAGAAGCGTGGATCAATCAGTCAATAGCTGCTAACTGAAGCATACTGCTTTCACCATCCATCATACAGCGAGGCTGAACGATATGCTGCTCCGGCGGGACAGGACCATGATCGCCATACTGATCATGCTTGATGTTGCCTTTCACGCCGGACGGAACGGCACCATCAGTGCAGCAGACATAGCCGAGCGCGCGGGCCTTGCCCGCCGTGGCATCGAACCCCTGCTGCAGACCCTGTCACGCTCCGGCCTGCTGGAAAGCGTGCGCGGCCCACGCGGTGGCTACAGGCTCGGCCGCCCGCGGCGCGATATCCTGCTGGCCGATATTCTGTCCGTCATCACGGCGGAAGATAACAGGGACGATGGCCCCGTGGGAGATCTGTTCCAGAAAGTGATCGAGCCGTGCTGGCAGCATTTTGACGACATGGTCGGCGCGGAATGCAACAAGATCAGCCTTGATGACCTTGTACGTCGGGCGGAACACGCCGGCATGCGCCGCCCCCTGCCCGAACCCATCACCTTCTCGATCTGAGGGAACGGGCCATGCGCCTGGGCGACATGGCCGTTCCCTCAAGGCTTATTTCGCCCCGCTTACGACCGGCGCCGTGACGGTTGCGGTCACATCCATGTATTCACGCGGCTGACTGCCACCGGGGATCAGCACGACGCGGAACTTGTCTTCGCCGGAATAGGCGGTATTGGCGGTGTACGTCACATAAGTGTGATCGTTATAATTGTAGATGAAAACCTTGCCGTGATCAGGCGCAGGCGACACGCCAAACGAGGCATAGGGGTGGCCTGCGGAAACACGCGTCTCGATCGCGCAATAGCCGTCATCACTGCGGACCTGCATGGTGGCGGTCCGGGTGTTCTTGCCCGCGGCGACAGGTGTACCGACCTGACACTGCCCCGAAGCCTTCATGTAATTGTAGGGATTGGGGGTTCCACCGATACCACCCAGGTTCACGCCCGGTTTATTGTCACATCCGGCGAGCAGAAGGCCCGTCGTCATCATGATTGCAGACAATCGCAGTCGCACTCGTCAGCTCCGCTGTATTTGATACATCACCCGTTATAAGAACAGTTACGCCCGCGCCGCCCCGTAACGGGCATGATCGGCACAGCGCCAGACCGCTTTGGCATATGCTGTAGAACAACGCACCCCGCCGGGAAAGACCTGTTGGCCGTTTTACGCAGGCACACAGGCCCCGCTCGTATGGCATAGCTGCCCGCCGGCATGCTGTCATCCCACGGTGGCGGTGGGGCGCATCTTTTTGAACGTGAAGCTATATCCCTCCCTTTTGGCAAGGACGGGTTTGCGCTATAGACCTGATCCGGATTTCATTCCCACCGAAAGTTGCGGGATCCCTGCATCCCCGAACGCCTGCCCCAATAGTCTGGAGAACCTGTCCTGATGTCGATGTCGATCTGGCGCGCTGGCGCCGCTGCACTTGCCCTTGCCGGGCTGGTCACTGGTGGACAGGCATGGGCTGCCGGCCCCTGCTCCCCCTCCCCCGCGCATGAGGCGTTTGACGTACAGGGCCTGAAAAGCGAGCTGATGGTCACCGCACTTTCGTGCGGCGCGCAGGACAAGTACAATAATTTCGTGATGAAATTCCGCACCAAGCTGGCCAGCGAGGAACATGTGCTCAACGGCTATTTCAGCAGCACCTATGGCCGTAACGCCCAGCGCCAGCATGATGACTACATTACCCAGCTGGCCAACGTGCAGTCCGAGCGCGGGCTGAAGTCGGGCAGCGCATTCTGCCAGCAGCGCCTGTCCATGTTCGATGAGGTGACGGAACTGGAAACAGCAGCCGACCTGTCCAGCTACGCCCAGGCGAAGGACATTCTCCAGCCGGCTTCCTACCTGACCTGCACCGCGCCCAACCGTCCGGCAGCCACCAGCCGCGCGCGCAGCACGGGCCGCACCACCACCACCCGCCGCACGGTGCGCAGCTGATCCGTCAGCCTGCGCTGGCATGAAGGAAAATGCGGCCGGACCTGTGTCCGGCCTTTTTCATGCCGGTAACAGCAGGCATAGTCCACAGGCGTGCGGGGCTTTATGGCTTGACAGGACGCGACCCGACAGAACAAAGAACGCTTCATGAACGACGATCTTTTTTCCGCGCCAGCCAGCCCCGGCAAACCGACTCGACGCAAGGTTTCCCCTCCCGCCATGCCAGCAGATAACGCGAAAAACGGTCCTGACACCTATGACGCCAGCGCCATCGAGGTGCTGGAGGGGCTGGAGCCCGTCCGCCGCCGCCCCGGCATGTATATCGGTGGTACGGATGAGACGGCGTACCATCACCTCGCTTCCGAAATCCTCGACAATGCAATGGACGAAGCCGTGGCGGGCCACGCCACCACCATCGATGTAACGCTGGAAGCCGGAGACTGCCTGACCATACGCGACAACGGGCGCGGCATACCGGTGGACCCACACCCCCGTTTTCCCGACCGCTCGGCGCTGGAAGTCATCCTGACCACGCTGCACGCGGGCGGCAAGTTCTCGGGCAAGGCCTATGCCACATCGGGCGGGTTGCACGGTGTTGGCTCATCTGTGGTCAATGCGCTGGCATCGCGCATGGAAGTGGAGATCGCGCGTGACCGCGAACTGTGGCGGCAGGTCTATGAACGCGGCCATCCGCTGAGCAGTGTTGAAAAGATCGGTCCCATCAACAACCGCCGGGGCACCCAGATCCGATTCACACCCGATCCTGAAATATTCGGGCGGCTGCACTTCTCACCAGCGCGACTGTACCGGTTGTGTCGCTCCAAGGCGTTCCTGTTCCGGGGTGTTACCATCCGCTGGTCGTGCGACCCGTCATTGATCAAGGGCGATGACGTTCCGGCGGAAGCAGTCCTGCACTTCCCCGGCGGTCTGGCGGACAGTCTGCGCGACGAGCTGGGGGACAAGGCCGCCCTGCTGACCGACCTGTGGGCAGGCGATGCCGACCTGCCAACCGGTCCAGACGGCGCGGATACCGGGCGCATGGAATGGGCCATCGCCTTTCTGGAGCAGGGCACGGCCACCCTTGCTTCCTACTGCAACACCATTCCCACGCCCAATGGTGGTACGCATGAGACGGGCTTTCGCAATGCCCTGCTCAAGGGCCTGCGCAACTGGGGCGAACAGCGCGCCAACAAGCGCGCAACCAGTATCAATGCCGATGACATCATGGGCTGCATTGCCGCCAAGCTGTCAGTCTTTATCCGCGACCCGCAATTCCAGGGCCAGACCAAGGAAAAGCTGACCAGTGGGGAGGCCAGCAAGCTGGTCGAAACCGCACTACGCGACCGCTTTGACCACTGGCTGGCGGGCAACCCGCCCCAGGCGGACAACCTGCTGGCCTTTGTGGTCGAACGCGCCGAGGAACGCCTGCGCCGCAAGGAGCAAAAAGAGACCCCGCGCAAGAGTGCCACCCGCCGCCTGCGCCTGCCGGGCAAGCTGACCGACTGCACGCGCGAGAACGCGGCCGAGACCGAGATCTTCCTGGTGGAAGGCGACTCGGCCGGTGGCTCCGCCAAGCAGGCCCGCAACCGCGAGACGCAGGCCGTGCTGCCGCTACGGGGCAAGATCCTGAACGTGGCCAGCGCCTCAACAGAAAAACTGCGCGGCAACCAGGAACTGCGCGACCTTGTAGAAGCGCTGGGCTGCGGCATGGGCGAGCGTTTTGATGCCACCAAGCTGCGCTACGGCCGCATCATCATCATGACCGATGCGGATGTGGATGGCGCGCATATCGCCTCCCTGCTCATGACGTTCTTCTACCGTGAACTGCCCGGCCTGATCCGGGCGGGGCACCTGTACCTGGCTCAACCGCCACTGTACCGCCTGACGCAGGGCGGCAAGAGCGTTTACGCCATGAACGATGCTGACCGCGAGAGGAAGCTGAAGAAAGACTTCAAGCCCAATAGCAAGGTCGAGGTCTCCCGCTTCAAGGGGCTTGGCGAAATGCCACCCGCGGACCTGAAGCAGACCACCATGGACCCCAGACACCGCACCCTGCTCAAGGTCATCACCCCGCCAGAAGACAGGGCGCTGACACTGGAGCGCGTGGAACACCTGATGGGCCGCAAGGCTGAACTGCGCTTCCGCTTCATTCAGGACCATGCCCGCCAGGTCGATAACCTCGACGTCTGAGACAGCCAGAACCACAAAGGCCCGGCTCTCCTAGTGTAGGGGACCGGGCCTTTTTCATAACAGGCAAATGCGAGAGTTTTTGGTGAAGCTTTTTCAAAAAGCTTCAAAGAACGCCGCCTTTCTGAAAAAAGGCGGCACCCGGGAACTTCTGTTCTTTTTTATCAGCCCGCATCCGCCACATGCAGGGCCTGCTGCGGGTCCACCGTGGCAACCGCCGCCACCGGGTGCAGCAGACTGGTTACAGCCGGGTCAAACACCCGCAGGAACGATCCGGGATGCACGCCCATCCAGATCGTCACGACCGCCAGCGGCACCAGCACCGCCAGTTCCTGTCCCGTCAAGTCACGCAGTAGGGCCATCACTCCACCCCGATCAGCACCGAACAGCACCCGGCGATAAAGCACCAGCATATACACTGCCCCCAGGATCATGCTCGTGCCGCCGAGGAAGGCCAGCCAGAACGATACATGCAGCGCGCCGACCATGACCAGAAACTCACCCACGAATGCGCCCGTGCCCGGCAGGCCGATATTGGCCATGACAAAAAGCATGGTCAGCGTGGCCAGCACCGGCATCCTGTGCGCCACACCGGAAAAGGCGCTGATCTCACGCGTTTCCGCCCGCCATGACACGGCGGAGACACAGAAGAACAGGGCCGCGATCACGATGCCATGCGACAGCATCTGGAAGATCGCACCATCGATTCCCTCTGGCGTGAGCGTGAACAGGCCGATGGCGATCACCCCCATATGTGAGAACGAGGAATAGGCGATGACCCGCTTCATGTCCGTCTGTGCCAGGGCGATGATGGCGGCATAGATCACTGCAATCACGCCCAGCGTCAGCACCACGGGGGCAAACAGGCGGGCGGCATCGGGAAACATGAGCACGCCAAAGCGCAGCAGCCCGTAAGCGCCTGCCTTGGACAGCACGCCCGAGAGCATGACAGATGCCGTTGTAGGCGCTTCGGTATAGGCATCGGGCAGCCACGCATGCAGCGGGAACAGCGGCAGCTTGACGCCAAAAGCCAGGATGAAACCCGCCAGCAGCCAGCACTGCATGGCAGGTGAAAAACCGTGGTGCTGCAAGGCCATGATGTCGGTCGTGCCGGTCACATTCCACATCGCCAGCAGGGCGAGCAGCATGAACAGCGAACCGCCAAAGGTGAACAGGAAGAACTGCAGCGAGGCCCAGACCCGCTTCGGGCCGCCCCATACCCCCACCATCAGGCTGGCAGGCAGCAGGGTGGCTTCATAGAAGACATAGAACAGCACCATATCGAGTGCCGAGAACAGGCCGATTAGCGTGGTTTCCAGCAACAGCATGGCGATCATGTAATCGCGTACCCGCCCGGTGATCTGCCGCCACCCGCCAATAATGGAAAGCGGAGTGAGAAAGGCGGAAAGCAGCACGAACATCAAGCTGATGCCATCCACCCCGGCATGGTAGGATATGCCAGCACCACTGGCCCAGCCCACCTGCTGCTCGAACTGGATGCCCGGGCGCGAGGGATCGAATTCCACCCACATGATCACGGCCAGCGCGAACACAATGCCACTGGTCCACAGCGCCACCCAGCGCGCGGCGGTCTCAACCGTCTGGGGCGTGCCACGGGTAAGCAGTATGGCCACAACCCCGGCAAGGGGCAGGTAGGTCACTAACGAAAGCAGGATCGGATGCACATTCGGTCTCACATCATCCATGGGGAATGCGTGAGTCTAGGAGCGTTGCGGTATAGGAATCCAGTAAGGCCGCGCTCACATTATGCAGAGGATGCATCCTGCCCCCGCCACGCCGACCCTGCAACGCAGGCTGGTCATACAGTGTGCCGCAGGTCAGCGGCGGCCGAACATCCGCTCAATATCGGCCTTTTCCAGCTTCAGCCATGTTGGCCGACCATGCGAGCAGGTGCCCGCGCGGGGGGTGCGTTCCATGTCACGCAGCAGGGCGTTCATTTCCTCGTGTGTTAGCTTGCGGCCTGCCCTGACACTGCCATGGCAGGCCATGCGCGCGATGACCGCATCCATGCGCGCATCCAGCGCATCGGCCTGCGCGGGACTATCCAGATCATCGGCTTCCAGTTCTTCCGCCAGGTCGCGCAGCATGCCACCGGGGTTTTCCTTGCCCAGCAGGGCAGGCATGGCGCGCACCAGCACGGCGGTGCCACCAAAGGGTTCAATCTCGACACCCAGACGGGCCAGCGCCGCGCCAAAAGACAGCAGCACCGCCACCTGCCGGGCAGGCAGGTCCACCACTTCAGGCAAGAGCAGGCGCTGGGCGCGGATCTCGCCGCCCATATACTGCTGGCGCAGGATCTCGTGGGTCAGGCGCTCATGGGCGGCATGCTGGTCCACCAGCACCAGCGCGCCATCCGCCGTCTGGGATACGATATAGGTGCCCAGCACCTGCGCCACGGCCGCCCCCAACGGGTGCGCCATGGCAGATTCGGACGCCAGCGGATTATCCACGCCATCAGGCACGACCTTACGGGCGGCGGGCAGCCCGGCGAGCGGCAGGGACGACTCGGAAAAACCGGGCGGCAGACCCATATCGGCACGCGGCATAGCAGGCGGTTCCGCCAGGCGGGCGGACAGGTCCGCAGCATCCGCGTCACGTTCGGGCGGGTACCAGATGCGCGCGGACGAAGGTCCGCGTGACTGGAGCAGGTCAGGCCGCACACCCGCCACGCCCGCACCGGTGCCCAGCGCACGCCCCAGCGCGCCAATGACCAGCGCCCGCACGGCGGCCGAATCCGCATAGCGCAGTTCCGTCTTGGCCGGGTGTACGTTCACGTCCACCTGCTCGGGCGGGATTTCGAGCGAGAGGGCCACCACCGCGTGCCGCCCGTGCTCCATCACGTTGCGATATGCAACCCGCACCGCCGTGCGCAGTACCGGGTCCACTACCGGCCGTCCGTTGACCAGCAGCATCTGCCCGTTGGCCGTGGCGCGATGGACCGATGGCGCGCAGATATAACCGCTCAGCTTCAGGTCACCGCGCTGGCCTTCCACCTCCAGCAGGCCATCCGCCTGTCCCGACTCCAGAATGGCCGCAACGCGGGCGGGCCTGTCCTGCACTGGCAGGTCAAGAATCAGGCGGTCATCGAATTCCAGCCGGAAGGCGATATGCGGCACAGACAGGGCCAGCCTGCGCACCACGTTTTCAGCATGGCTGGACTCGACACGCGGGCTTTTGAGGAACTTGCGGCGCGCGGGAGTGGCAAAGAACATATCCTCCACCAGAACGCGCGTGCCGGGCGCACCCGCGCAGGGTTCCGGTGCGCTGACCACGCCGCCTTCCACCCGGATGGACCATGCCGAATCCGCCCCCGCCTGCCGGGACATGACCGTAAGCCGCGCCGCAGCGCCAATGGAAGGCAGGGCCTCACCACGGAAGCCAAGCGTGGAAATACGCACCAGCGTCTCGTCACGCAGCTTGGAGGTGCAATGCCGCTCGACAGCAAGCAGCAGGTCATCGGGCGACATGCCACAGCCATCATCGCGCACGTCGATCCGGTCGATCCCGCCATGGTCCAGCCGGATCTCGATCCGCCGCGCGCCGGAATCGATGGCGTTCTCCACCAGTTCCTTCAGCGCCGCCGCCGGGCGTTCGATCACCTCGCCAGCGGCAATGCGGTTGACCACCTGTTCGGACAGGCGGCGGATGACCGGCAGGTCGTTACCTAAATGCGTATTCATGACAGGAACCGGATCTCAGCCATCAGGCCCTGTGCCCGGCCCCGACAGGCCCGGACACGATACCCTGTTATTTGGAGGGACCGCTCACGGTGGGCGTGGCCCCCTTGGTCAGGTTGCGACCAAGCGCAGAATCCTCACGCAGGCGGGCATTCTCCGCCTTGCCATTGACGAGGTTGCCCGCGCCGCCCCCATGCCAGAACATCAGCTTGTCAACAAACGTCGTGTCCGCACGGCCCATTTCGCCCCGGTCTGGTTCGTTGGAGGCTTCCTGCGCCGCACCCACCAGCGCAGTCTGGCCGGCGCTGCCGGAGCCATCGGCACCCTGAAAGGCAACATTAGGGGAGAGGGTTTCCAACGCCTGCATGCGCGGGTTTGTATCTTCCGCACGCTGCACGGCGTTGCTGTTGGGCGCGCCCAGTTCATCCGAAGGCGGCATGGACAGCGGCGCACGGGTCGTAACCGTGTATTCATCCGGCAGGCTCCGCTCCAGCCCGAAGGCGCGCGAAACATCAGCGCCCGTGCAACCCGACAGCATAAAGCCGCTGGATACAAGCAATGCACAGGAAAGGGGTCTGAAAGCAGGAATCGCCATATCTCGCCTATTACCGTGAGTGAAACGGTTCGGCAAGCATGCGCGCGCCATCCCCGTCCTAGTCTGCATCGCGATGACGCATGTTGTCGATAATCAGGATCGCAACGCCGCAATCTATCAGGGCATCGGCTATGTTGAACACCGGCCATGAATGGCCATAGGCATGCGCATGGATGAAATCGACCACCGCGCCAAAGCGCAGCCGGTCGATCACGTTGCCAATCGCACCGCCTATGATCAGGCCCAGCGCCACCGCTACCCACCGCCGCGTAGTACGTGCAAGCCAGACGCCAAGCCCCGTCACGATCAATAATGCCGCGACGGAAAAGATAATGCGCCCGGCAGCACCCGCCCCCCCCAGCATGCCAAACGTGATGGCATGGTTCCACACCATGGTCAGGTTCAGCCCCGGCAGCAGGGCCACGCTCTCGCGTGCGGGCAGGTCATAAATGTACAATATCCAGTACTTGCTGGCCTGATCGGCCACCAGTGCGCCCAACAGGCACCCCAGTCCCACAACGCGGTTGCTCATGGCCCTTACGCCCTGCCCTGCACCACATCGACACAGCGCAGGCACAGTTCGGGGTGGGAGCTCTCTGTCCCCACTTCCTCCAGCACCTTCCAGCAGCGCGCGCATTTATGCCCCGACGCCACACTGACCGACGGGATGCCATGCGGCGTGCCTTCCTGTGCTTCGTCCTCGCCCAGATAGATCGACCCCGCACCGGCGATGACATTGATCTCTGCCTGCGACACGATGGTCAGTTCCGCCCAGTCAATACCCGCGAAACGGGCGGCTTCCGCTTCCGAAAGCGGCAGTTCGAGTGCAGCCTGCAGCGAGGACTTGACCAGTCCGTCACGCCGCGCGGTCTCGATCTCGGTGGTGATCACACGCCGCACGGCGCGCAGCATGGCCCAGCGTTCGCCCAGTTCGGGGTCGTTCCACTCCACCGGCAGTTCGGGGAAGGCCTGCAGGTGCACGCTTTCAATATTGCCGGGGCGGGCCAGCCACGCTTCCTCGGCCGTAAAGACCAGCACGGGGGCAAGCCAGGTGCACAGGCAGCGGTGTAGGTGATCGAGCACCGTGCGGGCCGCCCGGCGCTTCAGGCTGGCAGGGCCATCGCAGTAGATGGTGTCCTTGCGCACATCGAAATAGAAGGCCGACAGGTCAGCAGCACAGAAACCGTGCAGCGCGGGATAGACACCTACCCATTCATGCGTTTCCACCGCGCGCGCCACAAGGCCGCCCAGTTCACCCAGACGGTGCAGCACCCAGCGCTCAAGCTCGGGCAGTTCGGCGTAAGGCACGCGCTCGGCTTCGGTAAAGCCGTCCAGCGCGCCCAGCAGCCAGCGCAGGGTATTGCGCAGACGGCGGTAGAGTTCACCCTGCTGTTTGAGGATTTCCTTGCCGATGCGCAGATCCTCGTTGGTGTCCGAGTTCATGACCCACAGGCGCAGGATATCGGCACCCAGCGTGTCATTCACGTCCTGCGGCGCAATGACGTTGCCAAGGGACTTGGACATCTTGCGGCCCTGCTCATCAAGCACGAAGCCGTTAGTGACCAGCGCGCGGAAAGGCGCGACACCCCGCGTACCCACACTTTCCAGCAGCGAGGACTGGAACCACCCGCGATGCTGGTCCGAGCCTTCCAGATACAGGTCGGCGGGGAATTTCATGTCACCATGGCCCAGCACGAAGGCGTGGGTCGAACCGCTTTCGAACCACACGTCCACAATATCGAACACCTGTTCGTAATCATCGGCGTTGCGGCCTTCGCCAAGGAAGCGCGAGGCGGGGGAACTGTACCACGCATCCGCCCCTTCCGCGCGGAAGGCTTCCACAATGCGCGCCATCACCGCCGCATCGCGCAGGACCTCACCGGTGCGCTTCTCCACAAACACGGCAATCGGCACGCCCCACGCGCGCTGGCGGCTGATGCACCAGTCGGGGCGGCCCGCCACCATGGAGGTCAGGCGGTTGCGCGCCTGCGCGGGCACGAAAGTCACGTCATCAAGTGCCGCCAGCGCACGCTTGCGCAACTGGCCTTCCCCATCCATGCGAATGAACCACTGCGGTGTTGCACGATAGATGATCGGTGCGCGTGAACGCCATGAATGCGGGTAGGAATGAACCAGTGTTGCCCGCGCCACGAGACCGCAGGGAGCTGTGCCCGCCGCATCGGCGCGCTGCATGGCCTCAAGCAGTGCCTGGCACACGGGTTCGGCCGCCTTGAACACATGGCCACCGGCAAACAGCGGCACCCAATCGGCATAGCGGCCATCATCCATCACCAGTTCGGTGATTTCGAGTCCATGGGCACGACCAAGGTTGAAATCGTCCTCGCCATGGGCGGGGGCAGTGTGAACCAGCCCCGTACCGGCTTCGGTAGTAACATGGGCACCGGGCAGCAGCGGCACATCAAAGTCATAGCCCTGTCCGCGTAACGGATGGGCGCAGACCGCCCCTTCCAGCGCGCTGCCTGGCAGGGTGTAGAGCACATGATGGGCAGTAACACCCGCAGCTTCGCAGAACGGTGCGATCAGGTCCTCGGCCACCAGCACGCGGGCCTCGGGCTGCAGGGTCGCGTTCTCGCTCACGCCATCAACGCGCACCACGGCATAAGTCACCTCCGGGCCATAGGCGATGGCGCGGTTGGCGGGGATGGTCCACGGTGTTGTGGTCCAGATCACGGCCGCCACATCTTCCAGCGCGTGGGCGGGTGTCGGGTCGGTTACGAAGGGGAAGGCCACGTGGATGGCTGTAGATTCGTGGTCGCGGTATTCGATCTCGGCTTCGGCCAGAGCGGTCTTTTCAACCGGGCTCCACATGACCGGGCGCAGGCCACGATACAGCAGGCCATTGAGCAGGAATTTGCCGATCTCGCCCGCGATTGCCGCTTCCGATGAGAAATCCATCGTGGCGTAACGGTCCGCCCACTGCGCCTGCACGCCCAGCCTACGGAACTCACTGGCCTGCGTATCCAGCCATTTCTGGGCATAGGCGCGGCATTCGGCACGGAACTGCAGCACCGGCACGCTGTCCTTGTCCTGCCCGCGCTTGCGGTATTCTTCCTCGATCTTCCATTCGATCGGCAGGCCGTGGCAGTCCCAGCCGGGCACGTAATGGATACCGTAGCCCGCCATGCGGTGACTGCGGTTGATCACGTCCTTGAGGATCTTGTTCAGCGCGTGACCGATATGCAGGTGGCCATTGGCGTAGGGCGGCCCGTCATGCAGCATGAATACGTCACGCCCGCGCGCCTGCTCCAGCAGGTGTGCGTCCAGTTTCTCGCTTTCCCATCCCGCCAGAATCTCCGGCTCCCGCCGGGGCAGGTTGCCACGCATGGGAAAGGACGTGGTCGGCAGGAATACCGTTTCCCGATAGAGATCCTGTGGTTTTGACTCGGACATGGGCTGTTCTGTTCTTCTGGTAAGGGGAGCGCATGCCGGAACCATGGCTCCCGCGCGCAAGGCAACCTTATGGGGATCACGCCCCGCTATGGTCAAGTTCTGGTGGCGATGGCACCACTGTGGCGGGCCGACAGGTAGGCTGCGGCCTGCTCTGAATCCCGGGCGATCTGGGCCTTAAGCGCGTCCAACCCGTCAAAGCGGCGTTCAGCGCGCAAAAGCGTATGCAACGCCACCGACAGGGACTGCCCGTACAGGTCGCCCGCAAAGCCGAGCAGATGCACTTCCAGCCGGCTTTCCTGCCCATCGTTGATGGTAGGTCTGCGCCCGATATTGGCAACGCCGGGGTGCACCGTGCCATCGGCCAGCCGCACGCTTACGGCATATACGCCGCGCGCGGGTTCCAGATGGCGGCCAAGGGGAATGTTGGCGGTGGGAAAGCCCAGCAGGCGGCCACGCTTGTCCCCATGCTGCACCACGCCCCGAATCGACCATGGGCGACCCAGTTCCTCGGTCGCGCGCTCGGGGTAGCCATCCTGCAGCAGCCTGCGGATACGGGTGGAGGAATACGGCCCCAGTCCATCGGAAAGGGGCGGCACCACCGTAAGCCCAATGTCCAGTTCCCGGGTGCGCTCGGCCAGGAAATCCACATTGCCCCGTCTGCGGTGGCCAAATGCAAAATCAAGCCCGCAGGCCACATGCCGCAAGCCCAGGCCCTCATGCAGAACACGGGTGACGAAATCCTCAGCACTCATGGCGCTGAATTCGCGGTCGAACCCGATCTGGAACACATGCTTTACACCCAGCGCGGCCAGCGCGGCAAAGCGCTCGTGCTCCAGTGTCAGGCGGAAGGGCGGGTCCTGCGGGCGGAACAGTTCACGTGGATGCGGCTCGAAGGTTACGACCGCCAGTTCCCGCTCGGGGCGGGCGGCATGCAGGGCGTGGACCAGATGGGCATGGCCAAGATGCACCCCATCAAAATTGCCCAGAGCCGCCACCATACCACGGGCCACATCGGGAATGGCACGCCAGTCGGTGTGCAGTTGCGCTCTCATGCCGCCTCCGCACGGGGCAGGCCAAAGCGGGCCGCGACCTCGGCCAGGGTAGCCGCCACGGGGTGGGTGGTACCCGGCTGCGTGCCATCGGCGGGGCGCACAATCTGGCAGGTACGCAGGCCCGCCTGCTCTGCCGCGTCCAGTTCGGCCACCACATCGGACAGGAACAGCACATCGGTCGGCTTCCACTGTGCGTCCTGCACGATGTGGCGGTAGCTGTCCGCCTCGCGCTTGCTGCCCACCTGCAGGTCATAAAAACCCACGAACACGCTGCTCAGGTCACCTTCGGTCGTGTGGCCATAGATCAGCTTCTGGGCGGCAACCGAACCCGATGAATAGACCGCAAGCGCCAGCCCCGCCGCAGCCCAGCAGCGCAGGGCAGGCACCACATCGGGGAAGAGCGTGGCCTTGAGCACGCCATCGGCATAACCCTGCGCCCAGACCATCCCCTGCAATGCCTTCAGCGGCGCGACCTTGGCATCCGCGTCCATCCAGGCTTCCAACTGGCGCAGGGGCGGAACACCGGGGGCAAGGCGTTCTATTTCGGCCAACTGTGCCTTGACCGTCGGGTCATCGGCATGCGTGCGCAGCAGGTGGGGCAGTGCCTTGCGGGCATAGGGAAACAGGATGTCATGGACGAAGGAGACCGGCAGGGTCGTTCCCTCAATATCCAGCAGTACCGCGCGCACTGGCGGCTGCGTGGTCTGGGTCACGTTACTCATCTCCCTTGGGGTACTTGTTGGATTCAGGCTTCGGCAGGAAAGCGGGTTGCAATATCGCTGCCGGTGTACTGCGCGATCCAGCCATCGGGGTTGGTGAAGATGCGCAGCGTGACGAAATCGGGCGTCTCGCCACCGTCAAACCAGTGCGATATGCCCGCCGGCACCGAAATCAGGTCGCCCGCCGTGCAGCGCACATCGTACACGCGCCCGTTCACATGCAGGATGAAATCGCCCTGCCCGTGTACGAAAAAACGCACCTCGTCCTCGCTATGAGTATGTTCGGACAGGTATTTGCTGCGCGCCTGCGCCCAGCCCTGGGTATCAGGCCCCACGCGCAGCACATCGGCCGAACCGGCACCCGTCTCGCCCATCAACTGGTCAAGATAGGGGCGATAGGCATCGAGCACGGCGCTTTCCGGTGCATCACGCGGGGGCACGACGGGGGCATCCCAGCGCTCGAAACGCACGCCAATGCCCGCAAGCTCCATGGCAATGCGCGCGGGATCACCCAGCTGTATAATGGGGGTTCCGGGATTGTTATCGGCATAGACACGCAGGCGGCTCATCGCATCCTCCTTCTTTCCAGTTCGCAAGCCAACAGGAATTCAAGCCCTTCCAGCCGTGCCAGCGCCACGTCCATGTCAGCACCCCACACATACACGCCATGCCCGCGAATGATGTAGCCCGCGGGCATCGCATCCAGATGCGGGGCCACGACGCGGCACAGGCGGGCAATATCCTGATCGTTGTCGAATATCGGCACAGACACGCGGGCAGCATGGGTGTCCTGACCGGCAAAGACCTTCTGCACCTCGTAGCCTTCAAGCACCAGTTCGTTGCCACCTGCCATGGACAGCACGGTGGAGGCGACGGAATGGCCATGCAGCACGGCACCCGCCGCCGGGTCATGGGCATAGACCTGACAGTGCAGCAGCGTCTCGGCGCTGGGACGATCGGCGGGCAGGAGTGGCGCGCCCGCCGCATCGACACGGATCACGCCCTGCGGCCCCAGCAGGCCCTTGTGCCCGCCCGAGCGCGTGATGGCCAGGGTGCCATCGGGCAGGCGGATGCTAATGTTGCCCGCCGTTGCGGGCACCCAGCCAAAGCGGTCCATCCGCTGGCCCGCGGCAATAATCCGGGCCACCGCATCGCAATACGCGCCTGCGGGGAATGCTGCCTTGTCCATCATGCCATCCACCCGGGCGCGGTCCCTGTCATTTCAAGTTGTTGGTGGAATGCTGCGGGGCTTCGGCAAAGGATGCGTCCTTTTCCTTGCCCGGAGCCTGGATCTGCCCCGGCGGCACCGGGGCTTCAGGCGCATCATCGGCCATGTTCTTCTTGAATGACTTTATGCCACGCGCCATGTCGCCCATGAGCGAACTGATCTTGCCGCCGCCGCCAAACAGCACCAGCACCACTGCCAGCACGATCAGCCAATGTCCCCAGCTCAAGCTACCCATAGCATCCCCCATCCGCGTCCGTGACGCGCCAATACCGTATTGCCCGCCTGCCATACAACATGGCCACGGCCTGCCCGTACCCGCCTATGTGAGGCGCGTACACAGGATATGCAAGCACCCATGCAGGCCGCATCAACCTGCGGGCAGGATAAACCCGTAAGCAGGATAGACGGTTTTACCCATGCCGTGAATGGGGGACCACCATACCTTGACCCGCGACCAGTCATTGCCCGCCGATACGTCCATCACCGGTTCGTTCCGGCCAATGCGGCCGGGCACCCAGTTGGCCTGGTCCACCAGCACCTCACGCGGGCCACGCACCACGCGCACGACCGATACATGCCCGTCTGGCAGGCGGCCTGTCGCACGGAAAACCAGCACGGCACCGGCTCTGGGGGCATGGGCGCGCGGGTAGCGACCCTGCGCCTGCCCCCACCATGATGCCGCATCCCCCTGCATCTGCATGTGCGTGACCTGCCGTGCATAGGGCGCACACTGCAACGCGCCATGCCACCCCTGCCCGCTGCCCCCCGCGCACGCCGCAAGCGAGAGTACTGCGCCGCCCGCCACCATCCGCGCCCACACCGCATGCTCGCCAACCTGCTGCCGCCACGTCAGTCGCCCCACCTTAATCCCCTCCCTTCCGCCATTTTCATGCCGAGCGCATGCGCATGATCCTGTCTTCCGCTTCCTCCCGGTCCATGTCCAGCGCCTGCCGGGCCGTACCGTGGGCAAAGCCGGCACGCGCCATGGCATCAAGCGCGCGGCGGTAGCGCCTGTGCGCTTCCTCCCCATCCGCGTCCGGCCGCACGAAAGGGCCGGCACGACGTTTGCGCGCAAAGACCAGGGCCGCGGCCAGTTCGGTTTCCTGCCCCTCGCCATCACGCTGGCCAAGGGCTTCCTCCACCGCGCTGCCCACTATGGCCTCATCCACGCCCTTCGCACTCAGGTGGGCGGCCACCATGCGGCGCGAGCGGCCGGCGCGGGCAAGAGAACGGGCACGGAATTGCGAAAAACGCACATCATCGACCGCACCCAGCCCTTCCATATCCGCAACGATGCGTGCAACGGCGGCGCGCGCGGGGTCAACGGCACGGGTGGCATCCTCCGCCTCCATGCCGGTAGCGATTGCCCGGCGCACCCAGCGGTCGATATGCCGGGCCAGCATCTGCTCCACACCCGCCCGGGTTGCGGAAAAGCGTGCCAGATAGGCCAGCGCTACGGCGCGCAGCGTGGCCGCGTCCGGCGCGGGCGCAAGCGGGCGGGGAGCGGAACGGGAAGGACGGGCCACCATGATGCCCGCACTGTGCCACAACCCGCCACGCGCGCCCAGAGTCGCATGCACATGCCATGCCACCCACCCATGCGCGTGCGCTTTCGCCTTCCACCGGTCGATGCGCTGCTCATAAGCCGGGCGGGTTAAGGTTGCATTTCGCGCGGGTGAACCATATCCTTCTTTCTTCCTGATCCGTGATGTGGATACCAGATTCGTAACGAATCGCATCACCGCCCGGACCGGGAAAGCCGGAAAAGAGATGTGCCTGCCCCTTTGCGGTGGTGGGCCGTTTTCGTTTCTGGATTACGCAGCCTTTTCCTTTGACCCGAAATCACAAGGCCATTCCATGATTTCCGCCCTGATGCCGAACTACAATCGTGCCGACCTCGCTTTCGAGCGTGGCGAAGGCGCCTGGCTGTACGCGGCAAACGGGCGACGATTCCTGGATTTCGGCTCAGGAATCGCCACATCCTCGGTCGGACACAACAACCCACATCTGGTAGGCGCCATTGCAAAACAGGCGCAGTGCGTGATGCACGTGTCCAACCTGTACCGCGTGCCACAGGCCGAACGCCTCGCCGAACGGCTGGTCGCCCACAGCTTTGCCGACAGCGCTTTCTTCTGCAATTCCGGTGCCGAGGCCAATGAAGGGCTGATCAAGATGATCCGCCGTGCGCAGGCCAAGTCCGGCCACCCCGAGCGCACCCGCATCATCTGCTTCAACGGCGCGTTCCATGGCCGCACGCTGGCCACGCTATCCGCCACAGGCAACGCCAAATACCTTGATGGCTTCGGCCCCCGGGTAGAAGGTTTCGACCATGTGCCGCTCAACAACATGAACGCGGTGCGCGACGCCATAAACGAGCAGACGGCCGGCATCCTGGTCGAGCCGGTGCAGGGGGAGAGCGGCATCCACGTTGCCGATTTCCGCTTCATGCGCGAACTGCGCGCGGCGTGCGATGAATACGGCCTGTTTCTGGGCGTGGATGAAGTGCAGTGCGGCATGGGCCGTACCGGCCGCCTGTTCGCCTATGAATGGTCGGACATAACACCTGATATCCTGTCCACGGCCAAGGGCATTGCCGGTGGCTTCCCCATGGGGGCGGTGCTGACCACCGAGACCATTGCACGGCACATGACACCGGGCAGCCACGGCACGACCTTTGGCGGTGGGCCGCTGGCCTGTGCCGCGGCCAATGCGGTGCTGGACATCGTGCTGGCTCCCGGCTTCCTTGAAGGGGTAAGCAGCCGCGCCGCGCAGCTGGAGGCGGGCTTTGACCGGCTGATCGCCCTCTACCCCGACATCTTCGCCAACTGGCGCGGGCTTGGCCTGCTGCTGGGGCTGAAATGCACCGCAGATGTGGCACTGGTACAGAACGCGGCCATGCATGAAGGCATGCTGAGTGTCACGGCGGGCGACAACGTACTGCGGCTGCTCCCGCCGCTTACGGTAACCGAAGCGGACTGCAATCAGGCCCTGACCATGCTGGAGCGTGCCGCACAGCGCGTACGCGCCCACATGGCCGCACAGGCGGAGACCGTAGCATGAACGCGCTCCAGACTCCCACCCACATCATCCCGCGCCATTTCCTTGACCTCAAGGAACTGGACGGTGCCACGCTGCGCGCCATCCTGGATGTGGCGGCAGGCATCAAGCGCATGCAGCACGGCCGTGCCCGCCCGCTGCATCCGGCCCTGCCGCTGCGCGGGCGCGCCTTGGGGCTGATGCTGTCCAAGCCTTCCACCCGCACCCGCGTCTCGTTTGAAGTCGGCATGCAGCAGCTTGGTGGCAATGTGGTGCTGCTGGCCCCATCCGACATGCAACTGGGCCGTGGCGAAAGCATTGCCGATACCGCGCGCGTGCTGTCACGCTTTGTGGATGCCATCGTGCTGCGCACGGGCAGGACCGAGAACCTGCGCGAACTTGCGCGCTGGAGCAGCGTGCCGGTGATCAATGGCCTGACACCGGATTCGCACCCGGTACAGATCATGGCCGACATCATGACGTTCGAGGAACATCGCGGCCCGATCGCAGGCCGCACGCTGGCCTGGGTGGGGGATGGCAACAATGTCGCCACCTCCTTCATCGAGGCGGCGGCTCTGTTCGGCTTCCACCTGCGGCTGGCAACGCCGGCAACCCATGCGCCCGATACGGCCGCCGTGGCATGGGCCCGCGCGCGAGGGGCGGAGATCACAGTCACGACCGACCCCGTGGCAGCTGTAAAAGGGGCGCATGCGGTCATTACCGATACATGGGTCAGCATGTCCGACAAGGAATCGGCACAGCGCATCAGCGCGTTCGAGCCATACCAGGTCAATGCCACATTAATGGCGCATGCCGCCCCCGATGCCCTTTTCCTGCACTGCCTGCCTGCCCATATCGGGGAGGAAGTGACGGAAGACGTGTTTGAAGGACCGCAATCCGTCGTGTTTGACGAGGCCGAGAACCGCCTGCACGCGCAAAAGGGCATCCTTGTCTGGGCGCTGTGTGGTGCGGACTGGCAGCACTATGGAAAGGAACCCACGGCATGACCGGACCGGCCACCCAGCCCGCCCTGCCCACCAGCACGGAAGATGTACCGGAAGTCCCCGGATGGGCGGAAAAAAGCGTGCGCGACATCTTTGCCGCCCTGCCCGTGCAGGATACCCGCATTGACCGGATCCGCGATGCTTACCTGGACTGCCTGGCAGGTGCTGGCCGCACGCAGGATCTGGACATGGAACATGACCGCTGCCGCCAGCGCGCCATGACCGCACTGCAGGCGGATGGCCTGCTGGCCGATAGCCCGCTGCACGACCTTGACCAGCGCCTTGCCGCGCTGGAGGCCGACATTACCGCCAATATCTGATGATCGGGCCCCTTCCCCACACGGAAGGGACCACCGCTGCGGATTTCTGCCATGACCACCACGCCTCCCTCCCCCGCATTCCTTGATGCCAGCCGCCCGGATACACCCGATCTGGTCGTGCCGCAGGGGATCTTGCCGTTCTATCTGGACCAGCGCCCCGTACGCGGCAGGCTGGTGCGCCCCGGTGTGCTGACCGACACCCTGCTGACCCGCCATGACAACCCCGATGTAGTGCTGCAACTGGCGGGGGAGGCACTGGCGCTGGTCGCGGCCCTTGCATCATCGCTCAAATTCCAGGGCTCCTTCTCCCTTCAGGCCAAGGGCGATGGACCGGTGGAACTGCTGCTGGCGGACTGCACCGATTCGGGTGCGCTGCGCTTCCATGCCCGTTCGGATGATGCGCAGGTAGCCGAACTGCTGAAAACCACACCCAACCCCACGGCGGCCCAGCTACTGGGCAAAGGCTATATCGCCTTCAGTGTGGATCAGGGGCCGGATACCGATATCCATCAGGGCATTGTCGAGATGAATGGCGAGAGCCTGTCCGAAATGTCGGCCCATTACTTTGCCACCAGTGAACAGCATGCCTGCTGGATCAGGCTGTTCTGCGAAAAAACGCTGTCTGGCTGGCGCGCGGGCGCGCTGGTGATGGAAAAGATCGCAACCGATGGGGGCGTCGACTCCACACTAACGTCAGAAGAAGGCGAGGACGCCTGGGAGACCGCCGTCACCCTCGCCTCCACGCTGACGGCGCGCGAGGTGCTGGATGACAGCCTTTCCTCAGCCGACCTGCTGTACCGCCTGTTTCACGCCGAAGGGCTGATGGCGGGCCAGCCACGCGCGCTGGCGTTTGGCTGCCGGTGCTCACGCGCCCGGCTGTCGGGCATTCTGGAAACATTCCCACTTGATGATCTGGACCACATGGACCAGGACGGTACGATCACCATGCACTGTTCGTTCTGCAACCACAGCTTCCATTTCCAGCGCGACGAGATTGGTGGCCGGGCGGCCTGAACCTGTCCTGCCCCTGTTCGCCCGGCGCGGAACATGGCACGATCCTTCCCCTGACCTACCGATCGCGCCATGGGCGCCAGCCGTTACCGGGATATATTCCATGCGACCGAACCGTTCGCCGCTTCGCATCCTGCCATCACGCCGCACCCTGCGCGTGGTACTGGCAGCCAGCCTGCCTTTCCTTGCGCTGGCCACCATGAGCGAGCACGCTTACTGCCGTAAACATGCCGAGGAACCGACCACATTCGAGGGGCCGCAATATGGCGATACCCCGCCGCTGAACCTCAATATCGCCTCACTCTCCATCGTGGACCGGGGCCAGCCGGGGCTGGTGCCGGGCGACCTGTCGGGCCGTGCGCCCAATCCGCCCGACGAACTGCTCAAGCAGCTTGCCCATAACCGACTGCTGACCGCGGGCAGCGGGGGGGAAGGCGTGTTCACCATCGACCGCGCGTCCATCCTGCATGAACCCGGCGGCATACTGGACGGGCAGCTCAACGTGCATCTGGACGTGACTTCCGCCGATGGCAGGCGAACCGGCTACGCCGTGGCCCAGGTCACGCGCTCCTATGATCCCAAGAAAAAGCACGGCAACAGCGATACACCCCAAAACCTGAATGCCCTGACCAACATGATGCTGCAGGACATGAACCAGGAACTGGAAAACCAGATCCGCACCAACCTGGGCAACTGGCTGGTCACGCCACAGGCGCCCGGCAGTGTTGCCGCCCAGCCTCTTGATGGCAGCGACAGCGCACCGACCACCAGCACAGGCGACACCATGACCATTGGCGGTGGCCCGACCACTGACCACCCCGAGACAGCGGCCACACCTGCCCTACCAAAACCGGCAAGGCCCAAAATGGCCGACCAGGGGCCTGACGCCATCTTCCCCACCGGCTACTCCTCCGATGATGCGGACAGCGCCGCCCCGGCAACCCCGCAACTCCGCTCCCCGCCACCGGGCAACCTGACCCTGCCCGGCAGCAACTGACCGGTTGGCCCCGTGTTGGGAGCGCCCGTTCGCTCCCAACACGGGTCAGCCATCCGCACCGATCTCGTGCAGCACAATGCCGGGGGAGAGAATCTCCGGCAGTACCACCTCTGCCCCATGAGCGGGATAATAGACATAGAACGGCACTCCATCGCGGCCATGGGCCTGCAGGAAGGCGGTAATCGCTGCATCGCGCAGCGTCCAATCGCCTTTCATGTACACAACGCCCTGCCGCGCGAATGCCGCCTGCACCGCGTGGGTGGACAGGGCCACGCGCTCATTCACCAGACATGAGATGCACCATGCTGCCGTCATGTCCACAAACACGGGGCGACCCTGCCGGCGCAGTTCGGCAAGTCGGGTGGGAGAGAAGGCCGAACTCCCGTCCGCTACCCGGTCCGCCCCATGGTCATGCACGCTGCCCGGCGGCACGACGCCCCCCCCCACGAAAGCAACCAGCAGGCTAAGGATAGCCGCAGCCCGATACAGCCCCGCCCGGCCCTGCATGGCATCAAGCAGGTCCATGGTCGTGGCGCGCCGCAGGCACCAGCAGCCAAAACCAACCAGCACCAGCCCCACCCCCAACAGGTAGAGCGCATCCGTGCCTCCTTCCAGACGGGCCACCCAGGCCAGCCAGACGCAGGTAGCCAGAACGGGCACGGCCAACAGGTTGCGTACGGTTTCCATCCACCGTCCTGGCCGGGGCAGCCAGCCCAGCAGCCCCGGCATGGCGGCCAGCAGCAGGTAGGGGGCAGCCAGCCCCACGCCAAGGGCGGCAAAGACCAGCAGCCCCACAAACGGCGAAGCCGCAAGCGCCCCGGCCACTGCCGCCCCCATGAAGGGCGCCGTGCAGGGCGATGCCAGCACCACCGCCAGCACACCGGTCAGGAAATCCCCCGCATGTGCGGGCAGGGCATTACCCACCCCCATAAGCCGCAGCCCGATGGTAAAGACCCCAAGCAGGTTAAGGGCAACCGCGAACAGCAGCAGGCAGATCGTGATGACAAACCCCACGGACTGGAACTGGAACCCCCACCCCGCCTGCTGGCCTGCAACCCGCAGGGCCGCAACAGCGCCCCCCAGCACCACGAACGACCCCACAACACCCGCCGCGTAGGCCGCGGCTCCACCAAGCGCTGCCCGGCGTTCCCCACGTGCCATGCGCTCCAGCGCCAGCACCTTCATGGCCAGTACCGGGAACACGCAGGGCATGAGGTTGAGGATCAACCCGCCCGCAAAGGCCATGATGACCAGCATCCCGATACCGCTGGCCTGCCTGCCCGCCACCGCCGGTGGCGCAAGCGGCTGGACAGCGCCCACTACCGGCCGGACCGAAAGGCCACGCTCACGTCCCATACCATCACGCAGCACCACGATACCCGACAGGTTGGCGCCGTTATGAAATTCCGGCCCAGGATGCAGGGCAAGCTGCACGGCGCCCTCGTCCACCACCAATGGCTGGTCCACATCCTGATCGATCGCGCCGGACACGTCGGGCATGAACCACGCCGCCGTGACCGCATCGGCCGACAGGCCACGCCCTGAAAGCTGCAAAAGCCCGGTGGGCGAAAGCCGGGCAGCAAAGGGCGAGGCCACGGGGCGCTGCGCGCTGGCGCGGGCAAAATCCGCCGCCTGCGCCGAAGGCTGTGGCGCACCGCGTGGCAGGACAAGGGTGAATGCCCCGTGCTCGGGCACGCAGACCTCGGCACAGACCAGCCAGTCTGCCACGGCACTGAGCGTGAGCGGACCATCCCCTTCTGCCTGCATAGGCATAAGGGTGACCGGCAGCAGTACATCGCCGGTATAGGCATAGGAGGTCAGCGGACCGTCATGCAGCACGCGCGGCACAGGCCATTCAATGATGCTGGCCTGCCCACCCGCACCGCCATGCGCGGTGACGGCCAACGTGGTCGCCTCCCCCGCATCGCCGGGGTTAAGCCAGTAAGTGTGCCAACCGGGCGCAAGGTGCATCTGCAGGCCCACATGCAGCGCGCGGCCGGGCTGGTAGGTGTCATCATCCGTAACCAGCGTGACGGTTGCACGCGGGCTGGTTACGGCCGCGCTCTGCGCGGCACGCGCGGCCGGTGCGACAAGCAGCACCATGCACAGGATCGATACAAGCCACTGATAGGGCACCGACAGTACTCCGCCACACAATGTTAAAGAGAAAAAACACACCCACGCATTACGGCAAGGATTGCCCCGCCACCATGCCCAACGCCATAAGATCAGGATATGGCTTTCGACCCGACCTTGCAAAACCGACTTGATACCCTTGTGGCGGATGCATCCAGCACGCTGCCCGTTGCCGCCGCCCTGCCCGCGCTGCGCGATGTGCTGGAACACGCCGCCAATGCCGTGCTGGTCGCCCCGCCGGGGGCTGGCAAGACTACTCTGGTGCCGCTGGCCCTGCTTGCCGCCCCATGGCGTGGCGACGGGCGGATCGTCATGCTTGAACCCCGCAGGCTGGCCACACGGGCGGCCGCCCAGCGCATGGCGGAACTGGTGGATGAGCCACTGGGCGGGCTGGTGGGCTATCGCACCCGGCTGGATGGCGCGACATCAGCACAGACGCGCATTGAGGTGATAACCGAGGGCCTGCTGGTGCGCCGCCTGCTGTCCGACCCCATGCTGGAGGGGGTGGCGTGCGTCATATTTGATGAAATCCATGAACGTTCGGTCGATGCGGATGCCGCCCTGGCCTTCTGCCTTGACCTGCAGCGCAGCCTGCGGCCCGAACTGAAACTTGTCGCCATGTCCGCCACCATGGATGGCGCGGCCCTGTCGCGCCGCATGGATGCCGAACTGGTGGAAAGCGCGGGCCGGATGTTTCCCGTGGAAACCCGCCACGCGCTCCGCGATCTTATCCACCGCCGCGACCTGCCCGATGCCATGGCAGCCGCCATCCGCACCGCCATTGCGCAGGAGGAAGGCGATGTGCTGGCCTTCCTGCCCGGTGTGGGCGAGATCCAGCGCACGCGCACCCTCCTGGCCGGGATCAATGCCGACGTGCTGCCGCTTTATGGTGAACTGCCGCCAGCCGAGCAGGATCTGGCCCTGTCCCCCCACCCCGATGGGCGCAGGCGGGTGATCCTGTCCACATCGATTGCCGAGACATCTCTGACCGTGCCGGGCGTACGCATTGTGGTTGATGGCGGTTTTCGCCGCGTACCCCGGCTGGATGTGGGCACAGGGCTGACACGACTCGATACGGTGCGCATTTCGCGCGCGGCGGCCAACCAGCGCGCGGGCCGTGCGGGGCGCGTGGCGCCGGGCACGGCTATCCGGCTATGGACGGAAATGACCACCCGCGCCATGCCACCCCATGACCAGCCCGAAATGATGGAAGCCGAACTGACCGGCCTACGGCTGGATACAGCGGCGTGGCAGGATGCCATGGGCACGGACCCTGCCGACCTCCCCTTCCCCGACACCCCCCCCAATGGCGCATTCGAATCCGGGCGTAGCCTGCTCCAGGCCCTGGGTGCGCTGGATGACAATGCACGCATTACCCCCGAGGGCACCCGCATGGCAGCCCTTGGCGCCCACCCGCGTCTTGCCGCCATGATGCTGGCCGCGCGCACCGCATCGGAGCGCGCACTGGCCTGCGATATCGCGGCCCTGCTGGAAGAACGCGACCCGCTGCGCCCCCGCCGCCCCGCAGGTGGCAGCAGGAATGCGCCACCTGCGGCCCCTGCCGATATCCGCCTGCGGCTGGACCTGCTGGCCGGTGGCGACCACCCTGATGCTGACCGCGCGGCCCTGTCACGTATTCGCCATGCTGCCCGGCAGTACCGCAGGCGACTGGGGCTGGGCCGCGACATTGCGGCAGGTGGCGACCCCGCCGCCCTGATTGCCGCCGCCTTCCCCGACCGGGTGGCCCAGTCACGTGGCGATGCCGGGTCTTTCCGCCTGGCGGGTGGCGGCAGCGCACGGCTTGCCAAGACCGATGAACTGGCCCGCACCGCCCTGCTGGCGGTAGCGGGCATGCATGTGCGCAAGACCGCCGAGATCTGCCTTGCCGCCCCGCTGGACCGCGACAACCTGCCGCCCACCCTGCTGGCCCGTACGCATGAACAGGTGGAGACCACGCTCGACCCCATCACCGGCAGCGTTCTGGCCCGGCGCAGGCTGCGGCTGGGCAACCTGATACTACGCGACCGCACGGTTACCGCCAGTACTGATGAAGTCAGTGCCCTGCTGTGCCAGCAGGCGGCCCAGAACCTTGCCGCCAGCCTGACATGGAGCGATGCCTGCCACCAGTTGCAGGCGCGTGTGGAACTGGCGCGCACCCGGCTTGACCGCCCGGACCTGCCCGACCTGTCCAACGCTGCGCTGGCAGCCACCACCGATACGTGGCTTGCCCCATGGCTTGCGGGCGTGAACCGCCTGTCTACCCTGGCAGAGATGGACCTGCTGGCCATGCTGCGCGCCACCATGGACCATGCCAGCCTGAAATGGCTGGACCACACGCTGCCAACCCATCTGGACCTGCCCGGCGGGCGGGTGGGCATCGACTACCTTCAGCCCGTGCCGGTGGCATCGGCCCGTGCCCAGACCTTCTATGGTGTAACAGACACGCCCCGCATTGCCGGTGGCGGTGTGGACCTGCGTATCGCCCTGCTTTCCCCCGCGGGCCGCCCGCAGGCCATCACCGCAGATCTGGCCGGGTTCTGGGCCGGTTCATGGGCGGACATGCGCCGTGACATGCGTGGCCGCTACCCCCGCCACGACTGGCCGGAAAACCCGGCCACCGCCAGCCCGCCACCCCCGCGCCAGCCTCGCAGGCCATAAAACTGCATGCATTTATGGCCACGTTGACATGCAGACATGGCATTGCCGCTTTTTTCAGATAACATGCGTCATCATGAACGTACTTCGCTTGCGCCATACATGACCCGTATCGCCATGGCCCGCCCGGCGTGCCGCCTGTTACCGATGCTGCTGCTGGGCATGACCGGGCAGGCCGTGGCGGCACTGGCGCAGGATGGGGCTGCCGCTTCATCGGCCGTGCCGCCCAATCCCTCGCTGTTTGCTCCGCCCATGCCCCCCGTGGTGGCATCCGGCCCACTGACCTTTGCGCCACTGGTGCGCCAGGTGGGACCGGCAGTGGTGAACATCGCAGTCTCGCAGGCGCAGGATACCAAGGTGGCGACCAACAGCCACCAACCCTTGCCCCCCAGCGTGAAGGGCACGCCGTTCGAGCATAAATTCCGTGAACGCATGCGCGCGCATGGGGAGGAAATGCTGGGGGCCGGCTCGGGCTTCCTGATCGACCCGGGCGGGGTGATCGTGACCAACGCGCATGTGGTGGGGGGGGCTGACCAGATTACCGTCTCGCTGGCCGATGGCACGGAATTCCCGGCCAGACTGGTTGGCAGCGATGACCTGACGGATATCGCGGTGATCCAGATCCATGCCCCTCACCCCATGCCCTTCGTGCCATGGGGGGACAGCAGGCTGGTCAATATCGGGGACTGGATCATGGCGGCGGGCAACCCGTTCGGGCTTGGCTCCTCCGTTACGGCGGGAATCGTGTCGGCACGCGGGCGCGATATCGGCACCAGCCCGTTTGACGATTTTTTCCAGATAGACGCGCCCATCAACCCCGGCAATTCGGGCGGCCCATCGTTCAATCTGGCGGGCCAGGTGGTGGCGGTGAACACGGCCATCGTCTCACCCACCGGCGGCTCGGTAGGGATCGGGTTTGGCCTTCCGTCCGAAATTGTGGCACCCATTGTGGAAGAACTGCGCCGCAATGGCCATATAGACCGTGGCTGGCTGGGTGTTACACTGGCGGACGGGCCGGGGCGCAACGGGGTACAGATCGTGGGCATAGACCGCAATGGCCCGGCCATGAAGGCGCACCTGCATATTGGCGATGTGATTACCGCCGTGAATGATGAACCAATCGATACGTCCCGCATGCTGATCCGCTCGATCGCGGCAAAGCGGCCGGGATCGACGGTGGCGCTGCATATCCGCCGTCGCCATGACCTGATGAGCCTGAATGCCTGCGTCGGCCACCGCCCCGACGAAGACATGGACGACTGAAAGACCCAGGGACGACTGAACGACCCCGCCCCAAACGACGTGAGGCAACGTGCATATTCTTGTTGTTGAAGATGACCCCACCGTACGCAATTTCGTGGCCAAGGGCCTGAAGGAAGCCGGGCACCTGGTTGAACTGACCGATAACGGCAAGGACGGCCTGTTCATGGCCGTAAGCGAGAAGTTCGACCTGATCATACTCGACCGCATGCTGCCCGGCGGCATTGACGGCGTGCGCCTGCTTGAGACCATCCGCGCGCAGAACAACGCAACCCCCGTGCTGCTGCTCTCGGCACTGGCGGATGTGGATGACCGCGTGCAGGGCCTCAAGGCAGGGGGCGATGACTACGTGACCAAGCCGTTTGCCTTCAGCGAACTGCTGGCGCGCGTGGAAGCCCTCGGCCGCCGTGGCCGCACCGAGGTAGCACCCCAGACCAAGCTGGAACTGGCGGACCTGGAGATCGACCTGCTTTCGCGCACCGTGCGGCGCGCGGGGCAGAAGATCGACCTGCAGCCGCGTGAGTTCCGCTTACTGGAATACCTGACCCGCCACGCAGGCCAGGTCGTGACCCGCACCATGCTGCTCGAAGGTGTATGGGACTACCACTTCGACCCGCAGACCAACGTGATCGACGTGCATGTCTCGCGCCTGCGCCAGAAGGTGGATAAGCCCTTCGGCACGCCGCTCATCCATACCATCCGCAATGCGGGCTACATGCTGCGTGCGGAATAAGCCCGCAGGCCGCGCGTGACGGCGGCATCCTTTCCCCAGCCCCCGCCCCGACGTTCGCGCTGGCGGGCATGGCGGTCGGCCAGCCTGCGCTTTGCACTGGCTTATGGGCTGATGTTCGCGATGTCCTCCATCCTGTTCATGTCCTTCCTGTGGTGGGGCACGATCGGGTTCCTTGAACGGCAGGTGGAGACCGCCATCAACGCCGATGCCCGCGCCCTGGCCGAACGCTGGGTGATGGGCGGCCTGCCCACGCTGGCCCTGACCATCGAGGACCGGCTTGAGCAGAATCTTGATGATGATGCGATCTATCTCGTCATCGACCCGCAGGGGAATTACCTGACCGGCAACGTCTCGGCCTGGCCGGGTAAGGTGCAATACACCGACCGCTGGTATTCCCTGCCCGATACCCGCGCAGGCCTGCGCAGCATGGCTGAACTGCACGCCTACAACCTGCCTGGCACGGAACAGACCCATACGGCGGGCCAGTTGGATAGTGGCTATCGCCTGCTGGTGGGGCGCGATGTGCGCGCGCGCGGCATCCTGCGCCATCTGCTGACCGATTCGCTGCTATGGGCGTGGGTCATGGTCACGCTACTGGCGGTAAGCGGGGCGGTGCTGGTGCACCGCATCTTCCGCCGCATGGTCAAAACCGTGGCGCGCACCACGTCGGCCATTGCCCATGGCGACCTGAGCCGCCGCATGCCGCTGGTGGGCAATGGCGACGAAATGGACCAGGTGGCCGAGGCCATCAACGAAATGCTCGACCGCATCGTACGCCTGATGGATGGCGTACGGCAGGTCTCCAACGCCATTGCCCATGACCTGCGTACCCCCATCGCACGCGCGCGCACCCAACTTGAGGATGCGGCACTCCACGCCACCACGCCAGAAGAATTGCGTGGCGCGATCGAGCGCGCGGTAGGCAACCTGGACAATGTGACCGCCGTGTTCGAAGCCCTGCTGCGCATTGCCCAGATCGAGGCCGGGGCGCGCCGCTCCGCCTTCATGGCGTTCGACATGGTGCCGGTGCTGCTGGATGTGGCCGATCTGTATGAAGCGGTAGCCGAGGATCATGACATCACCCTGACGCTTGATCTGCCTGAGCATCTGCCCTTCTATGGCGACCGCTCCCTGATCCAGCAGGCCGTGGCCAACATGCTGGACAACGCCATCAAATTCTCCCCTTCCGGCGGGAAGGTGCACCTGCGCGCCCAGATACGCGAACTGGCACCCGGACAGATTACCGGGCCTACGGGCGAGGGTATGGTGGACCTGTCGGTCAGTGATGAGGGAATCGGCATGAGCGAGGCCGACATGGCGCGCGCCACAGAACGCTTCTTCCGCGCGGAAAAGGCCCGCAATACGCCAGGAGCCGGGCTGGGCCTATCCATGGTGCGCGCCATCGTGCAGTTGCATGGCGGGCGGATGCACCTGTCGGCGCACAATCCCGGCCTTACGGTCTCGATGGCACTGCCCATTGCCGCCTGCGCGCTGTCGGATGACGGACGGGACTGCCCATTTCCGCAGAGCATATCAGGCATGACGCAAACGTCATCTTTCCCCCATCAGCATGACACACATAGTAGCGTAAAGTGACAGCATGAACCTGCACCCCGCCATGACGCCCGCCCTCGTCGTGATGAGTTTCTGCCTGTGTGGCGCAACGCCCGTCCCGGCGGAACCAGACAGCAGCATGATGCGCGTGGCCACGGCGCGCGATGGCGCGGACAAACCTGTCATCATTACCAGCGATACCAAGGCCTACTGCAACCGGCTCCTCAACATCATTGATGCCTACGGTCCCACCCTGCCGCAAGATGTGGACAGCCTGCGCATGCAGGGGGCCGACATGTGTCGGGAGGGCCGTATCCGTTCGGGCATTGTGCGGTTGCGCCGCGCACTGGTGGAACTGAAAGAGACCACACATTCATGATAACCCTCCCTTTCCATGCCGCCGCCCGCACGGCGCTGCCCGCCCTCGCAATCATGGTGGCGGGCATGTCCCTGCACCCGCTGGCCGCCATGGCACAGCGGCCGATCTTCTCTTCCACCACCGCCCCCACGGCACCCACGCTGGAGCTTTCGGCCTCTGGCACCGTGCATGCCCAGCCCGATGAACTGACGGCCGTTTTTTACGCCGAATCGCGGGCCGATACGGCCGCTGCCGCACAGGCGCAGGTGAACACACAGATATCCAAGGCCATTGCAACCGCCGGGCACACGGACGGACTCAGTGTCAATGCCGAGTCGTATTCCGTACATCATGAAGATGCCGATCCAAAACAGAACCGCAGGCAGTCACAATGGATTGCCCGCCAGACCATCCGCCTGACCGCGCCCGAGGGGAAAGGACTCCTGCCACTGGTCGCACAGTTGCAGGGTGATAACCTTGTGCTCACCCAGCTGGACTGGTCGCTCTCTGCGCCACGGCGGGCGGAACTGACCCGCAAGGCCGAAACCCTTGCCCTGCAGGACATGCAGCAGCGCGCGCAGGCTGCAGCCGAGACGCTAAAGCTGAAGATCGGCGCGATCCGCACCGTCACGCTGGATGACCAAGACTTTCCGCGCCCGCGGCCCATGATGATGATGGCAAGGATGGCCAGCGCGGACATGACCGCCCCCGAAGCCCCGGCAGCCATGCAGGACGTTACCGCCACCGTGCACGCGACGCTGATTTTGCAGGACACGGAATAGGAGACTGTTTTGAAACAGTCTGTTGGTAAGAAATAATAGAATTTCCAGGGATCACCTTTTTCAAACAGGTGTTCTGTCCTGACGCTTTCCCCTGACTGGCGGCGCAGACAGCAAAAAGGCCCGGTGGAGTTGTCCTCTCCCGGGCCTTTTTGCTTACCGTACTTGCAGATACGCCATATCAGCGCGGTGCAAGCACCATGATCATCTGGCGGTTTTCAAGCTTGGGCATGTGCTCGACCTTGGCCAGTTCATCCATTTCGGCACGGATACGCTCCAGAACCTTAACACCCAGATCCTGATGCGCCATTTCACGGCCACGGAAACGCAGGGTGACCTTCACCTTGTCGCCCTCGCCAATGAAGGTCTTCATGGCGCGCATTTTCACTTGATAGTCATTTTCGTCAATGTTCGGGCGAACCTTGACTTCCTTGATTTCAATGACTTTCTGCTTCTTGCGCGCTTCGTTGCGTTTCTTCTGCTGTTCGTACTTGAACTTCCCGTAATCCAGAACCTTCGCCACTGGCGGCTCGGCGTTCGGGCTGATTTCCAGCAGGTCAAGCCCTACGGAATAAGCGCGCGCAAGCGCATCCCGTGTGGACATGATGCCGAGCATCTCGCCTTCTTCATCGATCAGACGGACCTGCGGTACGCGGATCTCTTCATTGACACGGGGGCCCTCTCGATTTGGCGGAGTGGGCATCGGGGGTCTGGCTATGGTCAGCTCCTGTAACTGTTTCATTCAAACTGCAGATAAGGCCATCCCACATACCCGTGTGTTCGTGGCTAACACCACAAAAAACGCGCGGGCCAAGGGCATGACCTTACATTATGGAAAGATATGTGACGCAAAGACGCGCCCCAGATCAAGTACTGTCTTGTCCCGTAGCTGCGAAAACAGCCATGCAATCACGGCACGGAACCAGATGGATCAACCGCGTGCCCTACGAACATCGGGGGGCAGGGCCTCATATGCAAGGGCGGATACCGCTTCCTCAAGCGGCAGCACCTCCTGCGCCTTGCCGCCAAGGCGGCGCAGGGCAACGGTCTTTTCCTCCGCTTCCTTGCGGCCAACCACCAAAATAACCGGCACGCGCGCCAGGCTGTGTTCCCGGATCTTGGCGTTGATCTTCTCGTTGCGCAGATCGGCTTCCACCACCAGGCCCGCCTTGCGCAGGCTGTCAGCCACCTGCTGGGCATATTGCGCCGCATCGGTCACGATGGAGGCAACAACCACCTGCACCGGTGCCAGCCATAGCGGGAAACGGCCGGCATGCTGCTCGATCAGGATACCAAGGAACCGCTCAAACGATCCCAGGATCGCCCGATGCAGCATGACGGGCCGGTGCCGTGCGCTGTCCTCACCCACATAGGAGGCATCGAGGCGTTCGGGCAGCACGTAATCGACCTGTAGCGTGCCACACTGCCAGTCACGACCAATGGCGTCGCGCAGTACGAATTCCAGCTTGGGACCATAGAACGCGCCCTCACCCGGATTATGCTCATACTCTACGCCTGCCATGTCGCACGCGACCTTCAGCGCGTTTTCCGCACGGTCCCATGTCGCGTCATCACCGGCGCGCTGTTCGGGGCGATCAGCGAATTTCACGCGGAAATGCTCGAATCCAAGATCCTGATACACATCGGCCAGCATGCGCACGAACCGTGCGGTTTCATCGGCAATCTGATCTTCGGTGCAAAAGATATGCGCGTCATCCTGCGTGAAGCCACGCACGCGCATGATGCCGTGTAGCGCACCGGACGGCTCATACCGGTGGCATGCGCCGAATTCCGCCATACGCAGCGGCAGTTCACGATACGAACGCAGGCCATGGCGGAAAATCTGCACATGGCACGGGCAGTTCATCGGCTTGAGCGCAAGGGTCTTGTCCTCGTCCTCCACGGTGGCGATGAACATGTGCTCGCGGTACTTATCCCAGTGGCCGGAGGCTTCCCACAGGGCACGGTCCACCAGTTGCGGGGTGCGCACTTCCTGATAGCCGTTACTGTTCTGTGCCCGGCGCATGTAGTCCTGCAGCACCGAATACAGGCGCCAGCCCTTGGGGTGCCAGAAAATCTGGCCCACTGCTTCTTCCTGGATGTGAAACAGGTCCATCTCGCGGCCAATGCGGCGGTGGTCACGGCGCTCGGCTTCCTCAAGCTGGTGCAGGTGGGCTTCAAGCTCCTTGCGGTCGCGCCATGCGGTGCCGTAGATGCGGGTCAGCATGGGATTGCGGTGATCGCCGCGCCAATAGGCCCCGGCCACCTTCATCAGCTTGAAGGCCGTGCCGACATCGGCCGTGCCACGCAGGTGCGGCCCACGGCACAGGTCCAGCCATTCGCCCTGACGGTAGATCGAGATTTCCTCGTCTCCGGGCAGGTCACGGATCAGTTCGGCCTTGAAGCGCTCGCCTCTGTTTTCAAAGAATTCGATGGCTTTCTCACGCGGCCATGCCTCCCGCACGAAGGGTTCGTTGGCGGCCACGATCTCGCCCATGCGCTTTTCAATCGCGGCGAAATCTTCCGGGCTGAACGGCTCGTTACGATAGAAATCGTAATAGAACCCGTTTTCAATCGACGGACCGATGGTGACCTGCGTGCCGGGAAAGAGCGACTGCACCGCTTCAGCCAGCACATGGGCGGCATCGTGGCGGATCATTTCCAGCGCTTCAGGGTCCTTGCGCGTAACAAAGCGGACCGTGGCGTCATGGTCGATCTCGCGGCCGATATCCATGAGCTTGCCATCCACTTCCATGGCAAGGGCCGCGCGCGCAAGGCCCGCGCCAATGGACTGTGCCACGGTAGTGCCCGTCACTGCCCCGTCAAAGCGGCGAACGGATCCGTCAGGCAGGGTTATGGCAGGCATGGTTTCATTGCTCCGGTAAGAAGATATTCCGCTGTAATGGCGTCAGGCGAGCGTCGCCGCAACCCTGTCCACGCGCACGGTAGCCAGATCGTGCACATAAATCACCTTTACCTGCCCTGCATGCTGCCCTACCGGGGCGGTCAGGGCGGGGTTGCTGTCGGCGGAAAACAGCACGGTGCACGGCACGCCCAGAGCTGCTGCCATGTGCATGGGACCAGTATCGTTGCCTACGGCGCAGCGCGCGCGCGCCAGCACACCACCCAGTTCGGGCAGCGTGGTGCGGCCGGTCAGGTCCATTGCCGGGGGACAGCCTTCGCGTATGGTGGCGGCCAGTTCCGCCTCGCCTTTTCCACCCACGATAACCGGCAGCAGGCCGCGTGCGTGCATCTGCGCGGCAAGGGCAGCATAACGCGCCACCGGCCAGCGCTTGGCCGGGCGGTGAACTGCGGCACCGGGCACCAGCACGCCATAGGGCGCGGGCAGCACCGGGCCACCGGCGGCCAGCCATGACAGGTCCGGGGTGCACAGCGGCGCGAGTCCTGCACGGCGCAACTGGTCACGCTGGCGGGCACGGGTATGCATGAAGCGGCGCTGGGGGTTGTCATGCACCGCCCAACCGCCACGCCCGATTCCCGACCATGCGCTCAGCCCTGATAGCCGCAGGTAGCGGGTACTGCGGCCCGATGTCTGCAAATCATAGATGAAATCGTATGAGCGCAGCACGCGGCGCAGCGCCAGCACGGCGCGCAGGTCATGCCATGGCGGCCTGTGGTCCACCACCACATGGTCGAACCATGGGGACTGGCGGCCCAGTCCGGCAAGGGACTCCTGGGTCAGCAGGTCCACCACATCATGAACATGATGGGCGCGGATGGTGGCGAAGGGGGCGAAAGACTGGACAAAATCCCCTAGCGCGCCCAGCCGGATTACAAGAATGCGGGCCATGGGGTCAGGGTGCCTCGGGGTCAGTTTCCAGCAGGGACAGATCCTGGCGTGCCAGATCGGCCTCATCCGAATCCGGGGCCAGTGTCACCACTTCCTGCCAGTCGGCGCGGGCGGCTTCCATCTGGCCCTCGCGCTGGTGCAGGATACCGCGTTCCAGCAGGGCCGGGACATTATGCGGCATGTCCGCCAGCACCACATCAATATCGACCATGCCCTGATCAATCCGTCCCAACTGCCGCCACGCGCCAGCGCGCACGACCAGCGCGTCATCCCGCGCGGCAGGGGCTGTGGGCAGCGGGGTCAACATGTCGATCGCGCGCTGGGGCTGGCCCAGTTCCACCGCGACACGTGCATAGACCAGATGCAGCGCGGTATCCTGCGGGGCAAGCGTCAGCCCGTAGGTCGCGCTGTCCATCGCCTGTTTCGGGCTGTCATCGGCCTGCCAGGCCCGGGCTGCCTCCTCCGCCACCGTGGCGCGGCGGCGCAGGGACTGCGGTGTGTCCTCTGCCGGGGCGCGTGCCCCCTGCGGCACGCCCGCGGGCCAGCCGGGCATGCGGGCCAGTCGGTCGAGTGATGCGGCGGCAGTGGCCACATCTCCCACTTCCATGCGGGCAAGTGCCGCGCACTGCCCGGCTTCCAGGCCGCCGCCATGGCCCTGCCAGTCCTCGGCATAATCAAGGGCGCCCTCCGGGTCATCGGCCAGGGTGGCGGTACAGCGTGAGAAGGTCCACGCCTCATGTTCCGTATCCGCAGCAGCGGGGGCGGTGACAGGTGGCGCACCGGCGGCCGGGGCTTCCGCCGTAGCCCATGCACACCGGCAGGCCAGCACCACAGGCAGCGCCAGCATGACCGCAAGGCCCCCCGCTGCAAGGACATATGGCACGAACCGGCTCCCCCGCCGGGACGCAACACGACAGGGCACGGAGGCGGCATGGGGCTGTACCCGCATGAAAGACAGGGAAACGGGCAGGCACGCGGAAACTCTCATCAACGCATTCGTCGGCCCAGCGACAGCGCACGTCAAGTGCAAAGCCCCTGTTGCTGCTGGCCCCGTGCAGTTTCGCTACGGTCGTGATATGCAGGAATGTGATGCAAACCGTTTCCGACCGACCTGTCATACTGCAGGCGCTGCCCGCGCTCGAATCCGGCGGGATAGAACATGGCACGCTGGAAATGGCACAGGCCATTGTTCAGGCGGGCGGCACCGCCATCGTGGCCAGCGCTGGCGGCCGCCTTGTGCCGCGCCTGAAATATATCGGCGCCATCCCGGTGGAAATGGAACTGGGGGCCAAGAACCCCGTTTCCATCATGCGCAATGCTGGGCGATTGCGACAGGTCATGCGGCAATATGGCGTACATCTTGTCCATGCCCGCTCACGCGCGCCCGCATGGGCCGCGCATTTCGCGTGCGGGCGGCTGGGCGTGCCCATGGTCACGACCTGGCACGGGGTGCATGAAGCCAACCTGCCGGGCAAGAAGCGCTACAACAGCGTGCTGGCATCGGGCGCGCGGGTCATTGCCATAAGCCGCTACATCGCTACCCGCCTGAGCGAGGAATACAAGGTGGGCAGCGACCGCCTGCGCCTGATCCCGCGTGGGGCGGACATGATGCGTTTCAACCCTGCCAGCGTGCGGGGTAACCGGATCCAGAAGCTGATGGGACTGTGGGACATTCCCGATGGGGCCACCGTCATCATGCTGCCCGCGCGCGTAACGGCGTGGAAAGGTCATGCGGTCCTGATCGAGGCACTGGCCCACCTGCACCGGACCGGCGGGTTCGCGCGCGACTGGGTATGCATTTTCGTAGGTGAGACGAACGCCAGGGAGGGCAGGCAACTCGTAGCCCTGGCCCAGCAGGGCGGCATTGCGGCCAACCTGCGCTTTGCCGGCCACTGTGCGGACATGCCGGCCGCCATGATGCTGGCGGACATGGTCATCGTGCCATCGCGCCGGCCCGAACCCTTCGGGCGCGTGGTGGTGGAAGCTCAGGCCATGGGGCGCCCCGTAATCGTATCGGGCCATGGCGCGGCACTGGAAACAGTAGAAGACGGCGTGACCGGATTCTCCTTCCCACCTGATGACACAACGGCGCTGGCCGCATGCATCCAGCATGTAGCCGGACTGGACAGCGCGGCGCGCGCGATCCTGGCCGGGCATGCGCGCGAAAACGTGCGCACGCATTATTCCACCCAGGCTATGCAGTACGCGACCCTGACGGTGTATGATGAACTTCTACAGACCCGGCTTGCCGATACCTTTTACTACAACATGGCAGGAGACGGCCCGTGGAATGAGGAAGCTCTGCCTGAAGCAGGCTAGGCCGGACTGGCCGGAACACTCTGCCACATCTGGCGGCAGCGAGCCTTGATCTGGCTCACAAGCTGCCCGGAAACCCCGGATGAGCTTCCTGCATTAAGCATGAGCCTTATGCAGCTTGTGGTTTTACAATCGACAACACGAATAAAATTCTTCACCCATTGCGCATTCTTCCATCTGGCGGACGGGCAACGCCCGTAGCCCGCCGTTGCAACGCGAATATTCGGGACCGCACCACATGAACCAGATTTCCCCCGTCCAGGCAGACACCGCACCCAAGGCTCCCCGGCCCGACCTGCGCCGGGTCGATTGCGACCCGGATTTCTGGTACCCCGTGGCGTGGTCAGCCGACCTGAAAAAAGACAAGACGCTGGCGGTCAGCTACGCGGGCACGCCCATCGTGCTGGTCCGCCCCGAAGAAGGCAGCGTGTTCGCGCTGTATGATCGCTGCCCCCACCGCCAGGTACCGCTGAGCAAGGGCACCGTGAACGGCCAGACCGTGCGCTGCTGCTACCATGGCTGGGCATTTGGCCGCTCGGGCCGCTGCATTGACGTACCTTATCTGGGCAAGGGCAAGCTGCCCAACGGGGTGCGCACCTTCCCCGTGCGCGAAGCGGGTGGACTGATCTTCATCTTTCCCGGTGACCCGGAAAAAGCTGATACCGTGCCCTTCCCCAAGCTGGCGCAGACCGACAACCCCAAATACAAGACCAAGCATTTCAGCCCGCGCGTGAACTGCCACTACACATTCATGCACGAGAACCTGATGGACATGAACCACCAGTTCCTGCACCGCCGCCAGATGGGGCAGATCAAGGCGCGTTTCCTGGGGCAGGACAAGGGCGAAAACTTTATCGAGGCGCGTTACAGCTTCATGCGCTGCGCGGGGCAGCAGCCGCTGGCCGAACGCCTGATCTTTGGCAAGCACAAGGACCTGCAGGGCAAGGAACAGCCCGTTGAGGAAGTTGTGACCATCCGCACGGAATACCCGTACCAGACCCTGCGCATCACCGATAAGGACGGTGACCTGATCATGGATCTGTGGACCGCCTACGTGCCGGTGGACAAGGAACAGCGCGTGACCCAATCCTTTGGCCTGCTGTCCATCCTGCGCCCGCAGACCCCGCTGCTGATCGACCTGATCTGGCCGGCGCTCGGCTGGTTCACCAACCGCATCTTCCTTGAGGACAAGGAAATCGTGGAACTGGAGCAGGCGGCATGGAATGAAGTGGGCCATGACCGCAATGTGGAGATTTTCCCCGTTGTAGTGGGCCTGCGCGAACTGCTGGCACGCTGCGGCATCGCGCATGACGACGACACCCGGCCGGATACAAAACCCGCAGCCCCTGCCACAGCCCCCACTACAGTCTGATCCCGCGCCTCGCCCCATTCGGGGCGGGCTTCCTCCAGCCTGACGAAACACGCACCATGACCGAACGGCCAGACACACCCCGCCTGACCGACCGGGCAGAAGAAGCCCGGCGCAGCCGCCAGCAGCGCGAGGCCGAGGCCCTGCGCGCCAACCTGCGCCGCCGCAAGCAGCAGAGTCGCGCCCGCGCCGCCCCGACCGATGGACCCACACCGCCTGCGGGCCACGACATATCCCGCAACGAAGCGTGATTGGCGGTTGCGGTCGGGCGGTCACTTCGTTAGGGATCGGCCTGCGGCGCGTGTGCCCGCGCCACTCATGCCAAGGGAAGGGATTCCATGCCAATAATGCCTGATACGTGGATTCGCCGCATGGCCACGGAACAGGGCATGATCGAGCCCTTCGTGGAAAAGCAGAGCCGCGAGGGCGTGATCTCCTTCGGCCTGTCCTCCTATGGCTACGATGCGCGGGTTGCCAACGAATTCAAGATTTTCACCGATGTGGACAACGCGGTGGTCGATCCCAAGAACTTTGCCGAGAACAGCTTCGTCACCCGACGGGGCGCATGCTGCACCATCCCGCCGCACAGCTTCGTGCTGGCGCATACGGTCGAGTATTTCCGCATACCGCGTGACACGCTGGTGGTCTGCCTAGGCAAGTCCACTTATGCGCGCTGCGGCATCATCGTGAACGTGACCCCGCTGGAGCCGGAATGGGAAGGCCAGGTCACGATCGAGATCAGCAACACCACCCCCCTACCCGCGCGCATCTACGCCAATGAGGGGATCTGCCAGTTCCTGTTCTTCCAGGGCGCATCGCCATGTGAAGTCAGCTACGCCGACCGCAAGGGCAAATACATGGGGCAGGTTGGCGTCGCCCCTCCGCGTATGTAAGGGCAGGAAGCGCATATCATGGACCGTTTCATTATTCACGGTGGCCACCCGCTGCGTGGGGACATTGTTATTGGCGGGGCGAAGAATTCCGCCCTCAAGCTGCTGGTGGCGGGACTGCTCACTCCCGAACGCCTGGTGCTGGACAACGTGCCCCGCATTGCCGATATCCGTACCATGCGCAGGCTGCTCGCGCAGCATGGGCTGGATGTGGAGGATGTGAACGGCGATGGCGGCACGCTGGCGGTAGGCGGTGCCATTACCAATACCGAAGCCCCGTACGATATCGTGTCCATGATGCGCGCCTCCATCCTGGTGCTCGGCCCGCTACTGGCCCGTTGTGGGGAAGCGCGCGTGTCCCTGCCCGGTGGCTGCGCCATCGGCACCCGCCCGGTAGACATGCACCTCAAGGCGCTGGAAACGCTGGGCGCGAAAATCACGCTCGAGAACGGCTATATCCATGCCGAAGCCCCGAACGGACTGAAGGGCGAGCGGGTAATCCTGCCGTTCGCCTCGGTCGGAGCCACGGAAAACCTGCTCATGGCCGCAACTCTGGCAAAAGGGCGGACCGAGATCGTCAATGCCGCGCGCGAGCCCGAAATCGGGGATCTTGTCGGCTGCCTCAACGCCATGGGAGCGCGGATTACCGGCATTGGCACCGGCAAGCTGGTGATTGACGGGGTAGAAGGGCTGCATGGTGCGCGTTACCGTGTCATGCCCGACCGGATCGAATGCGGCACCTATGCCTGTGCCGCCGCCATTACCGGGGGTGAACTGCGGCTGGTTGGCGGGCAGATCGAGCACCTTGGCGCCGTGGTGCGCGCGCTGGAGGAAGCTGGCGTGGAAATGGTGCAGGAAGAAGGTGCCGTACGTGTGCAGCGCACCGGCGCGCTGCGCGGGGTCGATATCATGACCGAGCCCTATCCCGGCTTCCCGACCGACATGCAGGCCCAGTTCATGGCGCTGCTCTCGGTAGCCGAAGGGGCATCCATGGTGACCGAAACCATTTTCGAAAACCGCTTCATGCATGTACCCGAACTCAACCGCATGGGTGCGCGCATCAACGTACATGGTTCCTCGGCCATTATCCGGGGCGTGCACTCGCTCTCGGGCGCGCCGGTCATGGCAACTGACCTGCGGGCCTCGTTCTCGCTCATCCTTGCGGGGCTTGCCGCCCATGGCGAGACGATCCTGAGCCGTGTCTACCACCTGGACCGGGGATATGAAGCGGTGGAACGCAAGCTGGCGCAGTGTGGCGCGCATATCGAGCGCGTTTCGGGCTGACGGGCCGCTGCCCCGAGAAAACTGCCCTTCCTGCATGATGGCTGAATGTGGTATGCGCGCATGTCACCAAAGGCGTGCCCTGTATTGTGGGGGTGCGTGCCTTCATGTCGGAGAATGCATTGACCGTCCTGTCACCGGCCCACAACGCCGTTCCGCAAACGGATAGCCCGCTGATACTGGCCCTGCCCAAGGGCCGTATCCTCAAAGCTGCGGCGCCGCTTCTGCATATGGCGGGCATCGTGCCCGGACCGGACTTCAATGACGAGAAAAGCCGCCTGCTGCGCTTTGAAACCAACGACCCCGGCATAGACGTGGTGCGCGTGCGCTCGTTCGATGTCGCGACCTTCGTGGCCTTTGGCGGCGCACAGGTCGGCATCTGCGGCGCGGATGTGCTGATGGAGTTCGACTACCCCGAAATCTATGCCCCACTTGACCTGGGGATTGGCGGGTGCCGCATTTCCATCGCCCAGCCCAAGGACCGCACAGGGCGCGAAGACAACCCCAACCGCCTCTCACAGGTACGGGTGGCGACCAAGTACCCCGCCCTGACGCGGCGGCATTTCGCGGCGCGGGGCATCAACGCCAGCATCGTCCACCTGCATGGCGCGATGGAACTGGCCCCGGTGCTTGACCTTTCGCACCTGATCGTGGACCTGGTGGATACCGGCTCCACCCTGCGCGCCAACGGGTTGGAAGAAACGCACACCATCGCCCACATCACCAGCCGCCTGATCGTGAACCGTACGGCGCTCAAGACCCAGCCCGAGCGCATTACCGCCATCATCAACCGATTCCGTACGGCGCTGGCCTCTGGCACAGCGCAAGCCAAGGACCAGCAGGCATGAAGCGCCTCGATACCACGCAGCCCGACTTCCGTGCCCAGTTTGCAGCACTGCTGGCTGACCGTGACAGCGACACCGCCCGCGTTGATGGCCCGGTAACCGAGATCCTGGCCGCCGTGCGCGCGCGTGGTGATGAAGCCCTGTGCGAATTCACCAACCGCTTTGACCGCACCCGTGTCACCCCCGCCACCCTGCGCATTACCGAAGCCGAGATCGAGGCCGCCTGCGCCAAGGTGCCGACCGAACTGCTGGCGGCCCTTGAAGTAGCCGCCACCCGTATTGAATCCTTCCACCGCGCGCAGATGCCCGCCGACCTGCGTTACGTGGATGGTGCCGGGGTTACGCTGGGCATGCGCTGGACGGCTCTGGATTCGGTTGGCCTTTACGTGCCCGGTGGCAAGGCGGCCTATCCTTCTTCCGTGCTAATGAACGCCATCCCCGCCCATGTGGCAGGCGTGGGGCGCATTGCCATGTGCGTACCAACACCTGATGGCGTGCTCAACCCGCTGGTACTGGCGGCGGCCCGCCGCGCGGGCGTGACCGAAATCTACCGCGTGGGTGGAGCGCAGGCCGTAGGCGCCATGGCCTACGGCACGGCCACCATCGCCCCGGTTGACCGCGTGGTGGGTCCGGGCAACGCTTATGTGGCCGAAGCCAAGCGGCAGGTGTTCGGCAAGGTGGGAATCGACAGCATTGCCGGCCCATCGGAAGTCGTGGTGATAGCCGATGCCAACAATGACCCACGCGCCATCGCCCTCGACCTGCTGGCGCAGGCGGAACATGACCCCATGGCCCAGTCCATCCTGATCACGCCCAATGCAGATCTGGCGGACAGGGTCGCACGCGCCGTCGCGACCGAGCTTGAAACCCTGCCGCGTGCCGAAATCGCCCGTGCCAGCTGGGATGCCCACGGCGCGATCATGACCGTACGCAACCTTGATGAGGCGGCAGACCTTGTAAACGAGATCGCACCCGAACATCTGGAACTGATGGTGGACACACCTGAGCCGGTTTTCGAGCGGGTGCGACACGCGGGCGCGATCTTCATCGGACGGTACTGTCCCGAAGCCATTGGCGATTATGTCGGTGGTCCGAACCATGTGCTGCCAACCAGTCGCACGGCGCGTTTCTCATCCGGCCTGTCGGTGTTCGACTTTATCAAACGCACCACGTTCATTGAAGCACAGGCCGAGTCGCTACGTGAAATCGGGCCCGCCGCCGTAAGCCTGGCCGAGGCGGAAGGCCTTGATGCCCATGCGCTAAGCGTGTCGATCCGGCTTGACAGCCTGATGCACGCGCACAACGGAGCTTGACCCGGACCGCGTGCATCCCCACATAAACCAACCGTACTGCGTGCAGCCCTTGCCGCAGGACGGCAAACCTTGATGATTGAAGGACACGATGTCGAAAGAAGACATGATTGAGTTCAGCGGCACAGTTACCGAACTGCTGCCCAACGCCATGTTCCGCGTTACACTGGATAATGAGCATACCATCCTGGCGCATACCAGCGGCAAGATGCGCAAGAACCGTATCCGCGTACTGGCGGGTGACCGCGTGAACGTGGAAATGACGCCCTATGACCTGACAAAGGGTCGCATCACCTTCCGCTTCAAGTAAGCCGCCCTTGCCGGTCATGACCGAAAACACCGCTCCCACCGGGGCGGATGCGGGCGCGCAACTTATCCTTGGCTCGGCCTCGCCCCGCAGGCTTGAACTCCTGCGCCAGATCGGGATCATTCCCGACCGGGTGTGCCCGGCCGATCTTGATGAAACACCCCGACGCGACGAACTGCCCCGGCCATATGCCCAGCGCCTTGCGATGGAAAAGGCCGATCATGTGGCAGGCCTGATGGATATTCCGGCTCTCGTCCTTGCAGCCGACACCGTTGTTGCCCTGGGTCGGCGCATCCTGCCCAAGGCAGAGGATGCGGCAACGGCACGCGCCTGCCTTAACCTGCTTTCTGGGCGGCGTCATACCGTTTTTACCGCCGTAGCCCTGCGTCCCACCGCCGCATGGAAGGACGGGCGCGCGGGCAACCGACTGGTGGCCAGCACGGTCGCCTTCGCGCGCCTGACCCCACGGCAGATCGATGCGCTGATCGAAGCGGGGGACTGGCAGGGCAAGGCTGGCGGCTATGCCATACAGGGCCATGCAGCGGCGTTTGTGCGGTTCATGTCGGGCAGCTATAGCGGCATTGTGGGCCTTCCCCTGTTCGAGACGGCACAGATGCTGCGCGGGCAGAAGGGGTGCTGGCTGCGGTGAGCATGCGCATCTGCGCCAGCAGCAGCCCCGGAGAGGTCCGCATTGCCGTAACCGACAGGGACAGCCTGCTTGATTTCGCACTATGGCGGCCGGACATGGCCGATGGCGTGGGCGATATCTACCGTGCACGTGTCAGTGCGCACGTACCGGCCCTTGGGGGCACCTTCATTACCCTGCCGGGGCTGGAACATGCCGGATTCCTGCCCGATTCGGAAGGGCTGGGTCCACTGACACAGGGCCAGACGGTACTGGTTAGCGTGACCCGCAGCGCACAGGGCGGCAAGGGGGTGCGACTGGGTGCGCGCAACCTCCCGCCCGACCTGCCCGGTGGGTCCGAACCCAGCCTGCTGCGCTGCGGCCCGACCCCGCTGGAGCGGCTGGCCCGGTCCTACCCTGATGCGCCCATTGTCCTTGATGATGCTGCCATTGCCGCAGCGCTGCCCGCCAACCTCCATCCCCGCCTAACACGCTCGGGGGCCGCATTCGACAGCGATATCCGCGCACGGGTTGATGCGCTGGAAGACCCGGTCGTAGCCCTGCCCGGCGGTATGTCGGCCAGCATTACCCCCACACCGGCACTGGTTGCGATCGACATGGATGGCGGAGCCGCCAGCATGGACCGCCGCCCCAAGCAGACCGCGCAGTTCGCCGCCAACCGTGATGCCCTGCCCGACCTGCTGCGCCAGTTGCGCCTGCGCAACCTGTCGGGGGCGATCATTGTGGATGTGGCGGGTCTGGCCATACGCAAGCGCCGCGCCCTGACGGAAACGGTGGAGACCGTGCTGAAAGAGGATCCGCTACGCCCGCGCTTCCTCGGCTTTACCGCGCTGGGGCTTGCGGAAATCGTACGCCCACGCGTGCATCCGCCACTGCATGAACTGTTGCATTCACCCGAAGGGCGGGTGCTCAGTGCCCTGCGCGGGCAGATGCAGGTCTATCGTGGCATGCCGCCGACGGGACAGCCCGTAACTCTGGCCTGTGGCCATGCCATCATGCGACTGATGCAGGCCCATCCGGGCTGGGTAGCGGATTTCGTGCGGCTAACGGGCCGCGTGCTGCACCCTGTTACCGACCCGGCGCTACCTGCCAATGGCTGGAGATTTGGTCATGACTGAACCCACGACAACCCTGCCCTCCTGCCCCATCTGCGGTCAGCCCGCGCAGGCGCGTTACCGGCCGTTCTGCTCGCGCCGCTGCGCGGATGTGGACCTTGGCCGCTGGTTTTCCGGCCAGTACCGCGTTCCCTCGACAGAGATTCCATCCGAAGCGGATGAAAAATACACAAGACGGGTTGATCCCGATGATGAGGTAGGTTAAACGCTTGTCCAACGTCAGAGCGGCCTTGGTTGCTCTGATTAAGCCGGACAGACGGCCCGGTGCCCAAGTAGCTCAGTTGGTAGAGCATGCGACTGAAAATCGCAGTGTCGGTGGTTCGATCCCGCCCTTGGGCACCATTCAATTCCCTTAAAAAATAATAGTTTCTTACGGATCGGTCGATGCCCGTGTCCTGCCCGCATGTCATCTAGCAGGACGGCTCAACGCCATACCCTTCAAAAACATAAAGAAGTTTTTGGTAAAGCTTTTTCCAAAAAGCTTCAGGAACGTCGCCTTTTTGAAAAAAGGCGACACCCAAAAACTTTTATCGCTTTCTATCGGCAGGTCATGCCACTCACGCGCCCTGCGGGCGATCCGTGGCCTCGAACAGCAGCGGCGCGCCCTGTGCGGTCGGGGCAAGCTGACCTTCCCACATCACCACATTGCCACGAATGATCGTACCCATGGGGCGGCCCATCAGTTCCCGCCCGACAAACGGCGACCAGCCACATTTCGAGGCCAGCCATTCCTGCTGCACCGTCCAGCGCGCGGCAAGGTCCACTACCGAGAAATCGGCATCATATCCCACCGCGATACGCCCCTTGCGCACCAGCCCGAACAGCCGCTGCGGGCCGGCAGATGTCATGTCCACCACCCGGCGCAGCGACAGACGCCCATGGGCCACGTGATCCAGCATGAGCGGCAGCAGGGTCTGCACGCCGGGCATGCCTGAAGGCGTTTCAGGATAGCTGCGCTGCTTGGCTTCCAACGTGTGGGGGGCATGATCGGAACCGATGATGTCGGGTACCCCCTGCCCCAGCCAGTACCACAGCCCGTCACGCCATGCCCGGCCACGAATGGGTGGGTTCATCTGCGCCAGCGTACCCAGTTCAGCATAGGCTTCCTCTCCCGCCAGCGTCAGGTGCTGGGGGGTTACCTCGCAACTGGCGATATCCTTGTGGCCTGACAGGAATTCCAGTTCGGCAGGCGTGGTGATATGCAGCACATGAATGCGCCGCCCCGTGCGCCGCGCCAGGTGCACGATACGCCGCGTAGCCCGCAGCGCCGTCTCATCATCGCGCCATACGGGGTGGGAGGACGGATCGCCCGGCCTGCGTTCGGACAGGCGTTCATGCAGGCGGCTCTCGTCCTCGGCATGGATGGCCACACGACGGCGGCCCGAGCGCAGCACACGCTCCAGCACGCCATCATCCGATACCAGCAAGTTGCCGGTGGATGAGCCCATAAAGATCTTGATCCCCGCCGTGCCGGGTAACATTTCCAGCTCCCCGCAGCGATCGGCATTATCGGTCGTGGCGCCAACATAAAAGGCATGGTCACACCACATGCGCCCACGCGCATGTTCCAGCTTGCTCACCACGGCTTCGGGGCAGTCGGTCGCGGGCTTTGTATTGGGCATCTCGAACACGGCAGTCACACCACCCATAACGGCGGCCATGCTGCCCGTTGCCAGGTCTTCCGCCCCAGTCAGGCCGGGTTCACGGAAATGGACCTGCGTATCAATCACGCCGGGCAGGATGGTCAGCCCCGTGCAATCGATCACACGCCCCGCATCACCCTGCCCGCCAATGCGGGCAATGCGTCCATCACGCACGTACACATCGGTCACGACCGTGGCATCAGGCAGGACAACGCTGCCATTTTTCAGGCACAGATCAAAAACGGGGAGGGTCATGGACATATCCTGTGGTCATGTCCCGCAGCCCAAGGGCGGGATACGGGCAACGGATGGCGTGGTGGGCCAGATGCTGCGTGACCCCACATGCCGGTCATTCGATGTATGGCATGCACCCGCCAGCGTGCAAACCGTTCGGGCCAATACATGAAACCATATGCACCCCGGATACAAAAACACCCCGATCCATGCGGACCGGGGTGCATTGGCACTACGTGCGGACAATAGGCTCACTCGCCTGAAGGAATGGCGACCGAAGTCTCCTTTGCTTCCTTCAGCACGGCCGCCAGCCTGCCATCACGAATCCACTCCTCCAACTTGTCCGGCGTCATGGGCCGGGCAAACAGATAACCCTGCACCACGTCACACCCGAGCTGGCACAGCAGGTCAAGCTGGCGAATGGTTTCCACCCCTTCCGTCACCACCGTCATGTCCAGACGGCCACCAATGCCGATCACAGCGGTAGTGACCGCCTGTGCATTAGCATCATGCTCAAGGTTCATGATGAAACTACGGTCGATCTTGATCTCGGTCAGCGGCAGGCGCGACAGGCTGGAATATCCCGTGCCGAAATCATCCATGGACAGGGCTACGCCGAGGTTACGGATGGCCTGCAGGACCATGTTCGTATCCTCGTTTTCCGTCATCATGACGCTTTCGGTAATCTCCACCGTCAGGCGATGCGGTTCCAGTTTACTGTCATTGAGCAGGCGGGCAATAAAACCGGGCAGGTTACGATTGCGGAAATGCCCAGCCGACAGGTTGACCGCAACGGTGGGCACATGCACGCCATGGGCATCCCATTCCAGTATCTGCTGCACAGCGCGTTCAAGTGACCATGTGCCGATCGCCTCGATCTGGCCGGTCTCCTCCGCCACCGCAATGAAGCGTGAGGGATAGATGTTGCCCAGAGTGGGATGGTTCCACCGCGAGAGCGCCTCCACGCCATACAGCGTGTTGTTACGTACGTCGACCTGCGGCTGGTAATGCAGGTTGAGCAGCCCTTTGGCAAGGGATTCACGCAGGGCAGACCCCAGCAGCAGCCGGTCCTGCGCCGCCTTGTTATCTTCCGAACGGGCAAGGTGGGTCATGCCCAGGCCCGCGCGCTTGGCATGGCGCATGGCCTGCTCGGCGTAGCTGAGCAGGGATTCGCCATCCGGCCCGTTTTCGGGGAAGACACTGATGCCGATACCCAGCGTGGGCACGATCATGTTGCCGCCGATCTCGATCGGCTGCTTGACGGAATCATGCAGCATGGTGGCGAACTTGACCGCATCTTCCTTGCGGGTGTTCGGCACGATGATCAGGAATTCGTTCGGACCGGACCGGCTGAGTACGTAGTTGCTGCGTGAGACACCCTTCAGCCGCTCCGACACGGATTTGAGGAACCCGTCGCCATTGATATGGCCCAGCGCATCATTGATATCGCGGAAGCGGTCGATATCAATCATGTACAGCGCGAAGTGGTTGTCACCGGGCTGGCCGATCATGGACCGGATTACCTTATGCACGGCGGTACGGTTGAGGAAACCCGTCAGCGGATCAAAATTGGACAGCTGTGAGATGTGCTGGCGCGCCTCATGCTGCTCGATCAGCACACCACAGAAGGGCACGCAGCTGCTCACGATCTGCGCTGGCCATTCCCCACGATTACGCTCGGAACGCGAATACAGCGCAAAGATGCCGGTAATGCGACCATTACGCGTACGGATGGCCGACGCCCAGCAATGGTGCAGCCCCAGCGAGATGCCAACGGAGCGATAGCTGTCCCACACGATGGTGGTGGCCTCATTCAGGTCATTAGCCAGTGCCGCGATGTCTGCCTCCGTCAGGCGCATCTCTTCCAGTGCTGCGGCAAAGCGGCGCGGCATGCCGGGGCCGGACAGGATACGCAGACGGTTCTGCTCATCCAGCAGGATCAGTACGGCGACCGAGTTGGGCACCAGCACTTCCACTTCGCGGCAGACCATGTCGGCCACGTCCTGGATCTGGATTTCGCTGGAAAGCGAGCGGAAAACCGTGTTCTGCAGTTCCATCACCCGGCTGCGATGGCCCGCACCGGTAATGCCGCGCACCATCATCAGCCGGTAATTCCGGCCCGACGCCCCAACTCTGGCTGCACTCAGGCTGACCTCGGCAGAGATGTAATCGCCGCTACGGTTCTCGAACGTGACCTCGCCCGCAACAGGCTCCTGCGTGCTGTCCGGCGCTTCCATGCTGAATGGCAGGCGGCTGTTTTCAACCGACGCCGCAAGCAGTTCGCTGACCGGTTTGCCCGCCAGCACACCCGGGTCATACCCCCATAATGTCTCGGCTGCCGGGTTGGCATAGAGGATCGTATTGTGGTCATCAATGATGACCATGCCATCCTTTGCCTGACTAAGCAGTTCGAAACTAATGTCAGGAATGGTTTCAGCGGCGGGTAGAGGAATGGAATTCTTGGGTTTCATGGTAATCCAAAATGATGAACACCTGTTTCCAACCAGGTACCGGGATAAAGAGGCAGCCATGTGATCATGGCAGGGTTTATGTCGTCTGTCCGCCTTCGCGCGCCGTGGCCTCGCTTATACTGGCCTCCAGCAGGCGACCAGCCCCGCGTGACCACTCCAACAGGTCCCCCGGCGCCATGGGGCGGGCAAACAGGTAGCCCTGTACCACATCGCAGTTCAGCCCCTGCAGCAACTTGAGTTGGGCCTCGGTCTCCACACCCTCGGTCACGACCGTCATGCCCAGGCGGTTGCCGATGCCGATTACCGCAGTTGTAACAGCCTGAGCATTGGGATCATGCTCAAGGTTCATGATGAAGCTGCGATCAATCTTGATCTCGGTCAATGGCAGGCGCGTCAGGCGCGACAGGCTGGAATATCCCGTACCGAAATCGTCCATCGACAGACCGACTCCAAGGTTGCGGATGGCGGCAAGGCCGGCCATCGTATCCTCGTTTTCATCCATCATCACGCTTTCCGTGATTTCAACACACAGACGCTCGGGCGAGAGCCTGCGCTCCTTGAGAATCCGCTCGATCAGCGCGGGAAGCCCACGATTGCGGAAATGCGCGGCGGAAAGGTTGACCGAAACGGTGGGAACATGCAGGCCCTTGCTTTCCCACTCCAGGATCTGACGCGTCGCCTCCTCCAGCGACCATGTGCCAATCGTCTCGATCTGGCCAGTATCTTCCGCCACGGCAATGAAGCGCGAGGGATAGATGTTGCCCAGCGTGGGGTGGTTCCATCGCGACAGCGCCTCAACACCATACAGGCGCCCGGTCTGGATATCGATCTGCGGCTGGTAGTGCAGGTTGAGCATGCCTTTGGCCAGGGATTCACGCAGCGCGGAACCCAGCAGCAGGCGGTCCTGTGCGGCGCGATTGTCTGCGGTGCTGGACACACAGTACCCGCCACGGGATTCCTTCTTGCACCGGCGCATGGCAATCTCGGCATGGCCAAGCAGGGATTCCCCGTCCGGCCCGTTCTCGGGGAACAGGCTGATGCCGATGCCAAGGGATACAACCAGCAGGTTACCCGCGATCTCGATGGGTTCCTGCATGGCCTTGATCAGGCTTTCGGCAAAGATGGTTGCCCTTTCCTCATCACTGTCGGGCACGACAATGATGAACTCGTCCCCCCCCGAGCGGCTGAGGATGTAGTTACTGCGCGACATCATCTTGAGCCGCTCGGCAATGGCGCGCAGGAAGGCGTCGCCATTCATGTGGCCCAGGGTATCGTTAATGTCACGAAAGCGGTCGATATCAATCATGAAGACCGCGAACTGGTTATCGCCCGGGCGGTCGATCATTGACTTGATGATCTTGTGGATCGCCGTGCGGTTGAGGAAACCGGTCAGGGAATCATGGTTGGCCAGTTGCGAGATGTGCTGCTGGGCTTCGTAGTTCTCAATCACCACGCTACAGAACGGCACGCACCCACTTACGATCTTCTGAGGCCAGTCGCTCAGTTTGTACTGGTTGCGCGAATACAGTGCGAAAATGCCCGAAATCCGCCCGTTGCGCGACTTGATTGCTGATGCCCAGCAGTTATGCAGCCCCAGCGAGATGCCAAGCGAGCGGTAGCTGTCCCATACGATGGAGTTGGCTTCCGACAGGTCATTGCCCAACGCTGCAAGGTCGCCTTCGGTCAGCGACATGTTCTCAAGTGCGGCAGCATAGCGGCGTGGCAGGCCGGGACCGGACAGGATGCTCAGCCGGTTGTTCTCATCAAGCAGCATGATGACGGATACGGTATTGGGCACGAAGCTTTCCACTTCGCGGCATACCAGATCGGCCACGTCCTCCACCTGCATGTCGTTAGAGATGGCCTGGAACACCGTATTCTGCAGGTCCAGCAGCTTGCGGCGGTGGCTCTCCTCGGTCACGCCCTTCATGAAGGCCATGTAATAGCGTTTCTTCTCCGGGCCGAGCAGGGCTGTGGAAATCGACATCTCACCCGAGATGTAATCCCCGGCCTTGTTCTCGAACGTGACCTCACGCGAGGTACCGACAATGCGGTTCACGCCGGTCTTGCGGTTCTTGTAGATATAGCTGTCATGATCGCCACGGTAGACGGAAGGTACGAGGCAACTGACATTGCGACCCAGCACTTCGCTTTCGGTAAAGCCCCACAACTTTTCCGCAGCCGGATTGAAGAATACCACCTCGTTGCGTTCGTTAATGATGACAACGCCGTCCGTCGCCTGCTCTAGAAGCTGCAGGCTGACATCAGCAGTCATGTCCAGTTCACGGTCGGCCGGTTTTTCTTCAGTCGTCAGGGGTGCTTCATGTAGGTTCATTACATGCTCGTACTGTTTCATGAGGGGTTCCGGGACGCTCAGATCTCGGGATGACAGAAAAGCGAAAGGGCTACTGCCCATAGCAGGCGGCCAGCAAAGACCTGGCGCATGCCATGTGCATCATCAGGCCGGGGACCGGAGAGGCACGGCTACCACCTGATCCGGAAGGCCCAGCAGGTAGCCCTGTCCTTCGTCACACCCTTTGGCCGATACCACAGCAAGCTGGGCCGCCGTCTCGATTCCCTGCGCCAGCACGGAAATACGCAGCGCATGCCCCGCCACCAGGACCGAACGGACCAGTTCGGCCATGGCAGGATCGGTATCCACCTTCTGCATGATGGAACGGTCAATCTTGATCTTGTCGAACGGGAAGTCGCACAGCATCGACAGGACGGAATGCGGGCCACCGAACTCATCAAGCGCCAGACGTACCCCCAGCGCATGCACCTTGTGCGCCATGGCAAGCGCACGGCGGCGGTCACGCTGCACCGTGGCTTCACTGATCTCGATAACCAACCGGTCAGCGGGCAGGCCACTGCTGGCAAGGGTATTAGCCACGATCTGGTCAAAACCGAGCTGGAGAAACTGGGTGGCGGACATGTTGACCGCAACGCGCACATTCCCGTCCCACTTCACTGCGGCATGGCAGGCACGATCCAGCACCCATTCACCCAACTGGATGATCAGGCCGTGCTCATCAGCAAGCTCCAGTATCTCCTCTGGCGCAATGGCGCCACGCACCGGATGTTCCCAGCGCAGCAGGGCCTCGTAGCCCGATACCGCACCCGTGGCGACCACGGTCTGAACCTGGAAGAACAGCGAAAGCTGACCTTCCGCCATGGCTTTCTTCAGATCCTCACCCAGGGCACGACGGACGCAGATATTCCGGTCAAGCGAGCTTTCGTAATACCATACGGTCTCGTGCGGGTCGGTCTTGGCACGATACATGGCCAGGTCCGCACGCGAGATCAGGGTTTCACTGTCCTTCGCATCGACCGGATAGACCGCAACACCGATACTGCCCCCACTGGTTACGATATAATCATCAATGGGAATGGGCTGGTTGAGCGCATGCCGGATGCGCTCGACAAAATCATGCAGTTCGGCACGGTCGGAAGTGCGATGGATGGCAATGAACTCATCCCCACCCAGACGGGCCACGAACTCCCCCTTACCCAGCAGGGCGCTGAAACGCTCCGCAAGCGTGATCAGGACAACATCGCCTGCCGCATGGCCACGGGTATCATTGATTTCCTTAAATTTGTTCAGGTCGATACCGATCAGCGCGAACTGCTGGCCGCTCTGGTCGGCCATCGCGACTTCCTGCTCCAGCCGTTCATTGAAACTGATGCGGTTGGGCAGCCCCGTCAACGCATCCGACATCGCCATGCGGTGCAGTTCGCGGTAGGAATCCTGCCGCAGGCTGCCGTCAATCACGTAGCAGGCGATCCCGGCGATGATCGTCAGCATGGAGCCGCCGATAACCGCAAAACCGATGGCCTGGAACTGGACGCTGTCGCCCGTCATGTCCATGTGGGGCTGGGCTACGATATGCATGGCGGCCATACCGGTGAAATGCAGCCCGGCCACGGCACCGACCATGGCAAGCGTCATCTCGACCTGGCGGTGCAGGCTTGCGCTTTGCAGCGCAAGCGTAAGCGCAACCACCGACAGCCCGATGCCGATCACGACCGACAGGCCAACCAGCCACGGGTTCCATACCACCAGGGCATCCACATGATAGGCGAGCATGCCGATGTAGTGCATGCTGGCGATGCCGAGCCCGAGGATCACACCACCCAGCAGGCAGCCACCACGGCCATGCAGACGGACCGCCGCCATGATCGCGAATGGAATGGCTATAAACATGGCCAGCAAGGACAGTACCGTCTCGAACGGATCAAGATGGACACTGGCACTGCAGTTATAAGCCAGCATGGCGGCGAAATGCGTGCACCACACAAAGCTGGCACCCGCCATAGCCGCAAGGAAATACCAGCCGATACGCTGCCTGCCCGCGGTTTCCGACACACGAACAACCAGGCGCATGGTAATCCACGCACCGGCCAGGCAGACAATGAACGCGCCAGCAAGCAGGAAGGGATTATAAACCCTCAATTCATAAATATGATTGCTCATGGTTTCCATTTTTGAGCGGCCATTACCATAACAACAATCGGCAGATTTTGGATAATATCTGACGCCGCATGGGAAAAATGCGAAAAATTATATGGCATTAACCGCCTACAACAGGGACATCAAAACAGGCGATTCAGCTGTTTTATTTTTTATTTGCTGAGATTAACCAGATGTTAGTAAACATTCTTCTCATATGCAACAAAAAAATATTGGTGACCACTCTAATAGCGATATGTTACGAATTTCTGCAAAAAGTGCATAGCGGTCAACCATTTCACCAGCACGCAATAGCCTCTTCATAACAAGTTATAGGTTTATATTCCTATATTTATACTTGTATATGTTACACTTATCCAGTGAATTGCAATTCCATAGGAATTTACACAAAGGCCCATTTATATCAGGCCCAATCAAGGTAACATGCGCTGGAATATCCGGTCACGGTGGACGCACAGATGGTACAGGGCGGCACCCGCATGCAAAAGCACCACAACAACCAGTAACCATGCATTCCAGTGATGTAACCATGCGAAAAAGGAATGCGTTCCGCGTATCAGGACAGGAAAAGGCGAATTGATCGGCACGCCAAAGGCCATTACCGGGCGACCGGCAGACCAGCGCGCCATGTAGCCAAATATGATTTCACCCCCCAGCAGCAGATACAGCACCCGGTGCATGCTCCGCGCCACGCGTTCCTGAAAGGTTATGACAGGAAAGCGAATAGCTCGCCCCCCGGTCAGGCCCCACGCAATGCGGGTCACGAATACGGCCGCCAGCACCACGCCCAAAGACGTATGGGTCGTTACAAGGAAGGCACGCAACGGCAACCCGTGGTCAAGGAGGTGCCAGCCCACCTGCCCCACGGCAAACTGTTCGATCACCAGCACAGCGGTCAGCCAGTGCAGCCAACGGGTTTCCCAGCTGTAGCGCACGGGCAGCCGTGGGGAAGCAGGGGAATGTACGGTCATTTCGGTCACCCATGATCCAAATGGCCGGTTGTTACAGACGGCCCGCAGGGGCCGGTCCGCGTTGCCGTGTTCAGTTGACGCCGGGCAGCAGGGCGCTGTCCTCGCCACCGATATTCATATTGGAATAACTGCCATCCGTCATGCCGGGGGCACGGCTACCGGAAGCGGAACCGGGCATCATCATCGCACCGGTCATCTGGTCGGCTTCACCGTTGCCTTCCTGACCGAACTGCGGCATATCGCCGCCTGCGCCTGTTTCCGGCGCGCTGTAGCGCGATACGCCAGCAGCAGCACTCTGGCCTGCCGTCTCGCCCGGCATGTAACCGCCAGCAGTACTGCCGCCTGACTGCCCACGTGCCTGCGCGGCCCCGGCACTCCCTGCAAGCATGACCCCGATGGCCAGCGCCACAAGACTCTTCTTCATGTAAACCGACATCTGACTTCTCTCCCGTTGCATGCCATGGTGCGTGCTCCATGGTGTTTCACATCTACATGGGAACACCTGCCTCGACAGATCAACATTACCGCGCCTGCACGCAGATCGGGACAGTTCTGCCACGCATGTCACGCGCGTGTGCCATGCAGCATGAAACACATGGGCGGGCGCATGGTTGTCATGAAACGGAACGGGGCGCACAGTCCATGCCACTGTACTAATGGTCCGTACCGTGATGGAGACAGCAAGAATGACCACACTCGCCACCCTCCCCCTAAGTCAGATGACCGTCGTGCCCGACCTGCTGGCCGCCCCCGTCGGCACGGTGATGATCACCTCCGAAAAATCGCGTGACGAGCAGAAGATCGTCATCCGCAGCCGCCAGATCTCGGCCAGCGGCTCAACGCCCGGCCTGATCATGATGGCAGCCAAGACGAAGGGCTATTTCGTGCCTGACGACGCCTGCTCGGCATTCGTTCGTACCGCACTGGATGTAACCGCCGTCATGCCATTGCTGCTGACGAAAATCCTGCCCGGCTTCCGTTATGAATATGATGCCGTGGTGCGGGGCGACGTATGGCAGTTGCGCGATGAATCCGGCAAGGAATTCGTAGGTCTGGCCATCAATTCATCCGATGAAGAGGAAAGCAAGGTCTCCGCCTATGCCCACATCGAAGGCGGACGGATTGGCGAGATCGTGCCCGCAACCCGGGTCGCCTATCTGGGCCAGCTTGATTTTGGCGCAGGGCCCGCCGTGCCTACGCTGGGCTGAACTCTTCCCGCCTTTGCGCCCATGGCAAGGCCCATGGGCGCAAAGGGGTAGATGGCTCATGCCGCGCCGGGCTGGCTTTCAAGGCTGGCTGAATTGGGCGTGCGCTTGAGGAACAGCCGGATGAAGCGCGCAAGGTTGGGTGCGAGTTTCGGCCGCAGCAGGCGCGGATCGTAACCCGAGAAGCGGCGTTCGTTCTCGATCAGGCAGATATCGATCATGTCGCGCAGCGGCACATCAATATCGGCTACTTCCTTGGTGCCATTTACGGTAAAGTTGTTGTCCTGCTCGTGCTTGTTGCCATCGGCATCGAAGGTGGTGACCATGCCCAGCCGCTCGTACAGCAGGAAGAACCACACGCCGATCACACGCGCCTCGAACCACGGGCGCTTCCACAGCGGCATGGTGGCGCGGTGCCACGCCAGCCAGTTGGCGAACAGCAGGATATGGCGGCATTCCTCCTGCATCACCGGCTCGAACGTATCGATCAACGCGGGAGGGAAGAAAGCGGATTTCTGGGCAATGGCGAACAGGCCAAAGGCGAAGAAGCTGTCCACACATTCCGAAAAACCGGTAACCATATAGGCCCATTCCACATCGCGCGGCTCGATGTAGGGCGGTTCGGATGCCAGCGGGATGTCATAGGCCGCCACCATCTTGGACAGGACTTCCTTATGGCGGTTTTCCTCCCACGCATTGCGGGACAGGGCATCCTTCATGTCCGGGTCATCGATCAGCCGGGCATAGGCGGCCATACGCAGGCGGGCCTTGCCTTCGGTCTGGACCGCAATATCCCAGATGGGCAGCGAGGTCACGCGCTTGAGCGTTTCAGGGTCCAGCTTCGGCCATTCAATAACCGATGGCTTGTAGGGATTGAAGGTATCGCGGAACATGTCCGCCACTGCCTTCTTGTGTGCATTCGACCCCGGCTTGAGCGGTCCCGGCACCGGACTGGACCAGTGGCGGGCGTTGAAATCGGCCTTCGCCACCGCATCGGCGGTGGCAGCACCCGGATCACGGGCTTCGGGCAGGGTTGTATAAATATCGGAAAGTGATTTCGTCATGTCGGCTCGCTGCTCGGACCGGCGTCGGGTGGATATGCCGCACGCGGCGGCGTACATCCCCCCGGCCTGACACCCCTGTCGCCGGTTCCCGTTCATTTAAAGACACCAACCGGTGCCGTACTGTTATCGAAAACCTGCAGGGAACACCCGGAGGCACCCCTGCCGGATACAACGCCAGCATTATGGGCGAGCCGGAACGGCCGCCTTGTTCTGGATCAATGCAGGTCGGAGATCTTGTCGATCACGCGGGTGACCAGGCCGTATTCGATCGCTTCGGGGGCGGACATCCAGTAATTGCGGTCCGTATCCTTGCAGACCTTCTCGTAAGGCTGACCGGTCTCACGCGCGAAGATGTGGTTGAGGCGCGCGCGCATCTTGATGATCTCGCGTGCCTCGATGTCGATATCGGTCGCTGGTCCACGCACGCCACCCATGGGCTGATGCAGCAGGAAGCGCGTATTAGGCAGGCAGAAACGGCGTGCCTTGTTGCCCGCGGCAAAGATCAGCGCACCGGCGGAAGCGACCCAGCCCGTTCCGATTATGTTGACCGGAGCAAGCGAATCGACAAAGCGGATCATGTCGTGAATGGTGTCGCCACTTTCCACATGGCCGCCGGGTGAGTTCACGTACACATCAATCGGCTTGTCCGACGCCCCGGCCAGCGCAAGCAGGCGGCCGGTCACATCACGGGCGATCTTGTCGTTGATCGGGCCGAACACCAGAACCTTGCGCTGATCGAACAGGCGGTTTTCCAGTTCGCCAATGGGCGAGGAAAGCGTGCGGTTCTTGTCAGGTTCCTCGGTTTCCGGACCCTGGGGTTCGGGGATATCGGGATCTCTCGGATCTTCATCATCCATGCGGATGCGGTCTTTCGGCTGCATGCCGTTCATCGGGTTCTCCCTATTCTCCGGGACTGTCCTGGTCATGCCCTTATCCTGCGCCGCCTTGCGCCCGGTGCCAAGTCCCCCGGTGGCACAGCCGTAAGGGCTTACCCCCTCGCTAAGATCGGCATTGCAGGCTAGTTTGTCCGCGTTATGTCGTGTGCAGGCCGAAACCGGCCATGGGAGCTAGAGATTGGGAAAGCGGGCCGCATCGCCAAGTCCCGGAAGATTTTTTTTTCCGCCAGCCGGACTCATACCCCCCGCACGGGCCGCATGCGCAGCACTGCTGGTCATGGGCCTGGGGGCGTGCGCGCACCATGAAGATACGGTCGACAGCCTGTCGGACTGGTACCACCGCTACCAGGGCGGCGTGATCAGCGAGCAGCGCCCACCGCCGCCGGGCACACACCAGCCCTATCCCAAGATCGGGCTGGGGCCGAACAGGCTGCCGCAACTCCCCTCGCCTGACCTGCGCGAGGACATTACCGCCGACCTTGAGGCCCAGCGCGAACTCAACCAGCGCCAGGACGCGATCATGGGCACAATGCCCACGGCAGCTGACATCCCGCCCATTCCCACCCACCCGGCAGCGGGCAGCCAGTCCGCCTCGCTCCAGGCAGCCGACAGCACTGGCGGGACCGGAAACGGCGCCACGACCGGGGGAAGCCCTGCCACCCATGACACGCCCCGGAGCGCGCGCGGCATGGCGGGTCAGCCCGAACCCGCGCGTGACGGTAACGGGCAACTGCTCATGCCCGAAATCACCACAACGGTGCCCGACCACCCCGAAGCGGTGCCGGCCAACCTGCCTCCTGTTGCCGCTGCCCCGCCGGAACTGCCCAGCGTGGGCGGGATCAACCTGCCCGACAACGCGCCGCGCGATGGCATGACCCTGCCCACCTACCACCTTGCCAGCCCCGATGATGGCACCTCCGTGCACTTCCTGCCCGGATCGGACCAGATCGAGCCGGGGGAAGAAGACGTGGTGGATGCCACCGTGAAGGAACGCGGCAATAAATTCGTGATCGTAAACGGTTATGGCAATGCCGCCACCGCCACGGCAGAAGGACAGACCGCGGCACTGAAGCTTGCCATACTGCGTGCCCGCACGCTTTCGCGCCTGCTGCAGGCGCGTGGCGTACCCGCCAGTCGCATCACGGTGCACGCCCATGCCTTTGGTAATGGTGCAAGACTGGCCATCGTGCGCTAGACTGGCGCGGCGGGCCTGCCCCCAGGCAGTACCGGCCTTGTTTTCCAACCTGGCGCGCGTATCGTGCGCCCTCAACAGAGCGTCCCATGACCGAAGAATTCCACCGTATCCGCCGCCTGCCGCCCTATGTCTTCGCTGAAGTCAACAAGGCCAAGGCCCAGGCCCGAGCGCGGGGGGAGGATATTATTGACCTGGGCATGGGCAACCCCGATACCCCCACCCCACCGCATATCGTGCAGAAATTGGTGGAGACGGTGGCCGACCCGCGTGCGCACCGCTATTCGGTCAGCCGCGGCATTCCCGGCCTGCGGCGGGCACTGGCAGGGTATTACGAACGCCGCTTCAACGTAAAGCTCGACCCCGAGACGGAAGTGATCGCCACCCTTGGTTCCAAGGAAGGGCTGGCCAACCTTGCCTCCGCCATTACCAGTCCGGGCGACACCATCCTGGTGCCCAACCCGTCCTACCCGATCCACCAGTTCGGCTTCATCATTGCGGGCGCCTCCGTGCGCTCCATCCCGGCCACACCGGATGATGAAATGCTGGAGGCGCTGGAGCGTGCGGTGCGCCATTCGGTGCCCAAGCCCACGGCGCTGATCGTCAACTTCCCCTCCAACCCCACGGCTTACCTGGCGGACATCGATTTCTACCGCAAGCTGGTGGCATTTGCCCGCAAGCACGAGATCTGGATCCTGTCCGACCTGGCATATGCCGAAATCTATTTTGGCGACAATGTGCCACCCTCGATCCTGGCGGTGCCGGGGGCGAAGGACATTGCGGTGGAGTTCACGTCACTGTCCAAGACGTATTCCATGGCAGGCTGGCGCATGGGGTTTGCCGCGGGCAACCCCAAGCTGATCGCAGCGCTTACGCGCATCAAGTCCTATCTGGATTATGGCGCGTTCACACCCATCCAGGTCGCTGCCGTTGCCGCCCTGAGCGGCCCGCAGGACTGCGTTGCCGAAATTCGTGACATCTACCGCAAGCGCCGCGACGTGCTGATCCATGGCCTGCACGCAGCGGGGTGGGACGTACCCTCGCCCGAAGGCTCAATGTTCGCCTGGGCACCGATTCCGCAGCGGTTTAGGGAACTGGGCAGTGTCGGCTTTTCCAAGCTTCTGCTGCAGAAGGCAGGCGTGGCCGTGGCCCCCGGCCTTGGTTTTGGTGAACACGGCGAAGGCTTCGTGCGCATCGGCTTGGTGGAAAATACCCAGCGCCTGCGTCAGGCCACGCGCTCCATCCGCCACTTCATGGCGGAGCATGGCGGCATTGCCCCCACCACGCAGCAGGCCCCGCCCCTGCCTGATGAACAGCCCGCCCATTCATGACTGCCCTATCGGTTAACGGAAAAGAAATGACATCTACTCCCCCCATGTCTGAACCCAAGCCCCTGCGCATCGGCATTGCGGGGCTTGGCACGGTTGGCGCCGGCGTTGTCAGGCTGCTGCGCGAGAATGCGACCCTGATCCGCGCCCGCGCGGGCCGCGAACTGGTCGTAACCGCCGTAAGCGCACGCGACCGCACGCGCGACCGCGGCATCGACCTGTCCAGCGTGGCATGGTGCGACACACCCGAGGAACTGGCCACCCACCCCGATGTGGATGTGGTGGCCGAACTGATCGGGGGGGCAGAAGGCACTGCGCGGCTGACCGTCAGCCGCGCGCTGGAGCACCGCCGCCCCGTAGTAACCGCCAACAAGGCGCTAATCGCCATCCATGGGGCGGAGTTGGCCTGCACGGCGCAGCAGGCCGGTGTGCCGCTGATGTTCGAGGCAGCGGTGGCCGGTGGCATTCCCGCCATCAAGACCGTGCGTGAGGGCTTGGCGGCCGACCGCATCCTGCGGATTGGCGGCATCCTGAATGGCACCTGCAACTATATCCTCAGCGTCATGCACGAGACCGGGCGCGACTTTGCCGAGATCCTGGCCGATGCCCAGAAGCTGGGCTATGCCGAGGCCGATCCCTCGACCGATGTGGACGGCATCGACACCGCCCACAAGCTGGCTATCCTGGCGGGACTGGCCTTCGGGCGGCCGGTGGTGTTCGCCTCGCTCTATATCGAGGGGATCCGCCGCATTGGTGCGCTTGACCTGCAGTTCGCCCACAAGATGGGCTACCGTATCAAGCTGCTGGGCATCGCCCGCCAGCGCGAAGACGGAATCGAGGCCCGCGTGCATCCCTGCCTGGTGCCGCAGGATGCTTCGCTCGCACAGGTCAACGGCGTGTTCAACGCCGTGGTGGCGGAAGGCGCCTTTGTTGGCCGCCTGATGCTTGAAGGTCGCGGAGCGGGTGAAGGGCCAACAGCCACCGCCGTCTGTGCCGACCTGATCGACATTGCCCGTGGTGCCGCCATTCCGGTCTGGGGCTGCGATGCCGACAGCCTGACACAGGCCGTGGCCCTGCCGGCGAAGGCGTTTACGGGTGAGTACTACCTGCGGCTGAATGTTCGTGACCGTCCAGGTGTGATTGCCGACATTACGGCGGTACTGCGTGATAACGGCGTATCGCTGCGCAGCATGCTCCAGCACGCGGATGCCCATGAAGTCCGCCCCGATGGCACCCATGCCGTGCCCCTGGTGCTGCTGACGCACAAAACCAGCGAAGCCGCCATGCAGCACGCCCTGCATCACATTGCCGAACTGGAAGCAGTTCTGGACGAACCTGCCCTGATCCGCATCGAGGCAGGTTGAATCAGGCAGCTGTTTGAAAAACCTGCCTGGAAAACATCAAGCAACCATACGCTCGTTTCTGGTCAAGCCTTCCCTCCGGAAACGCCAGGGAAGGCCGCCTTTGAGGAAAGAGGAGGCACCGGAAACTTTTTTTATCACCGGTTGCTTTCAGACAGTCCTTGCGGGACCGGGCGGTTTTCGAGGCCATCTGTCCCATTTTTATCCGGTGACCGTACAAAAGGATCGATTCCATGCCCGCTGACCTGCTGCCTTCCCCTTCCGCCACACATGTCGGAGAGGACGGGCAGACACCGGTCGTTCTGGGTGTGACATGCAGCGTGACAGGCCGCCAGTGGCACTGGCGCGCAGGCAGCCAGGCCAGCCAGACCGACCGCATGGGTATGGCCATTGCCCAGCAGGCGGACCTGCCTGAAATCGTGGGTCGGATGCTGGCTCTGCGGGGTGTCCCCCCCGAACAGGTGGCTACCTACCTTTCCCCTACCCTACGGGCACTCATGCCCAATCCATCCGTGATGGTGGAGATGGAAACCGCAGCAGGTCGCCTTGCCACCGCCATCCGCAATGGTGAAACGGTGGGCCTGTTTGGCGATTATGACGTGGATGGCGCGTGTTCCACCGCCCTGCTGGCCACCTTTTTACAGGAACAGGGCTGCACGGTCCTGACCCACATCCCCGACCGCATGACGGAAGGCTACGGCCCCAACACCCCCGCCATTGCCGCCATGCAGGATAATGGTGCCAGTCTGATCATATGCCTGGACTGCGGCACGGCGGCGGTAGAGGTGCTGGAGCATGCAAGCCTGCGCAGTGATGTGATCATTCTCGATCACCACCAGGTCCAGGGCCCGCTGCCCCAAGTGGTGGCGACGGTCAATCCCAACCGGCCGGACTGCCCCTCGCGCCTGCATGGCCTGTGTGCGGCGGCGGTCACGTTCATGACCCTTGTCGCAACCCGCCGCGCCCTGGATGAGGCGGGATGGTTTGCCTCCCGGCCCAAGCCCGACCTGATGGAATGCCTGGACCTGGTGGCGCTGGCCACCGTATGCGACGTGATGCCGCTGAGCGGACTGAACCGGGCCTTTGTCACACAGGGGCTGACCATCATGGCCCGGCGCCAGCGCGTGGGGCTGGCGGCCCTGCTGGAGGTGGCGGGGGCACGCAACCCGCTTTCCGCCTTTACCTGTGGCTTCGGGGTGGGGCCGCGCATCAACGCAGGCGGCCGCATTGCCGATTCGGGACTGGGGCTACGCCTGCTGCTGTGCACCAACCCCGCCGAGGCCCGCGTGCTGGCCGAACGGCTCAACTCCGTCAACCACAGCCGCCAGGGTGTCGAATCCGGCATTCTGGACCGTGCGATGGAGCTGGCCGCCGCCCAGCGCGCGCAGGGCCATGCCGTGCTGGTACTGAGCGGGCGGGACTGGCATCCCGGCGTGGTGGGGATCGTGGCCGGGCGTATCAAGGAAAAATTCAACCGTCCCGTGCTGGTCGGCGCGGAACTGGATGATGGCAGCGTGAAAGGCTCCGCCCGCTCGGTACCCGGACAGGACCTTGGGGGCGCCATCATTGCCGCACGGCAGGCGGGGCTGCTGTCCACCGGTGGGGGCCATGCCATGGCGGCGGGCTTTGGCCTGCCAGCCACGGGTCTTGCCGCATTGCAGGAATTCCTTGACCGCCACCTGGCCACCGCCGCCAACCTGCCCGATGCGGTGGACCTGACCATCGATGCGGTGGTGAATGTGGCCGCCGCCGACGTGGCGCTGGCCGAGGACATGAACCGGCTGGCCCCCTTTGGCACCGGCAATGATGAACCGCTGATCGCCCTGCCCCGCGTGCGCGTAGCCTATGCCGAGCGTATTGGCAGCGAGCGCAATACCCTGCGCCTGACGCTGGAGGGAGAAGGCCGTGGCCCACGGCTGAAAGCGCTGGTGTTCCGCGCCAATGAAAGCCCGCTTGCCCCCGTGCTGGAAGACCGCGATGCCCCGCCCCTGCATCTTGCGGGCTGGCTGCGCGCGGAAAGCTGGAATGGGCGCACATCAGCCACATTCTTCATCCGTGACGTAGCCATCGCCCAATAATTTCAATATTTTTGCTACAGGGGGTTGACCGCTCCCCCTGTGTCGGGATACCTACCGCTCACGCCTTTAGTCCCGTTCGTCTAGAGGCCTAGGACACCGCCCTTTCACGGCGGCAACACGGGTTCGAATCCCGTACGGGACGCCAGCCACTTCGCCGCAGTCTATGCGGGTATTGGCTGAATTACAGGCACTTTTCCTGTTTTATAGTTTATCAGGCAACCAGTCCGGCGTGTTTTCATCACGCACGGCGGTTCTCCGATCATGCCGCCATAACGGTGGACAGTCTTGCCGTACTGTATCGCGCCACGGGACGGCCACAGGAAGCCGAGCAGCTTCTTGCCCAGATGAATCCGTCAGGGACGCCTGTTACAGGCACCACCAAGCATAACACCATCCCTACGGCATAACACATCATGCCTCCTCGACAGGAGACTGGCCCTAACCGTCCTGCCTGGCATGAAAGCAGTTCCGGCATAGGTCTTTTCCTGACCGGATGAATGACACGATCCCTTCCCGCCGATCGCAGGGAGGCGTTACGTGTACATGCCATCTGCCCCGCGCAGGTTAATGGCGGCGACGATGTGCACGGGCGACATCCATAAGCAGCGGGGGAGCAAGGCGGCGCAGGATCACTTCAAGCCGCTGTGAAAGCGATTGCCCGGCAGTGGTCAGGTACTGCGTCTGCCTGCTGCGCGCCCCCGCCCCGGTGCGGGGGGCGGTATAGAAATACGCGATCAACGCCCGCCGCACACGGCCGGACCGCACCACCTGCGGATGCCCGTGCCATGAGCGGGCCGACTGCTCCATCAGCACCGTGCGCGCAAAGGACGGACGGATTGCCACCGCCCGCCGCCGGGGCGTAGCGTGCCACAGTTCCAGGCCGCCGCCATCGTCGTGCTTCCAGTCCGTATTGAGGTAGGTAATCAGGACCAGGCGATTTTCCAGTTGGGTGACAGGATGGTGGCTGAAATCAAGATGCACCTGAAAATGCCCCTGCCCCGCCACTTCATGCATGCCGCCACCATACAGATACGGATCAGGCACCAGCCCCGTTATGCCGGTCAGGCGCGTAAGCAGGCGCAGGAACGGCGCCGCATGTACGATATTGAAAAACCGCTGCACGGTCGGCGGCAGGACGGTGGCCATGCTGGTGGAACGTTTGGTCTGCATCTGGTTACGGAAGTCATTCACGTCATTTAGTCTGGAGAGGTTAAATTCCCGCAACGCGCTTTCCAGCAGGTCTGCCGGAAACAGATCATCCATAACCAGATACGGAAAGGGCCGTGCGGTTGCATAATGCTGCCCCAACCGGTCCAGTACTGGCGAATCCGGTCGCTCAAGTTCACGCAGCAGAGGAAGTTCAGTCATGCAGGAATCCTGTAAAAACCTGAACATTTGAAATAATTATGTCTTTTTTTGAAATATTTTCATTAAATTCAATTAAAATATTATTAAAACAAAATATTTTAATTTAATTTTATAAACAACATAGTCCGTAATCCCTATTCAAGCACGCAAGGGACAACCCTGCATTGTCGCCGCATGGCTGGTGTACGGGCACGACCCATCCCCCTGCCGCCCCAGATCGTGGCATATTGCCCCATCCTTCAACGAGGTAGACAGAACTCATGGAACCGTGGACTTCATTCACCCTGTTCGGAAAATCCGGCACGATCTACCAGTTCCGGCGCGTGCCCTCACCCCGGCCCGCGCAGGCGGCCGTCTTTTTGCTGACAACCGTTATGGGCTCAACGGCCAGGGGTGGATCATGGCAGTTTGTGGAACCTGCCATCGGCACCGTTACGTCACTGGCGGGGGAATGGGACAGCGTGATCACCCCCGCGCGCACGGCAAAGGCGGAGAGTGACGACATCCTTGTCTGCTTTCCCGAAAGCGGAGATGTGCCCGATGCTTACACGGACCTGATTGAAGGCGGCGCCCAGCCCCTGCCGTCATAGACGTGACTGGACGCGGGCGGGGCGTGTGCACAACACTGCCCACCACAGCCGGATGGAGTTCCCGCCATGTCCCCCCGCCGCCATGCTCTGATCGTCCTTGCAACCGGCCTGCTGGCCACCCATGCCGCTCTGCCCGCCTGCGCGGCCTCGGCGCGTGCGGATGACAGGCCGGTCCTGCTGCGCAACGCCACCGTCATCGACGGGACCGGCAGTGCCGCCCGACCCGATACGGATATCCTTATACAGCAGGGGCACATCACACAGGTAGGCCACGCGTTGCCCGTACCCGCCCATGCCCGCGTGGTTGAACTGCGCGGTCAGACGGTGCTGCCGGGGCTTGTTTCCGACCACAGCCATGTGGGGCAGGTCAGCGGCATGCAGAACGGGGAAGTCAACTACACCCGTGCCAACATCCTGGCCGCACTGGCGCAGTACGAACATTATGGCGTGCTGACCATTACCGCGCTGGGCCTCAACCGCTCGCCCCTGTTCGATGACCTGCGCCATGAGCAGCATGCCGCCCTCAACCCAGGCGCCGACCTGTATGGCGTGGACCAGGGCATTGGCGCGCCCGATGGCGTACCACCGCAGAACATGTTCCATCTGGGCGCCGACCAGATCTTCCGCCCCACCTCCCCCGAAGAAGCCCGGGCGGCCGTCGATAAAATGGCCGATGAAGGCACGGACCTGATAAAGCTGTGGGTGGATGACTTCCGCAATGGCGTACCCGGCGCGCATCCCCTGCCCAAGATGCGGCCTGTCATATACCGCGCCGTTATTGCGCAGGCGCATCTGCGCGGCAAACGGGTAGCAGCCCATATCCATGACCTGTCCGATGCCCGCGCGCTGGTGGCGGCAGGCGTGGACATCCTGGCCCACGGCGTGCGCGACAAACCTGTTGATGAAGCCCTGATCAGCGCCATGACCCAGCAGCGCACCAGCTACATCGCAACGCTGGACCTTGATGAAGCCAATTACATCTTTGCCGAACACCCGGAATGGCTGGATGATCCCTTCCTGTCCTACGGGCTGTCACCCGCGCTGCGCCAGCAGTTTGCCGATCCCGCGTGGCGGCACAAAGTGTTGGCCGCCCCGCTTACCGCAGCATCACGCAAGGCGCTGGCGCTGAACATGCACAACCTGCTCACGCTGTACCGCGCGGGCATTACCATCGGCTTTGGCACGGATTCGGGGGCAACGCCCACCCGTATTCCCGGCTTTGCGGAACATCGGGAACTGCACCTGTCCATCATGGCGGGACTGACACCACTACAGGCCATAACCCTGGCAACGGGCGATGCGGCCCGCCTCATGCAGCTATCCGACCGGGGCACGATCGCGCCGGGACAACTGGCGGACCTGCTGGTGGTACAGGGAGATCCGCTGGCGGACCCGCGTGCGTTCGACCGCCTGCGACAGGTGTGGCACCATGGCAGGCTGGTCCCTGGCCCGCTACCTGGCCAGCATCAGGCCAGCCTGCCCTGAACCAGAAAACCCCTCCACACCATGACAGGACCCACCCCATGCCAGAACAGAAGGCCCGGCCTACCCCGCGCCTTGCCGCACTGCTCGTGATACTGGCGGCACCGCTTGCGGCCTGCGCAGGCCCCACCGGACCACAGTTGACAGGCCCCGATGGACCGCCGATCGCCAACAATGACTGGAATGAACATAATTACGGCATGGGCTATTATTCCGGCCCATATGACGACGGCTTTGAAGCTGAAGGGCTGGATGGTGGCCCACCGGCCTATCTGGGTGATGAGTTCATGCGCTGATGCATCTGCCCGCTAGCAACGGGTAGAAAAACGGTCCCACGGCGTGATGCGGGTTACGGGCAGTTCCACCGGGTGGCCGTATACCTCAGCCGAAAGGAAAGCCAGTTCCGCCTCCACGGCATTTTCGACCAGGGAGATGGACCACGCGCGCGGGTTGCCATCGGTACCGTCATTCCACCGGTAGCCACGCTGGCGCAGTATGTCCTTGTATTCATAAGGGGCGTTCTCAGCCCAGATCCGGCAACGGATCTGGCGTGCGTTTTCCAGCAGCGCCGCTAGCGCCGGACGACCTGATACCGGTAACACCCGGTCCAGGATGGCAATACCCGCCTGGCAGTCATCCGCCGCGCGGTGCCCGTCAAACCAGAACCCTGCCTGCATGCCCAGATAGGACAGCTTGCGCCCCTCGTACCCTTCCGCCGCCCAGTCCACATCCTGCATGGAACATGCCCAGGGCTTGGTGATGAAAACGGCGCTGAAACGCTCGGCAAACCTACGGTCAAAGCTGGCATTATGCGCAATGATCAGGGAGGCGGGGGCGACGAACTGCGCCACTTCATCCGCCGTAACACTCTGCCCGGCCACCATCTCGGGCGTGATGCCGGTCAGCGACGTGATCTGGGGGGGGATGGGGCAGGACGGCTCGCGCAGGCGGCTAAACGGTTCCAGCGTGCCCAGAATTTTCCCCTCAAGCGTGTAAACGAAGGGTACGATACCAAATTCGATGATCTCGTCCTTCGCCGCACTCAGTCCCGTTGTCTCAAGGTCAAGAAACATGCCAAGCCGCGTGCCACTACCCTGCGGTCCATCATCCGCCGGGTAATGTTCCAGCACGCGCGGGGCGAGCGGGCGCAGGATACGGTAACGCCCGCTGCCTTCCAGCGTACGGGCCATCCGTTCCATCTGCACGGGGTCGGGATCGGTTACGGCTGGATCATCCATGCATCATCTCTCCTGGCGGGATTTCATGGGTATGCGAAGCGTGCACACACCTGTCCAGACAGAAGTGACATTGCAGATAGACATATGCTGTAATATTACAAACATTGTCAGGTTTCCCGAAACTGACTCACTCCGTCATGCACAGACAGGATATGCCATGGCACGCACCGCCGGGCCCATACCCCCTTCCCCACCCGACAGCACCGACCCGCTATCCCGCCAGACCCGACACCCCCACCATGTGGAGGACCATGGCCACGACAGGATCGTGCGCGTAGGGCAGGTGGACCGGATCTGGTCAGATTTCTACCACCATGCGCTGACCGCGCCATGGAGCACGTTCTTCTGGGGTTCGCTGCTGGTCTATGTGGTGGTGAATTTGATCTTTGCGCTGCTTTACATGGTTGATGGCGACGGGGTCAGGGGCGCGCAGGCGGACAGCTTTGCCGATTTCTTCTTTTTCAGCGTGCAGACACTTTCCACCGTCGGTTATGGCGGCATGGTCCCGGTCAGCCGCACCGCCAACCTGATCGCAACATTCGAAGTGCTGGGCGGCATGATGATCAATGCCCTGGCCACGGGGCTGATCTTTGCCCGCTTTTCCCGCCCGCGCGCGCGGGTCATGTTCAGCGACAAGGCGCTCATCCTGCTTGAAAACGGGCAGATGCACCTTGATATCCGCATTGCCAACTGCCGACGCAGCCCGATCCTGTCGGTTGATGTGGAGTTCGCCCTGGCCCGCCTGATCCGCATGCCCACAGGAAGAGTTGTGCGCCAGTTCGACCCGCTGGTATTGCAACAGTCGCATGTGCCCGTACTACGCTTTGCCTGCATGCCCACCCATATCATCAACACGCAAAGCCCGCTGCATGGCCTGAGCGAAGCCGACCTCGCAGCGCAGGAGGCGGAAGTCATCGTCAGTCTGACCGGCACGGATGAAGCCTCTGGCCAGACAGTCTTCGCACGTTCGGCTTACGGATTTGACCGGATGCTGTATAATCATCGTTTCGTTGACATCATAAACGCCGGGCCGGATGGGCGGATCACCGTTGATTATACCCGCTTTGACCATACCGAATCCCCACAGGATGAAAACGCAATCCGCGCGGAATACCTGTCCGACCAGCCCGACTGAGCGCCCTATGGGCCATAGGGCGCCCAGTCGGCGCCTGCATGCGCTGGTACTGTTGCTGATGGCCGGTACCTGCCCCGCAGGCGTGGCCCGCGCGGCCCCGCATGCCCGCCATACCATACCCCTGCAAGCCCAGACCCCAGCCTCGATCCCGGCCATGCTGTATGGTCTGCCTGCTGCCTGCCTGAGCCATGTCATTACCGCGCCATTGCTGACCAACAGCGGCAGCCCCGTCGTGCCTGCCACCTTCAATGACACCACCGGACTGGCCTATCTGAGCGTGACACAGGACGAAATAGGCGTCTATGGCACGGTGGGAAAGGAATTCCCGGTCGAATCCGTCGTGAACATCCGCACCATCGCGGGTCAGGATACGACTTACGCCACGACGCTGCATACCCTGCGCATCAGCAACGGTGTAGCCAGTGACGTCCCCGCCCTGCTGATCGGCTCCACCCTGCCCCATATCGGCACCCAACCGGTACTGGGCGTGATCGGCTACGATGTGCTGGGCAATTACGACCTTTTGCTGGATTTCCAGCAGCGCCGCATGGTCATGTTCATGCCCGTGCATGCCCCGGCCTGCCCCCCTGTGGCTGAGTGGCTGGGCACGGACGGTATGGGTATGCCCCTTCTGCCCGACTCGATGGGTCGCATGACCGGCGTTGTCATGCAGGTGGGCGACCAGGCCGTGCGGATGGAGATTGAACCGGGGGCGGATATATCCTCCCTCTCACGGCGGGATGCGAAAACACTGGGCCTGACACCCGCCATCCTGCATGAGGACATGCATGTCCGCACCAATGCGGGCAGGATCCTGAACGGGCGGCGGCACCATTTTGACCATGTCATGCTGGGGGGCGGGCGGGACTTTGCGCTGGACGTCAATGTGGAAAAGACCAGCTACAGCATCCTGGCCATGAACTTCCTGCGTCGCAGGCGCGTCCTGCTGGCCTTCCCGCAGAACATGCTGTTCCTGACCCCGCAGCAGGATACCCCCGATGACCGGGGACAGGCCACGCACGGCATGCTGAGCACCCGCACCGCCATCGCCCGCATGGTTGACACACCGCAGCCCCTACCCATGCCCGTGCCAGATAGCGTGAAGGTGCGCACCCTGATCCAGCCCGACACGCCTGCACCCACCTCCGGCGCGCAGGCACCCGCACACTGAACATCCGGCGGTTTACCGATCAAGGCTCCTGCGTGCCTTCTTTGTGCGGGAAGGCAATATCCTTCAAAGTTTTTTTAAAAAAGCTTCACCAAAAGATCCAATGGCCTATGCCAGCCCAACAGCCAGCAGCCGATCACGATAGGGACCGGGCACGCGCTCCAGTTCTGCCATACTGCCCTGCTGGGCGATCTGGCCGTGTTCCATCACCACAATACGGTCAAACCCGCGCAGGGTGGAAAGCCGGTGCGCCACCGCAATCACGGTGCGCCCGACCATCAGCCGTTCAAGGGCGGCATGCACATGGCGCTCGCTCTCGCCATCAAGCGCACTGGTCGCCTCATCCAGTATCAGGATCGGCGCATTGCGCAGAAAGGCGCGTGCAATGGCAAGGCGCTGGCGCTGTCCACCCGAAAGCATGACCCCACGCTCCCCCACCACCGTATCGAACCCGTGCGGCATGGCAGCGATGAAACCGGTACACCCTGCTGCTTCCGCTGCGGCCCTGATCGCCGCATCGGACGCATCGGGACAGCCGTAGCGGATATTCTCAAGCACCGAGCGGCGCAGCAGGGACACATCCTGCGGCACCACCGCCATGCTGGCACGCAGGCTGGCCTCGTCTAGTTCAAGGATGTTGATGCCATCAATCTCCACCGCTCCTTCCTGCACAAAGCGCTGGCGCTGCAGCAGGGCCAGCACCGTGCTCTTGCCCGAACCCGACACCCCGACAAGCCCGACGCGCATACCCGCCGGAATATCCAGGTCAAAATGGGACAGGACCGGCGGGGCACCGGGATAGGCGAATGTCACGTCGCGCAGCCTGACGTGACCGTGGCAGTCGGCAGGATGCAGGCGCACGGTCTCGGGCACGCCACTGCGCTCATGCGGAACCAGCAGGTGGCCCAGCGTCTCATCCAGGCGGGTGACGTGCTTCATCGCCTCTACCATGGAAAAGGCGAGGTCGCGCGTGCAGTTCAGGATCAGGAAGCCCAGCGTGGTCACCATCACCACGTCGCCCGTGGTGGCCTTGTGCCACCGCCACAGCAGCACCGCCCACAACAGCAGCCCCGTGGTCATGACGGCAGTGACAATGGAATGGATCATGCGCAGCTTTTCCATGTACCGCAGCGAGCGCGTATGCAGCGCGGTCTCGCCACCAATACGCGCGCGCATGCGCCCGTGCTCGGTGCCAATCATGCCATAGGCGCGCACCAGTGGCAGGTTCTGCATAACGTCCAGCATCTCGCCATCCACCTCCGCCGCTTCCGCCGCATAAGCCAGATGCAGCCCCTGCCCCCGGCCCGCCAGCCGGTAGATGCCAAGCCCCAGCAACACGGTCATGCCCACCAGAACCACCACCATCAGCGGGCTGACGGTGCCAAGGGTGATGATAGCCAGCACCATGTTCAGCGCGGAAGGCAGCAGGTTCCACGCGGCCATGTTTTCCAGCGCCACCACGGCATTGGCGGCAGCCGAAACACGGGCCGCCAACGCGCCCGAAAGCCGGTCGGCAAAATAGGTAGCAGCATGCCCGGTCAGGTAGCGGAACAGGTCCTGGCGTACATCGCTGCCCACGCGCACGAACACGCCCGATGCCATCCACCCCGCCACGCGCCAGGCGGCGTTGTCACACACGATGGTCAGGCAGAACAGGATGATGGACACCCACACTGCCCCCATGCCCTGCCCGCCCTGCGTCATGCCGTTGACGAGATGACGGATGATGGCGGACATGCCCACGTTGCACGCAACCGCAACCGCGATGGCGGTGATGATGATGGCATGCCAGCGCGCATGCAGCCGCACATAATGGCCGATAAAGGCCAGCGGGCGGTGACGGTAGCGTTGAAGGATGGCCGCATCCGCATGGTCGGGCCGGGGCGGCTGTTCGGTCGGATAACTGGTGGGTGTCGTCATGAAATGGTGATGCCCCTGTAACATCGCGGGCCGGAATGCTCCGCAGTTCTGCCGCATTTCGCCCGGTATCATGCCTGCATGACAGACGCACCCCTATCCCGCGTGGCGGGACGCATCACCTTCATGTCGCTGCTGGTCCTGTGGCTGGTCATCATGGCGCACGACCCGGTTTCCCTGCCCTTCTGAAACCCGTCGGGACGGTGGGGGTTCGTATCCGAATACCGACCGGCCGCCATATTCATGCGAACGCTCACGTTCCCCTGCCATAATTGCGGAAAGCGAAGGCCCGGTCGCCTTCCGCTCCAGCCGTCGTGTGGCACTGTCCAGCCTGCGGATGGCTTCCAGCCGTTCCTCCCGTCCCAGTCTTGCGGCTGAGATGGCCGCCTTCATGACCGACAGCGTGCGGTCATACACCGCCACCGGCACAGGATAGGGGTGACGGTCCTTGCCACCATGGGCAAGGGAGAAACGCGCCGGATCAGAAAAACGGCATGGCGCGCCATGCACCACTTCCGCCACCAGCGCCAGCGCGCGCACCGTGCGCGCCCCCACGCCGGGCACGCGCAGCAGGTCGGCAAAATCCTGCGGTCCCGCCTCGCTTGCCGCCGCAAGCGCACCGTGCAGGCGGCGCATGTTCACATCTGCCGGACGTACATCATGGTGAGCGGGCAGGAACAGGTGCGGCAGTTCCGCCTGCACCGGGGCAGGCGGCGCCCTGCCTTCGATGCGCATGACTTCCTGGACCAGACGGTCCGGCCCCATAGCATGCAGCAGGTCCATCTGCCCCTGGCGCGAAGGAGCGGCGCGTCGGTCCGTCAGGTTCATGATCGCGCTGCCTGCCCTGCGCCCATCAATGGCCGCATGCGGGGTCTCAACAAAACTGTTCAGCCCTTCAGAAAGCCAGTGATAACGCCGCGCCATGCGCTGCCCGGTATGCATGCCCTGCTGGATGACTGCCCACCGGCCATCCGTCGCCACAACAAAACCATGCAGGTACAGGTCGAACCCGTCCTGCACGGCGGCACTGTCCACCTTGGCCACCATCTTGCTGGTTGCCACCAACGGGGCCGCATCAAGGCCAGTCGCATCCCCAATCGCCCGCAGTTCATCAGGCGTACGGCGGGAATGGCGGCCACGCCCGCCGCATACATACAGCCCCAATTCACCCGATAGCGGGGCCAGCCCGCGCTTGAGCGCCCCGATCACGGCGGTGGTCATGCCTGATGAATGCCAGTCCATGCCCATAACCGCGCCAAAGGACTGGAACCAGAACGGATGGGCAAGGCGGCACAGGAATTCGTCACGCCCGTAATGATGGATGACCGCCTGCGTGATGACCGCACCCAACCGGGCCATGCGCTGGCCCAGCCATGCGGGCACCCGGCCGGTATGGAGCGGCAGGTCGGCAGCACCCGCGCGCCGGGTCATGGGGTGGCCTGCGGGGTATCCGCCGCCCGCCATGCCCGGCGGGATGGATCAGTCACGACGGGATGCTGCCTGCATGAAGGTGGCGAGCCCCGCATCAAGCGCATGGCGCAGGGCCGCCAGCGTTTCCTTGCCTACATAATGTTCCATGCCCTCGGCATCAACGCACGCGCTGGCCTCGCTCACACCCAGCGCACGCAGGAACTGCTCGACCACCACATGGCGCTCGCGGCTTTCGCGCGCCATGTCATGGCCGGTATCAGTCAGGAAAATGCCACGGTAGCGACGACGCGTGACCAGTCCTTCCGCCTCCAGCCGCACAAGCATCTTGGCCACCGTTGGCTGCGAGACGCCAAGCCTTGTCGCGATATCGACCTGACGCGCCTCCTGCCCGTCATGGAGCAGGTCGGCGATCAGTTCGACATAATCCTCGACCAGCGCCGTCTTGCGCGCCAGACGCGCCTGACGGAAACCGGCGGACTGCATATCCGCATCCATCATGGCCTGCCCGCGCGCGCCACGGCCCCTGTCCGGGGCAGGCTTACGGTCGGGCATGATGCTTTCTCCCGCTTCCCGCCATGGCGCTAACGCGTACGGTCCGTATCGGGCATGGTGTCATAGAACCAGCACCGGCCCGTGGCCTTGCTTACGGCAGCCTGCGTGGTGGGTACGGGCCTGACCACATCGCAGCCCGGTGTCCAGCCTTCGGGGGTCATGACGGTATTGCCATCGCTGCGGCGCAGGGCTTCGACAAGGCGGAGCAGCTCCTCCACCGAACGGCCAACCGACATGGGGTACCAGACCAGCGCGCGGATGACCCCGTGCGGATCGATCACATAGGTTGCCCGCACCGTCGCGCTGTTCTGCGCGGTCTGGTCCAGCATGCCATAGGCGCGGCAGACCGCCATGGATGGATCTTCCACCAGCGGAAACGGGATCTGCACGCCAAAACGTTCCTGTATCGTCTCCAGCCAGGCAAGATGGGCGTACAGGCTGTCAACCGACAGGCCGAGCAAGGCACAGTCCAGTTTTTCAAAACGGTCGGCAGCCTTGGCCAGCGCCATGAATTCGCTGGTGCAGACGGGCGTGAAATCAGCCGGATGCGAGAAAAACAGGAGCCAGCGCCCGCGGAAATCCGACAGACGTATCTCCCCTCTGGTGGTACGGGCCGTGAAATCAGGCGCCATATCGCCAATATGCAACGGACGCATCGCAAGCGCGCTGCCACCTGTGGATATGCTACCCTCGGTATTCATCCTCTGCCCTTTTGCATCTGACGTGGCTTGACGCAAGCCATCTCATAACATACATTTATTATGTAATTCATAAACTATGGAAGACTTTCCATGCCAGACCCTGCCATTCAGGCCGCCACGCGCCAGATTGCCACATGCCGCGCAACAGGCAGGGCACCCGTTATCAAAACATTTTTTGACAACCCGACCTTCACCGCCACCCATATCGTGCACGATCCGGCCACACGCGCCTGTGCCGTGGTGGACAGCGTGATGGACTACGATCCCGCATCGGGCAAAATCGATTACGCCATGGCGCAGGAAGTGGTGGATTATATCACAGCCGAAAAGCTGAAGGTGGACTGGCTGCTCGAGACCCATGTCCATGCCGACCACCTGTCCGCAGCACCCTGGCTGCAGGAACGTCTGGGTGGCAGGCTGGCCATCGGCGCCGATATCAAGACCGTACAGAATATCTTCGGCAAGCTGTTCAACGCTGGCACGCGCTTTGCGCGTGATGGTTCGCAGTTCGACCACCTGTTCCATGATGGCGAGACCTTCACGCTTGGCAGCCTGCCCGCCATCGCCCTGCATGTGCCCGGCCACACACCGGCGGATATGGCCTACGTGATCGGGGATGCCGCCTTCATTGGCGATACCCTGTTCATGCCCGACTACGGTACGGCGCGGGCCGACTTTCCGGGCGGCAATGCGCGCACGCTATACCAGTCCATCCGCAGGCTTCTCTCCCTGCCCGAGGAGACACGGCTTTTCCTGTGTCACGACTACAAGGCACCGGGGCGCGACACCTATGCATGGGAAACCACCATCGGCGCGGAACGGGCCCATAACGTCCACGTTCATAATGGAGTGGATGAAGAAACATTCGTTGCCATGCGCACGGCACGCGATGCCACGCTGTCGCTGCCGAACCTGATCATGCCATCCGTGCAGGTCAACATGCGCGGCGGCCACCTGCCCGAACCGGAAGACAATGGTGTAAGTTACATCAAGATACCGGTCAGCGGTTCCTGACAGGCCCTGTATCCTTAATTACTTTCCCCCTTATCGTGCTTACGGAGATCATTCATGACAGACACCGCGCCATCCGCCCCCAGCCTGTCCAGCGCCGTGCGGGGACTGACCTATGACGTTGTCGTGGTGGGCGGAGGGGCTGCGGGCCTGTCCACCGCCGCCAGCATCCTCAAGCGCCGCGGCGGCATTACGGTTGCCATCATCGAGCCCTCTACCTCGCATTTCTACCAGCCTGGCTGGACACTGGTGGGCGGCGGTGTGTTCAAGCAGTCCCAGACGCGGCGGTCGGAAAGCCGGCTGATCCCGGCCGGTGCCGACTGGGTGCAGGCGGCGGCTACCGGGTTTGAGCCTGAAGCCAACCTCGTGCACCTGTCCACCGGGTCCTCCATCCGCTACAGCGTGCTGGTGGTGGCTACCGGCCTGACCCTGAACTGGGATGGGATCGAGGGGCTGAGCGAGACGCTGGGCCGCAATGGCGTTACGTCGAACTACCGCTACGACCTGGCCCCCTACACCTGGCAGATGGTGCAGACACTGGGGCGTGGCAACGCGGTATTCACCCAGCCGCCCATGCCCATCAAGTGCGCGGGCGCACCGCAGAAGGCGATGTACCTGGCCTGTGACGCATGGCGCAGGCGCGGGCTTGCCGACAATATCAACGTCTCCTTCCACACCGCCACGCCGGGGCTGTTCGGGGTGAAGGAATTCGTGCCGCCGCTGATGGAATACATCCACCGCTACCACATTGACCTGTGCCTGAAATCCAACCTGAAGAAGGTGGACGGCAAGAACCGCATCGCCACGTTCGAGAACGTGGCCGAGGATGGCAGCAAGACCACCACCGAGACCGAATTCGACATGCTGCATGTCGTCCCGCCCCAGTGCGCGCCTGAAGTGATCCGCAACAGTCCGCTTGCGGGCGATGGCGGCTGGGTATCGGTTGATCCCGCCACCCTGCGCCACACCAAATTCGAGAATGTTTTCGCACTGGGCGATGTAGCGGGCACATCCAACGCCAAGACGGCCGCCGCCGTGCGCGTGCAGGCGCCGGTGGTTGCGGTCAACGTACTGGCCACACTGGACCACAAGCCCATGGCTGCCGATTACGATGGTTATGGCGCCTGCCCGCTTACGGTGGAGCGCGGCAAGATCGTACTGGCCGAATTCGCCTATGGCGGCAAGCTGGACCCCACCCTGCCGACATGGCTGCTCAATGGCCGCAAGCCCACCCATATGGCATGGTTCCTCAAGGAATGGGTGATGCCGGTACTGTACTGGGATGGCATGCTCAAGGGCCGTGAACTGATGGTCGCCCCCCACAAGATCGGCACACCGCGCTGATCGTAACAGGGTTGGTACATGGCATGGCCGTGCCGCGGGGTGGACCTGCGCGCGGCCATGCGTATGAATACGGCCATGGATACCAAGCAGCCTTCCGCCCACAATGTGGGATCCTCGCGCCCGTTGCGTCTGGCCGATGATGTTGTCAGCCATGCCATCTATGGCGGCCCGGACAAATGTTACCGCTATGCCCTGACACGGACATGGGATGCATCGCGCCCCGCCGTGATGTGGCTCATGATGAACCCATCCGTTGCCACGGAAGATGGAGATGACCGCACCGTGGCCAAGTGCCAGCGCTATGCCCGCGCCTGGGGTTACGGCACGCTGCTGGTTGGCAACACCTTCGCCTACCGCTGCACCGACCAGAAGCGCCTGACTGAAGTGCCCGACCCGGTCGGCCCCGAAAACGATACCAACCTGTTGGCCATGGCGCGCCGGGCCGACCTGGTGGTGGCAGCCTATGGCTCACCCCAGATCAAAAGCCTGCTGCCACGTGGGCCGGAAGTGGTGCGCATGTTGCAGAAGCACGGCATAACCATAAGCGCCATGCGGTTGAGTGCGCGCTCGGGCCGGCCCGAGCACCCACTCTACCTGCCCGGCACGCTGCGCCCCACGCCACTGCCCGCTCTATAAACCAGAAAACGTAGAGAAGTTTTTGGTGAAGCTTTTTTCAATAAGCTGCGAAGAACGCTGCCTTTTTGAAAAAAGGTAGCACTCAAAAACTTTTATTCCCTTTTCACTTCAGCCAAAAAGGGCCAGTTGCTGCGGCGCAGGCATGCCACCGGCGGTCCGTAACCCCGAGACCGTAATGCCCATCAGCCGTATGCCGCGCGGGGGCGGAAAGCATGGTGCGAACAGCAAGGCGGCACGCTGCTGCACGTCGGCCGCATCACGCACTGCATCCGGCCCGGTGCGCCCGCGCACGATCTGCCTGAAATCATTATACTTGACCTTGACGGTTACGGTCACGCCAGTCAGATCACGCGCCTGGCAGCGGTTCCAGACCTTGTGCGCAAGATCATGAATGCTGGCCTGCGCTGCCAGCCATTCATGGATATCGGTATCGAACGTCTTTTCAGCCCCTACGGAACGGCGTGGGCGGTTGACCTCCACGGGACGGTCATCAATTCCGCGCGCAATACCATGATAAAAACCGGCGGCCTTGCCAAAATGCCGCAGCAGGCGCGATAGCGGCTGTCTACGCAGGTCCAGCCCCGTGCGAATGCCCAGCGCGTTCATGCGCGCGGCAGTAGCAGGCCCGATACCATGGAAGCTGCTCACCGGCAGGCTGGCCACAAAATCCGCACCCATGGCCGGTGTAATGACAAACTGGCCATTGGGCTTGCGATAATCCGATGCCAGCTTGGCCAGGAATTTATTGTAGGATACACCCGCCGATGCGGTCAGCCCCGTCTGGGCATGGATAAACCCCCGGATGGCAGTAGCCATGGCGGTCGCCGATGGGTAAGGCAATAGCGGCTGCGTTACATCCAGATAGGCTTCATCAAGCGAAAGCGGCTGGATCAGGCTGGTAAAGCGGGCAAAGATTGCCTGCACCTGCGCCGAGACCGCACGGTACACCTCAAATCGGGGTGGCACGAACACAAGATCAGGGCACTTGCGCAGCGCCGTGACCGAAGGCATGGCAGATCGGACCCCGAAGCGCCGGGCTTCATAACTGGCTGCAGCCACAACGCCACGGCGTCCGGCGCTGCCTACGGCAACCGGTCGGCCACGCAGGGCCGGATTGTCGCGCTGTTCCACCGATGCGTAGAATGCATCCATGTCCACATGGATGATTCGGCGGCACGCCTGCGTCATGCCACACCGGGGCTGCAACCCTGCACGGCCATGCCCCCGCAGGGCACGGCCGGCAGGCAATCAGGCTGGATCAGCCGTTGCACTTCTTTTTCTTGAGGAAAAATACGATAAGGCCGGCAATCGCGCCGAAAACCAGGATGCCCTTCATGCTGGGGCACTTGGAGGGGCACTTGGTCGTACAGTCAGACATGGTTCATTCCTTGATAAACAGGGCCGCTCCAGATGGGGACGGCGCATCCCCATACTACCGCATGCCTGAAACATGACCATACCGCATTTTACATCTCCCCGCCCCTTGCGGCCTGACATGCGATGACAGGGCAGCCGCATTGCGTTGTGCTATCTTTTGTTACGTGAAGCGGCGGGCAATGATGGCCCGACAAAGACCGGAGAATATGACCCATGAAGAAAATCGCCCTGCTGCCCGCCGCCCTGCTTATGCTTGGAACGGCGGCTGGCGCTGCCCATGCCACGCCGTCTGCCGGGCGTGCGGTCAACCGTGATTTCGCCAAGCTGTCGGTCGATGGCAGCCGCGCGTTTGACGACATTGCCATGGCCCGCACGGCACTGGCCAACAACGACACAGCCGGTGCCGTAAAACTGCTGACCGACGCCAACAATGCCCTCAAGCGCGCCAAAAGCGACAACAAGGTGTTCATGAAGGCCGAAGCCCAGCTGACCCCGCCCAAGAAGGCCCCGGCTGGCGCACCGGCCCCTGCGGCTGCCGCCTCCACCAAGCCGGTCGCCTGGCTGCCGGTTGATGGCGAATACATCGTAACCGAAGACCTTGAGCCCAGCTCCACCAAGGCCACTGCCGTTACTTCCGCCAATACCAGCCTGAACAAGGGCCAGCCCGCACAGGCGGCGCAGAACCTGCAGGTTGCGGCTGTGGATGTTGATTTCGTTCTGGCCATCGCCCCGCTTGATACCAGCGCCAGCGATGTCTACCGCGCCACCAACCTGCTGGCGGGCAAGGATACCAAGGGGGCCGACAACGCCCTGCAGGAAGCCCAGAACAGCATCCGCTTCGTATCGGAAGACATGGTCGGCACGCCTGACGGCCAGAAGCCGACGGGTCACGGCAAAAAAGCCGCCAACAACTGACCTGCTGGTTGTTCCCAGTCATGTCGATGCACTGCCCTGCCCTGCCTGTCCTGCTAGTCGGGGCGGGCATGGTCGGGGTAGCCATCGGCCTGCCCACGCAAGCTGCCCGCGCTGCGGGTGAGATCATGCTCTGCCTCGAGCGCCATCCCGTGAACAATAGCTTCGTGCAGGCCCAGCCTGAACCGAAATCCGTGCCAGTGCCCGCAGGTACCGTATTCAATTACGCGGGCCATGCGTTTGGCCCGGCCGACGACCCGCTTGACCGGGCGCATGCCAATCCTGATGGAGATGGCTGGCGTGGCATTTCCCCTACGGAAGAAACCCGCCGCCGTAACCTGCAGATGGAAGACATCGGGGGAGATGGCGCCTATCACCGCCCCCAGGCCGGTCTTATGACCACCGGCGCCGTGACGCTGTCACCCGCCCATCCCTGCGCCCGCATTGGAGCGCAGGCGCTCCTGTCCGCTGACTGGACATGGACAATGGAAAGCATTCCTGCCCGTCCTGACATGTATTTCCAGGTTTATGGTACCGTGCATGACCAGCAGCTTGACCCGACATTCAATAACGATGCCGATCCCTTCCAGCAGATCGCGGCGCGTGGCGGCATAAACGCCATTGTCACACAGACGGTTGATCAGGCGGTAACCCTGCATTCGCCCGACATGCCCTGAACCGGGCGGCATGGCGGCAGGGCCATATTTTAGGGGTGCGCTTACTCCGTTTCAGTCGTGGCCTTTACCCCCACCGGGGGTATACAACCCACCATGGAACCGATACAGGGCTGTTCCCATAGGGAAACATAACATGCATGTTAAAGGTAATTTTATAAGACCTGAGATATGCAGGGCAGTCCGGGCAACTGATGGAAATCATGGAGAAAGGGATGGCGCTCTACCAGTCGGCACAGTTTATCGACCTGTGGACAGATCCTGAATTCGACAAGATCCATCCTCCCCGTACTGTTGCCCCTCATTCCGGCATTTACCGCTGCGTGGGCTGCGGGGTAGAAATAGCGGTGGTGGAAGGGCAACTGCTCCCCTCTATCCATGCCCACCCACACCGGCTTGGCACGAGAGAGGCATGGCAGATGATCGTCTATGCCGACCACCGCCACAAACCGGGCTGAATATTCAGCCGTTGCGCATGTATCGGTTGGCTATCACCACCAACCGCCGCCCCACGGCCCGCCCCAGCCGCCGCCCCAACCCCACATGCCCCAGTTCCATGAGGCATCTTGGTACATATCAGCCGTCATCTGCTGCTGGTCAGCCAGATTCTGCGCCTGCACATAGGACATGTAGCGCCCATAGGCTGCCTGATTGCCAACATACAGGCAGTTGCAGACCTTGGGATCGGAATAGATGTAGAGCATGTGGTCCCCGAATGATTTCTGCAGGAACCGGTTGGGTGGCAGTTTCTGCAGCATCAACTGCCGCTCAGGGTTGTTGGCAGGCCGGGCCACAAAACCAGCAGCGGCAAGGCTGTTTTCCTTGTCCGTAATCTGGTCATGCACGCTTTCGCACCCTGCAAGCCCGGTAGATGCAACCAGCAGCAAAGCACTGCCTGCATAAAGATGACTCAGCACCCTTTTTATTCCGATCGACATGCTGCCTATTTCCATCATGGTTAATGGGTGCATCCTGTCTCATGCCACGCACGGAATAAAGACGTGACGGAAAAAACAGATGCATTATTCCCGTAGAGTTTGATTTATCTCATGTCCAGAACGGGAACGCCAATGCCATAACATAAGGGCGATGGGGGCATCGCATATCGAATCATCACTTAAAAACCTTGGCAGGTTCCTTTCATGGGAGCCTGCCATTTTTTTATGAACACCTGCCTGTTCGCGCCCCGCACGGGCAGAAAAGGATCATGATACCTGGATGGTAGCCGGGCTGTTTTCAGGCCGTCGTGGCCTGCGCCATCGCGTTGCCCTGATGCATGTGCACGGGGCTGACTTCATCACGCAGTACGTAGCCCTGCCCCCATACGGTCGTGATAAGATGCCCCGTGCCCGCGCTCTGCAGTTTCTTGCGCAGCTTGCAGATGAAGACATCAATGATCTTCATTTCCGGCTCGTCCATGCCGCCATACAGGTGGTTGAGGAAGGCGTCTTTTGTCAGGACCATGCCCTTGCGCAGCAGCAGCAGTTCCAGGATCATGTATTCCTTGCCCGTCAGGTGCACCCCATGCCCGTGCACGCTGACCTCCCGGCTACCAAGGCATAGTTCCAGGTGGCCAGCACGCAGAGTCGGCTCACTGTACCCCTTCGAGCGGCGAATGACCGCCTGCATCCGCGCGGTCAGTTCCATGGATTCATAGGGGCGGGTCACATAGTCATCCGCGCCAGTTGAAAACGCCTTTACCTTCGAGGTCGCTGCCTTTTCCTCCGACAGGATCATGACCGGGGTGGGGAGCCGTGCGGCACGGCTTATGCGGATCACTTCAAACCCATCCATATCGGGCAGATCCACGTTCATGACTGCAAGGTCATAATTATAGGATTTTAACATCCCCAGGGCATCATGACCGGTGTCGACATGATCCACCGTAAATCCGGCTTTTTCCATATGCCGGGTGGTCTCTTCGACCTTTCTGGCACAGGGCTCAACTAGCAAAATCCGCATATCGACCATCCAGTAGATATTTGTCCTGTATCTACCTATAGGTGTGAGTATTAATTTTAACAACCTAAAGTTGACAATATATTAGGAGCATTTAATACGTTTTATGAATTAAAAGATTTATATTTAATTAATAAACAGTTAACTGAACGCGCCCGCCGCATGATCCAGCGGCCCAGCACCCGCACCATAGCCGGGAGCGGCTGCAATCGCCTTGCGAACATAGGTCCGTGCCCGTACCACCGCATCGCGTAGCGTCATGCCCTGTCCCAGCCCGGTGGCAATGGCACTGGCAAGCGTGCAGCCGGTACCATGGGTATGCCGGGTGGGAATGCGCGTCCCGGCAAAGGCTTCCATCCGCCCGCCCTGTTCCACCAGTATGTCCACCAGGTCGTCCCCATCCATATGCCCACCCTTGAGCAGTACGGCACGCGGGCCAAGGGCCAGCAGGTCATGCGCAGCCGCCACCATTCCATCCGGCCGGCCAATAATGGTGTGGCCCAGCAGGGCTTCGGCCTCGGGCAGGTTGGGGGTAAGCACGGTGGCCAGCGGCACCAGACGGTCACGCAGGGTCGTCAGCGCCGTATCATGCAGCAGGGCAGCGCCCCCCTTGGCCACCATGACCGGGTCAAGCACGTAAGGGATGTCAGCCGATGTCATCAGCACGGCAGCGATCGCCTCGATCACTTCCGGTCGGTCCAGCATGCCGCTCTTGAACGCATCCACACCCAGGTCATCCATGACACAGCGCATCTGCGCCACAATGAATTCAGGCGAGACCGGCATGACATCGTGCACGCCAAGCGTATTCTGTGCCGTAAGCGCGGTAATGGCGGTCATGGCAAAGCCGCCCAGAACCGTCACGGTCTTGATATCAGCCTGAATACCCGCGCCACCGCCACTATCACTGCCAGCCATGATGAGAATACGCCCGCGCATGGTCTCAGTTCGCCATCTGGATGGCGTTGATGGAGTCGCACATGTCTTCCACCACTTCTTTTACCAGCGCTTCGTCTTCCGCTTCCACCATGACGCGCACCAGCGGCTCGGTCCCGCTTTCACGCAGCAGCAGGCGCCCGTGCTCGCCCAACCGCTTTTCCGCCGCCTTGCGGGCTTCATGCACCTGCGGTTCGTTCAGCGGGCTCTTGCCAACAAACCGGATATTGCGCAGCAACTGCGGATAGGGCCTGAACATGCGGCAGACCGCACTGGCGGGGCGACCTGTCTCCACTACCTCGGCCAACACCTGCAACGCTGCGATCAGCCCGTCACCCGTAGTGGCGAAATCGGACAGTACCATGTGGCCAGACTGTTCACCCCCGATATTGGCGCCCAGTTCACGCATCTTTTCCACCACGTAGCGATCGCCCACCGCCGTGCGCACCAGTTCCAGCCCCTGCGTGTGCAGATAGCGTTCAAGTCCCATGTTGGACATGACGGTCGCAACGATATGCCGCCCCGACAGGCGCCCCTGCCGCGCCCAGGAAGTGGAAATCAGTGCCAGAATCTGGTCCCCGTCGATCAGCCGCCCCTTTTCATCGGAAATCAGCACCCGGTCCGCATCCCCATCCAGCGCTATGCCGATATCGGCGCGATGGCGCAGCACGGCGGCGCACAGCGCCTCCGGCCGGGTGGAGCCACAACCTTCGTTGATGTTGATGCCATCGGGGTCACAGCCAATGCGTACGACTTCCGCCCCCAGTTCCCACAGGGCAGTGGGGGCCACGCGATAAGCGGCGCCATTGGCGCAGTCGATCACGATGCGCAACCCATCCAGCCGCAGCCCGCGCGGGAAGGCAGACTTGGCATTTTCAACATACCGGCCCGCCGCATCATTAAGGCGCGAGGCACGGCCGATCTGGTCAGGGGCGGCCAGCCTGTCTGTCAGGTCCATGCCCATATCTTCTTCGATCCCGGCCTCCGTCTCGTCTGACAGCTTGAACCCGTCCGGCCCGAACAGCTTGATGCCATTATCACCATACGGATTGTGGGATGCCGAGATCATGACCCCCAAATCCGCCCGTAGCGAGCGGGTGAGCATGGCGATGGCCGGTGTGGGCATGGGGCCTACCAGAGTCACATCCATGCCCGCCGACAGGAAGCCCGATACAAGCGCGCATTCGATCATGTAGCCCGACAGGCGCGTATCCTTGCCCAGCAGCACGCTGTGACGGTGCGTACCCTGTATGAACCGCAGCCCGGCAGCCTGGCCCAGCTTCTGCGCCACTTCGACCGTCATGGGGAAACGGTTGGCGGTACCCCGAATTCCATCCGTGCCGAAAAGCCTGCGTGTCTTTACCATTAACGGGGATCTCCAGATACGTTCCTGTCGTACATCGACCTACCTTACCTATCAGGGCCGATCCAGCCCCTGACTGACCTGGACGGCCTGCATCATCGCACCAACATTATGAACACGCAGCACGGGATGGGGAAACACCATGGCCGACAGGCTTGCCGCCACCGTGGCCGGATCACGCAGCAGTGCATCGGGTTCGTGACAGATCTCGCCCAGCATCCGCTTGCGTGATACCCCCACGACAACCCGGCAACCCAGATTGGCCAGTAGCGGCAGGCGCGCCAGCAGGTTCAGATTGTCCGCCATGGTCTTGGCAAAACCGATACCGGGATCAACCAGTATCCGCGCCCGGTCAATACCTGCCGCCACGGCTTCATCCACCCGGACGGATATCTCACGCAGCACGTCAACCGCCACATCTTCATATTCGGCATGTGCCGCCATGGTGGCCGGCGTGCCGCGCATATGCATGAGCATGACCGGGCAGCCATGACGCGCCACCACCGTGCGAGCCGCGGGGTCATGGGTCAGGGCCGAGACATCATTGATCACATCGGCCCCCGCATCGAGTGCACGATCCATGACCGAAGCCTGTCGCGTATCAATGGACAACCGCAGGTCAGCCAGTGTGGAGCAGTCCCTGACTGCGCGAATGACCGGCCCGATGCGCCGCCATTCTTCATCCACGGACACAGCCGGGGCACCGGGGCGGGTGCTTTCGCCACCAATGTCAACAATCCGGCAACCAGCCGCATACATGGCTTGTATGGATTCAAGGGCCGGGCGTACCCGATAATGCTGCCCGCCATCACTGAAACTGTCGGGGGTCACGTTGATGATCCCCATCACCTGCGGCCCCGGTGGCAGGCCGGCGTCAGGTGCTGGCAGGCTGACGCGCAGGGCCGCCTCCGCCCAATGCGGCGCGATCATGCAGGCCGGTACGATCCGCCCCGCGCCATCACCTCCCAGCAGTCGCGCCAGCGCATAGGCGTGTGGTCCCCCTGCCAGCCAGCGCGCCTGCCCCGCCGCCACGGCCTGCTGTGCTGCACTGCCACGCAGCAGCGCCAGGGGTTCGATCAGCGGGTTATCCATGCCTTATCCTGCGGGTCCGGTTCCGGTGCACTACAAACAGACATGGCGGGACAGCCACCGGCCACCCCGCCATGCTTTCTCCATACAGAGGCCCGCAGGACTAGCCCGCCGGGGCCGTAGTACCCACGCCATCATCTCCCTTTGCCACGGGCAACGGTGCCACGGGGGCTGAAGGGGCCGAAGGCGGCACGGACGGGCGACGATTTTCCGGCATCGGGTCATCCACCACCACGCGCTCGATCTTCTCACCGCGCAGCACCTGCCGGATTTCCTCACCGGTCAGGGTTTCATATTCCAGCAGGGCGGAACCAAGCCTGTGCAACTGGTCAATATGATCAAGCAGCAGGGTCCGGGCGCGGTCATAGGCAGCATCAATCAGCTTGCGGACCTCGTTATCGATCTCGCGTGCCGTCTCTTCAGACACATTCTTGTTCTGCGTCACACTATGGCCAAGGAAAACTTCCTGCCCGTTACCACCATAGGCAACCATGCCCAGCTTTTCGCTCATGCCCCATTCGGTCACCATGCGGCGGGCCACATCGGTCGCCATCTTGATGTCACCCGAAGCACCAGTAGACACGTTATCTGGACCAAAGATGATTTCTTCCGCCGCACGCCCACCCATGGCCAGCGTCAGTTTGCCGATGCACCACGACCGGCTTTCAGAATAACGGTCCTTCTCCGGCAGGCTCATCACCATACCCAGCGCACGGCCGCGTGGAATGATGGTAGCCTTGTGCACCGGGTCGGAACCAGGGGTCAGGATACCTACCAGCGCATGACCACCTTCATGATAGGCGGTCATCTTCTTTTCATCCTCGGTCATGACAAGCGACCGGCGTTCGGCCCCCATCATCACCTTGTCCTTGGCGTTCTCGAACTCCAGCATGGCAACCGTGCGCTTGCCAAGGCGGGCAGCCATCAGGGCCGCTTCGTTGACAAGGTTGGCCAGATCCGCACCCGAGAAACCGGGGGTGCCACGGGCAATGACCTTGGGGTCCACGTCAGATGCCAGCGGCACCTTACGCATATGCACGCGCAGGATCTTCTCCCGGCCCGCCACATCGGGGTTGGGCACCACAACCTGCCGGTCGAAGCGGCCAGGCCGCAGCAGGGCGGGGTCAAGCACGTCGGGGCGGTTGGTCGCGGCAATCAGGATCACGCCCTCATTGCTGTCAAAACCGTCCATCTCGACCAGCATCTGGTTCAGGGTCTGCTCGCGCTCGTCATTGCCGCCGCCCAGACCCGCGCCACGATGGCGGCCAACAGCATCGATTTCGTCAATGAAGATGATGCAGGGAGCGGCCTTCTTGCCCTGTTCAAACATGTCACGGACACGCGATGCACCCACGCCTACGAACATTTCCACGAAGTCGGAGCCGGAAATGGTAAAGAACGGGACATTCGCCTCACCCGCAATGGCACGGGCCAGCAACGTCTTGCCCGTGCCGGGGGGGCCGACAAGCAGCACACCCTTGGGAATCTTGCCACCCAGACGGGTAAACTTCTGCGGATCGCGCAGGAAGTCCACGATTTCCTGCAATTCACTCTTGGCTTCATCAATGCCCGCCACGTCATCAAACGTCACGCGGCCCTGCTTTTCGGTCAGCATGCGTGCACGCGACTTGCCAAAGCCCATAGCGCGCCCGCCACCGGACTGCATCTGACGCATGATGAAGATCCACGCACCCACCATGAGCAACAGCGGCGCATAGTTGATCAGGTAGCGCAGGAAGGGATTGGTATCGTTCTCAAGCGGTTTGGCCGCGACTTCGATCCCCTTTTCCGTCAGGCGGGGGATCAGGGTCGGATCCTGCGGCGCATAGGTGTCGAACGATGTGCCATCGGTCAGCGTGCCGGTAATGTTGTGTTCCTGCACGACAACAGAGCGCACATGGCCGCTGTTCACGTCCCCGATGAAATCGGAATATGCCAGTTGCTGCGATGCGTGCTGCACGCTTCCCGGCTGGAAAACGTTAAACAGCAGCAGCAACAGGACGATGATGATAACCCACAGGGCCAGGTTGCGGCCGAAATTGTTCATCTTGCCTACTGTTCCATCCGCTGGCCCTTCCGCCATCGCCCCGGATCAGGCGGATGAGCAGACGCCACGTTCACTAAGTTCTATCATACATAGGACGATCAAGGGATATTCACACCCCCATCCATTACCTTTTATGACACCCGGCCCACCAGATTGCCCTGAGTCCCCCCGAACAGCATCCCCGGCAGCATGGGTTGGGGAGGATGGTTTGCAAAAACCGCATCCGCCGCCCAGTCCATCCTGCATACGCCCATATGGGGCACGGCAACCACCTGCCCCCCCAGCCACAGCGCGGGAAGCGTGCGCAGCACGCGCGCGGGCCATGCAGGCCTTCCCCACGCGCGTGGCCACCATGCCGCCACGGGGCCTGCTGCCCCGACCTCACACCCGGGGGGCAGGGTACGGGCACGTAGTACGAACCGCCGGTCCCATACACATCCCACTACTGCGGGCATGCGTGGCGCCATGGCCGCTTCCTCGCGTGCTACAAGCCACTGTCCTTCACGCCATTGCATGAGTGCAACGCCTGCCAGCGTTGCGGGTTGTGCGGCATGGGCAAGTAAAGTGATCCGCGCACGGTCAGGGGGATAGTCATGCCCCCCCACAACCCGAACCAGACCCGACAGCACCCGGGGGGGCGCCAGCCCTGCGGGAAGCACCACCCACCCACCGGGGTGAAAACGGGCATGGATGGCCAGCCAGCCTGCATCCGCCCGGTCACGCGCCATGCGGGCCTGCCCCGCGCGCAGGGCCTGTGTCTTCAGCGCGGCATCAAGTTCGCCATCCTGCGCCAATGCCTGCCGCGCGCGAGCCCGTTCAGTGCGCAGGTCCGCGTTAGAGGGGTCTTCCACCCATGCTACACCCGCCGCACGCACCGTGGCGTAAAGGGCAGGCTTGGTAAAGGGCAGCAGAGGCCGGACAATCCGCACATCCAGCATGGGGGTGGCCAGCGCCATACCCGCCAACCCATCATCCCCGCTAGCGGCCCGTCTGCGCATCATGACTGTTTCGGCCTGGTCGCCCGCATGATGGGCCACCAGCAGGTCCAGCGCCCCGATTTCGCGGCAAGCGGCAAAGAGGGCCGCGTAACGCATGCGCCTGGCACGTTCGGCCATGCGGGTGCCGCGTTCCAGCCCCGCCAGCACCAGCAGGTGTGCGGACATGCCCAGAGCGGACAGGCGGCTTATGGTCTGTTCCGCCTCCCGCCGGGATTCGGCACGCAGGCCATGATCAACCACAAGCCCGACCACGTCTGGCCGCCACTGCCGGGCCAGAACCGCCAGCGCCATGCTGTCCGCCCCACCCGAAACTGCAACCGCAACCGGCACGCCTGCACCCGGCCATGGACCAAGGGCTGCCATGACAGGGCCGAAATGCCTCAGACCCAGCGGTTCATCCGGGCCGGACGGCGGCGTCGCCACTCAGTTGCTGCACTTGGCGCGCTTGCGATAGACCTGTTCGGCCGACTTGATACGCGGCGCGGGTACGGGAAACTCGCTGGCCAGCTTGTCCAGCGCCTGGCAGGCAGATGCCTTGTCATTGAGCGCCACAAGCGTTGCTGCAACCCCCAGCAGGGCGCTAGGTGCCTTTGCGCCATGGGGTGCACGGTTATAAGCATCGTAATAGGCAAGGGCTGACTGACGGTACTGCTTCTGGCCCGCCAGCGACTGGGCAAGCAGATACTGCGCATCAACCTGTTTGGCCGATTTGGGGCCGGAGAGCACCTGCTGCGCATCGGTCTGCGCGGTTGCAAAATCCTGCTGCATCAGCGCATCGTTACCGGCCTTGAGCAGGTCGTCCGCGCTGCGTTTCACTGCCGGGGCGGCAGGAGTTGCAGCGGTGGCGGCTGCGGCAGTTGCAGCAGTTGCTGGCACTCCCCCACCCGCGCCACCATGGCCATGCTGCATGGCGAAGTTCATGTCTTCGATCTGCTTGTTCATGGCAGCATTCTGCTGCTGGACCTGATTGTTTAACTGATCAATCTGGCCGCGCATGTCGCGCGTTTCCTGCTCAAGCGTATTGACACGGTCGAGCAGTTGCAGGGTCAGGTTATTATTGTCATCGGCCCGTGCCGTACCAAGGCCGGCCAGCGCGATACCGCCCGCCAGCATGCCCATCCTGCCCCATCGACACGACCGGAAGGCAACCGAAAGGAAACCCGACATTACAGACCGCATGAACCAAACCCCTTATGATGACAACACCTGCCTACCTGAAACAAAACCGGCCGAGCGATGAACGCCCGGCCGGTTCCATACTACCACGCCTGAGAAAGCGGCGGCAGGGACTTACTGTACCGCCGTGATAGCGTTACGGTTCTGGGCCCAGGAGGACTCGTCGTCACCAACAGCAGTCGGACGGTCCTTGCCATAGGAGATGGTGGTCATGCGCGAAGCATTAACACCCTTCGCCACCAGGTAATCATGTGCGGCGTTCGCACGGCGCTCACCCAGTGCGATGTTGTATTCTTCCGTGCCACGGTCATCGCAGTTGCCGGCGATCTGCACGTGTACCTGCGGGTACTTGGCCAGCCATGCGGCCTGCTTGTCGAGAGCAGCCTTTGAATCGCTCGACAGCGTGCTCTGGTTCAGCGCGAACAGAACGCGGTCGCCCGCCGTTGCCACCAGATCAGCCTCGCTACCCGGCGCGGGGCCGACCTGCTGCTGCGTGGCTGCGCCCGTGTTCGCGTTCTTGTCTGCATGATCGGAACAGGCGGCGAGGAAAAGGGCCATGCCGGCCGCACCAAGAAGCTTTAGTTTCATTACTTTTGATCCTGGATCGGTTTCTTTGATCGAAACCAGTTGTTGAATTTCCGGATTTAAATATGGAACGGTCCCGAGTCTCGTTGCGCCCTGCCAAACAAACTGTAAAACAGAAACTCGCGATCGCTGGAAACCGGCACTAGCATAGACGGAAAAGCCCGCTTTCGTCAATGTTGGACAAACACATACCGGCCATCCGTCCAGAACGGGGATCCCGGCATACTATCTGCCCAACATATTGATATTTATTACTTATTTAGCGGCGACCATGTCGGGTCGGACGCACTGCCCGCCGGGAGCGCGCGCTCATGGAAGCCGGTGATATCAATTGTGCTGATACCTGTTGCAAATCCGGCACCACCACTCCCCGAAGCACTCTGGCGGCAGAAGGCCAGAACGCGGCCATTGGGGCAGAAAGTCGGGCTTTCCACAGTAAAGCCCTGCGTCAGTATCCGCTCTCCCGTTCCGTCCGGCGCCATGACACCCAGCGAGAAACTACCATTGGCGATGCGTGAGAACGCGATCAGGTCCCCGCGCGGCGACCAGACGGGCGATCCGTACTGCCCATGGCCATAGGAGATCCGCTTTGCCTCCCCGCCTGCTGCGCTCATGACATAAAGCTGAGGCGAACCACCACGGTCGGAGTTGAAGACGATCTGTGACCCGTCGGGGCTGAAGGACGGACTGGTGTCAATCGCACCTGATGCCGTCAACTGCCGCCGCGACATGCTGGCAAGGTCCACCAGGTAGATATCGGACCCGCCACCACGCGTGACCGACAGGATGACTGACCGCCCATCGGGAGAGAAACGGGGGGCAAACGAAATACCGGAAAAATCGCCAAGCAGGCGTTGCTGCCCGGTATTGAGGTTGAACAGGTAAACACGCGGCCTGTAGTTGGCATATGACATGAATGCCAGTTCACTATTGGCCGGATTGAAGCGCGGGGTCAGGGTCAGCCACTGACCGTTGGTCAGGTAACGGCTGTCCGCCCCGTCCTGGTCCATAATGGCAAGCCGCGTGGTCTGGTGTGCGCGCGGGCCAGAACGCGCGATATAGGCAATGCGGGAGTTGAAGTAGCCCTGCTCGCCCAACATGCGGCTATAGATCACATCGGCGATCACATGCGCGATGCGGCGCCAGTCCTGTGCCGCAGCGGTATAGGCCGTGCCCTGGATCTGCTTGCCCACCAGCACATCCCACAGGCGGAATTCCACCCGAAGTGAACCGCCCTGGTCAATGACCTTGCCAGTCACGGCGGCGCGTGCGCCCATGGACTTGTAGGAAGCAAAATCTGGCGCGCCCTGCGGCATGCTGGCACTGATGGGGCGGAACAGCCCGCAATTGCCCAGATCGGCCGAGATCACATCGGTAATCTGCTGGGCAACTCCGCTGCCAAGTGAGGGCAGGACAATGGGAATGGGTGCCGTCCGGGCCTGGTCCACCGTAATCTCGGCCTCACCTGCGGCCTGCGCGTGGGCGGAACCCGCTGCGAACAGCGGTGTGGCCAGCAGACCACCGGCCACGCCCGCACCCATGAAACCACGCCGGCTGAATGCTGCTGCCAGGCGTGCTGCATCATCATCGGGAATCAGTGGCTTTACGCTTCTTGACGTCATCTTCCTCTCCTCGCCTTCGTCCGCTGCATATCAGGGACGGAATACGAATTTCAGTTGTCTGGTCTGACCCAACAGGTTCTGCGGAATGGGCAGCTTGGCACAGGTGGGGCTGAGCACCGCATCACGCGCGCGTTCCGCCAGCGCACGGTATGACGGGTCCGCGTCCATCTGCGCCTGTGTCTGCGGTGCGAATTCCACCAGTCGCGCCGTGCCGGTCTCATCCACGGTTACGACCAGATGCGCCACGAACTGGGCATAATTGCGCGCGGCCGTATCTTCAGAATAACAGCGGCGTACGGCACTGCCGATCGCCTTCTGCTGGGTTGATGTCAGGGCACTGGTAATATCCCCATCCGGCGTGCCGCCGCCATCGGGCGCGCCACCCTGCACGGGGTTGGCGCGGGCCTTGGGCGGGTGGGTCTGCTTCTGGTCCGCACGGAAGGAATCCAGTGTCGCCAGCAGGGAATGCGTGTCCGGGACATGCTTCTTCGCCTCATTGGGCTGGGTCGTGCTTGAGTGTTCCTGCACCTTGGGCGCAGCCGTGGGGTCCGGCTGAGCCGAAGGGGGCACCGGGGCATGCGCCTGCGCGGGGGCTGCCTTGGCCGGCGTGGGCGGCAGCTTGACCGCATCGGGCGAAGGCTGCTGCTCACGCGGCGGCGTTGGCGCATCGGGCACCGGCTTGGGTGCCTGCTGCGGCGGCGGCATGGGCGGCGGAGGCGGCGGCGGGGGCGCCGCTTCCTCGTTGGGGGTCTTTTCGGGCGGCGTGGGTGCCGGCGGCGCTTCCTGCTTTACCGGCGCAGGTGCGGGTGCCGGTTTGGGCGCGGGTTTATCGCCCTTGTGCGGGGTGGATGTGCCGGTATCGGCAGCGAATTCCATCTCGACCGTAGGCGGCGGTGGCGGTTCAGGAGGAACCGGCACCGGCAGCCTGAGCAGCACGGTCAGCAGCAGAGCCACATGCAGGCCGCCCGATACCAGGACGGAACGCCGCATGAGGATACGTTCAGAGCGACGCGGTGGCACCACGATTAGACGGCTCCCGATATGCGGTTCAGGTCAGTGGCCGCCGCCGGGCGGCTGCTGTGCAAGAAGGGCTACATGCGTGAACCCGCCAGCCGTGATCTGCCCCATGACCTGCATGACGCGGCCATAATCGATATGGGAATCACCGCGCACGAAGATGCGGTGCTCACGGTCATTCTGGGCAGCCGCCTTCAACTGGTCCACCAACTGGTCCTGCGAGACGGGGTCATCACCAAGGTACAGGTCGCCATTGGACCGGATGGAGACGGTGATGGGCTTGGTATCGGTATTGACCGGCGCCGCATCGGTCTTGGGCAGGTCCACGTTCACGCCGCTTGTCATCATCGGTGCCGTCACCATGAAAATGATGAGCAGCACCAACATCACGTCAACCAGCGGGGTGACGTTGATTTCCGCCATGGGCCGCCGCTTGCGCCGCCGCCCACGCAGATCGCCCAGGCTTGCCCCCATGCTCACGCACCCCTTTCTTCGGACTGGCGTGACAGGATGGCCGCGAACTCGGTGCCGAAGGCATCCAGCCGGTCCTCGAACACGCCCATGCTGTTGCTGATCACGTTATAGGCGATCACCGCCGGAATGGCCGTGACCAGGCCGATGGCGGTTGCGAACAGGGCTTCCGAAATACCAGGAGCCACAACCGACAGGTTGGTATTATGCATCGCCGCGATCGAGCCGAAGGCGTGCATGATGCCCCATACCGTGCCAAACAGGCCGATGAAGGGAGCCACCGGCCCGATGGTCGCCAGAAAGATGATCCACCGGTTCAGCCGGTCCATCTCACGCGTGATGGTGATGGCCATGGCGCGGTTGACGCGGTCCTGCACCCCCCCATGCACAAGGTCGATACCGGATATGCGCGATGAACGCCGCCATTCACCCATGGCCGCGCCAAATACCGCAGCCATAGGGTGCACAGGCTTCGCCCCATCCGATTCGTACAGATCTTCCAGGCTGCCACCCGCCCAGAACCGCTCCTCAAAATCATTAGCCAGCCGGTTGACCCGACGAACGGTCGTGAATTTGTCGAAAATGATTGCCCATACAATCACACTACAGGTCACAAGGCCGATCATCACCAGCTTCACGACAATGGATGCATGCATGAACAATGCCCACATCGACAGATCGCCTGCTGCAGCCCCTAGATTTGCCGCATTAACCGCTTGGTCCAAATATGCCTCCTGCCCACCTTGACCGTTCGCTCAAACACGAAGATTGCCCATTTAGCAAGTCACGGCCAACCTGCTTTCCGCACAGCCTTGCATCACGGTCAACCCATGACACGAAAAGACCCTGCACAACGCATGACTTGGTGGTGTTTACGCGATCAGTGCACGTAACAGATCACGCCAAGGCGGCGGAAATCGGGCAGCGCGCCCATCTGTTGCGCGCACGCAGGCCAGACGGACATCAAGCGTGCCACATCCTGTTCCCGCTGCGTCTCCCACCTTGTGAAATTCCTGCCACAGCCGACAGCTTGCCGCCCCCAGTTCGGTCAGGCGAGTCGTAACGCGCACGATGTCATCCAGCCGCAACGGCGCGCGGTAGTCGATGATGGCCTGCCTGACCACGAAGGCCAGCCCGTAATCAGCCAGCAGATCGGAAGCCGATCGCCCCTGCGCGCGGATGGCCTCGGTGCGCGCCCGCTCGGCCAGCCCCAGGTAGCGGGCGTGATAGACCACGCCCCCCGCATCCGTATCCTCGTAATAGATGCGGAAGTCGATATTATGTTGCACCATCGGTTCAATCCCCCAGCAGGTCGCCCTGTCCGGGCGTACGGGCGGGGGGTTGAAGGCCCAGATGCCGCCACCCCCTCTCGCCCAGCATGCGCCCCCGGCTTGTCCGCAGCACAAGCCCTTCCTGGATCAGGTACGGCTCGATCACGTCTTCCAGCGTATCACGGGCTTCAGCCAGGGCGGCAGCCAGCGTTTCCACCCCCACCGGACCACCGTGGTGGAATTCGGCAATGCGGCGCAAGTAGCGGCGGTCCATGCTGTCCAGCCCCATCGAATCGACTTCCAGCCGGGAGAGTGCGGCATCGGCCAGCACCCGGTCCACCGGCCCGCGCCCTGCGCGCGCCACGGCGGCAAAATCGCGTACCCGGCGCAACAGCCTGCCTGCGATACGTGGTGTCCCGCGGGAGCGGCGGGCGATTTCCTCCGCCCCTTCCGGTGTCAGGTCGAATTCCAGCTTGCGCGCACCCCGGGTCACAATCTGGCACAACTCTTCCGGCGTATAGAACACTAACCGCAGCGGAATGCCGAACCGGTCACGCAGCGGGGTAGCCAGCAGGCCCGCGCGCGTGGTGGCCGCCACTAGCGTGAAGGGAGAGAGGTCGATCCGCACGGAACGCGCGGCTGGCCCTTCACCAATAATCAGGTCGAGCTGGAAATCCTCCATCGCCGGGTAGAGCACTTCCTCAATAGCAGGGTGCAGGCGGTGGATCTCATCAATGAACAGCACGTCGCGCGGCTGGAGGTTGGTCAGGATCGCGGCAAGATCACCCGCACGCTGGATGACCGGCCCGGATGTGGCGCGAAAGCCTACGCCAAGTTCACGCGCCACGATCTGGGCCAGCGTGGTCTTGCCCAGGCCCGGCGGCCCGTGCAACAGCACATGGTCAAGCGCATCGCCACGCTGACGGGCTGCGGCGATGAAGATGGCAAGGTTTTCACGGCTGGCCTTCTGGCCGGTAAAATCATCGAGCGTCTGGGGTCGCAGCGTGCCTTCGTTGCCGTCTTCTTCACTCCTGCGGGCGTCGATCTCGCGTTCTGGCAGTTCACTCATCGAGCCAGTTCCTTCAGCGCGTCACGGATCACGACATCAAGGTCTACCTTGCCTTCATGCCGCTCAATCACCCGTTCCACCACCGACAGCGCCTCCCCGCGCCTGAAGCCAAGGCCAGACAGCGCAAGCAGCGCATCCGCCGCAATGCTGTGCGGCGTGGGCATGGTAATGGTCACACCCGCCACGCCTGCCCCCGCTGCCACGCCGGTGGGCATACCTTCGCACTTGTCACGCAGTTCAGTCACGATTCGCTGGGCCAGTCGCGCACCCACGCCGCCTGCGCGGGTCAGCATGGCCTTGTCACCCGACCCGATGGCCACCATGAGTTCAGGCGGCGGCAAAACCGACAGGATGGCCAGCGCCACTTTGGCTCCCACGCCCTGCACCGTGGTCAGCAGACGGAACCATGAGCGTTCCGATGGCTCGGCAAAGCCGTACAGCAGGATCGCGTCCTCGCGCACCACGGTTTCCACCAGTACCAAAGCCAGTTCCGGCGGCTGGGGCAGTACCGCCAGCGTGCGGCTGGATGCCTGCACAAGATAGCCCACACCGCTTACGTCAATCACGCAGCGGTCGGCTTCCACCTGCGCCAGCAGGCCGCGCAACTGTGCGATCATGCCATTCTCGTGGCGCGGGCAATGTGGGCGGCACTGGTGCGATGATGGGCATGGCAGATGGCCACGGCCAGCGCATCCGCCGCATCGGCGCGCTTGAGCAGGGCGGTAGGCAGGATCCGGCGGACCATCATGCTGACCTGTTCCTTTGTCGCGGCCCCTGTGCCCACCACCGCGCGCTTGACCGTTTTTGCCCCGTATTCGGACACGGGAATATCCAGCAGCATCGGCACCAGCAGCCCCACGCCACGAGCATAGCCCAGCTTGAGCGTGGCAGCCCCGTTACGGTTGACGTAGGTTTCCTCCACCGCGGCTTCATCGGGGGCAAAGCTGCGGGCCAGTTCCAGCAGCGCATCATGCAGGTGGCGCAGCCGTTCGGGCACGCTGAGTGCCGAGTCGGTTGCAATCACCCCATCGGCCACATGGGCCAGACGGTTGCCCTGCGCGGTAATGACCCCCCAGCCGGTAAAACGCAGGCCGGGGTCAATGCCCAGGATGCGGACCATCGACCCGCTCAGGCCGAAAGCTTTTCGGCCACGTCATCCGGCAGGTCGAAATTGGCATACACGGCCTGCACGTCGTCATGGTCTTCCAGCGTGTCGATCAGCTTGAACACGCTCCGCGCCTTGTCCTCGTCCAGTTCGACCGTATTGCCCGGCCGCCAGTCCAGCTTGGCCGAGGCTGGTTCGCCAAAACGGGTTTCCAGCGCATCACGCACGGCAAAGAAGGACTCAACCGGGCAGGTCACTTCATGCATGCCGTCCACAGTCTCGACATTCTCGGCACCGGCTTCCAGACCTGCCTCAATCAGGTCGTCCTCGCTGGCCGCATCAAGCGGATAGGCAATCACGCCCAGCCGGGTGAACATGAAGGAAACCGAATTGGTCTCCCCCAGCGAGCCGCCATGCTTGGAAAACGCTGCGCGTACATCGGATGCCGTGCGGTTGCGGTTGTCGGTCAACCCTTCCACGATCACGGCTACACCGGCGGGGCCGTAGCCTTCGTACCGGACCTCGGTATAATCATCACCGCCGCCAGCACCCGATGCCTTCTTGATCGCGCGCTCGACCGTATCCTTGGGCATGTTGACTTCACGCGCGGCGGAAATGGCGGCACGCAGGCGCGGGTTCATGGCCGGGTCAGGCATGCCTTCGCGCGCGGCCACGGTAATTTCACGAATGACCTTGGCAAACTGCTTGGCCCGCTTGGCGTCCTGCGCGCCCTTGCGGTGCATGATGTTCTTGAACTGGGAATGACCCGCCATCGTTCGTCCCTGAATCCTGTATCGTCTGTTATTCTTGCCTGTCTGCCAAGGGCAGGCTGGTCAGACCAGCCGCCCGTGGCAGTGCTTGTATTTCTTGCCCGACCCGCACGGGCAGGCGGCATTGCGCGAGACCTCGCCCCAGCTTGACGGGTCATCGGGCATGATCGCGGCCCCTCCGATTGGCGTTGCCATGGCCGGGTCCGGCTGGCGGCCCGTGGCATCGGGCATCAGGCCCGGACCGGGCTCGTTCTCCAGCCCCGGCACCTCGGGGTCGGAATGGATCTCGGCCACACCGGCGAAGGGGTTGTCGATGGGCGGGGGCGCCATTTCCACCCGCGCCATGGTACCGGTCACGCGTACGCGCAGGTGATCGAGCATGGCGTGGAACAGTTCAAATGCCTCGTGCTTGAACTCGTTCAGCGGGTCCTTCTGGCCATAGGCGCGCAGGCCGATGCCCTGACGCAGTTGGTCCAGCGCCAGCAGGTGTTCCTTCCACACCGCATCAAACGTGGTGAGCAGCACCTGCTTTTCAACATAACGCATGACAGAGGGGCCAAAATTGGCCGCCCGGCTGGCCTGCGACTGCGCCGCCGCCTGCTCGATCCGTTCGGTCACGACGCCCGCGTCCACGCCATCTTCCTTCGCCCATTCCGCGATGGGCAAGGACAGGTTGAGCGTTGTCTGCACATCCTGCGCCAGTTCATCCTTCAGCCACTGCTCGGGGAAGGATTTTTCCGGGATGCGGCGGGCCACCATATCGTGGATCACATCCTCGCGCATTTCGGCGACGATGGGTGAGACATCTTCCGATGCCATGTATTCCCGGCGCTGGGCATAGACTTCCTTGCGCTGGTCATTCATCACGTCATCGTATTTGAGCGTGTTCTTGCGCATGTCGAAGTTGCGGGCCTCGACCTTTTTCTGCGCACGCTCAAGTGCCTTGTTGATCCAGGGATGGACGATGGCCTCCCCTTCCTTCAGGCCCAGCTTCTGCAGCATGTTGCCCATGCGGTCGGTGCCGAAGATACGCATAAGATCATCTTCAAGAGAGATGAAGAAGCGCGAATTGCCCGGATCGCCCTGACGGCCCGCACGGCCGCGCAACTGGTTGTCGATGCGGCGGCTTTCATGCCGCTCGGTGCCGATCACATACAGGCCGCCCGCCTCGCGCACGGTCTTGTGATCAACCGCCACCTTCTCACGCAGTTCCACCTCGCGTCGGGCGCGTTCATCCGGGTCTTCTATGCCGGCAAGGCGCTGGTGGATCAGCATGTCCACATTGCCGCCCAGCTTGATGTCAGTGCCGCGCCCGGCCATGTTGGTAGCGATGGTAATGGCACCCGGCGCACCCGCCTGGGCCACAATCTCGGCCTCCAGTTCATGGAATCGGGCATTGAGCACGTTGTGCTGGATGCCGTTGTTGCGCAGGAGCGAGGAGAGGTATTCGCTCTTCTCGATCGAGGTGGTGCCCACCAGAACCGGCTGGCCGGATGTAGCGCTGATCTCCTTGATCAGGGCGGCCACAGCCTCGTATTTCTCGCGCGCGGTCAGGTAAACCTCATCATCATCATCCTTGCGGGCGACGGGAAGGTTGGTCGGGATCTCGATGACTTCGAGCTTATAGATATCGGCAAACTCGTCTGCTTCCGTCATGGCCGTGCCGGTCATGCCCGACAGGCGGGGGTACATACGGAAGTAGTTCTGGAACGTGATGGAGGCCAGGGTCTGATTTTCCTGCTGGACCTCGACATGTTCCTTGGCTTCCAGCGCCTGGTGCAGGCCATCGGAATAGCGGCGGCCTTCCATCATGCGGCCAGTGAACTCGTCGATGATGACCACCTTGCCGCCACGCACAATGTAATCCACATCGCGCGTGAACAACGTATGGGCACGCAGTGACTGCTGCACATGGTGGATCACCGCCACGTTCTGGCTGTCATACAGGCCGCCATCATGCAGCACGCCGGCTGTGCGCAGCAGGTCTTCCACCTGTTCCGCGCCTTTTTCCGTCAGGATGACGGAGCGGAACTTTTCGTCCTTTTCATACGCTTGCGGGTCTACCACCAGTGCGGTCATCACTTCATCGACCGAGCGGTAAAGGCTGGAACTGTCCTCCGCCGGGCCAGAAATGATGAGCGGGGTGCGTGCTTCGTCGATCAGGATCGAATCGACCTCATCCACGATCGCGTGGTGGAAGGGACGCTGGACCATGTCTTCCACGCGATATTTCATGTTATCGCGCAGGTAGTCGAAGCCGAATTCATTGTTGGTGCCGTAGGTTATATCGGCACGGTAGGCGGCACGGCGCTCGTCCTCGGGCATGTTGGGCACGACCACGCCGACACTCAGCCCCAGGAAGCTGTACAACTGGCCCATCTGCTCGGCATCGCGGCTGGCAAGGTAGTCGTTCACGGTCACCACATGCACACCCTGGCCGGCCAGGGCACTCAGGTAGACGGCAAGGGTGGCGACAAGGGTCTTGCCCTCGCCGGTGCGCATTTCCGCAATCTTGCCATCATGCAGGACCATACCACCGATCAGCTGCACGTCGAAATGACGCATGCCCAGCACCCGCTTCGCAGCCTCACGGCAGACGGCAAAGGCTTCGGGCAGCAGCGCATCAAGCGTTTCTCCCTTGGCCAGGCGGGCACGGAATTCGGGTGTCTTGGCGGCGAGGGCCGCATCGTCCAGCGTCTGGACCTGCGGTTCGAGCGCATTGATTGCGGGTACGCGCCGCTGATAGGATTTCAGCGCCCGGTCATTGGCGGTTCCGAACAGGGCGCGGGCAATACTGGCGAACATGAAGACCTTCCCGGAATGACAGTCCCGCCCACCCGCGACAGACCGGCGGACGCGGGGCAGGCTTGGCGGATAAAATTCCCGCGCGGAAACATGAGATAGGACCCACGCCGCCACGGGTCAACCGATGGACCGCAGGGCCATGAAAGAAGCGCAAGGGGCAGCCATCTGCCATCCGGGCCTTGCAGGCGGGGCCGCCCTTCGTCATGATGCCTACCGAACGCGTTCATAACTAGGGTTTTTTGCACATGCGGACTATCAGTCCGGCAAAGGCTGTCGCAACGATGGCCCTGCTTGCTTCCTCCTTCATTATTCCTCCGGCGCTTGCGGCAGGCCCGGCACCAGCTCCGACCAAACCGGCTGCGACCGGCACGGCGGAGCAGAATCCGGTGCTCGCCAGCGTGAACGGGCAGGATATCCGCCTCAACGACGTGCGTCAGGCCATGGCCACGATGCCCGAGCAGCTGCGCAAGCTGCCGGACACCGTCATTGTCCCGATCCTGCTCAACCAGCTGGTTGACCAGCGCGCCATCCAGGTCGCCGCCGCCAAGGCCGGGCTGGACAAACAGCCCGACGTGCAGCAGCAGATGCAGCAGGCATCACAGAATGCGCTGCAGAATGCCTATCTGTCCGCCCAGGTGGCCCCCACGCTGACAGATGACGCCGTGAAGGCGTATTACGACCAGAACTACGCCAACAAGCCGGGTGCGGAAGAAGTCCACGCCCGCCACATCCTGGTCAAGACCGAGGCGGAAGCCAACGACATCATCAAGCAGCTCAAGGGCGGCGCCGATTTTGGACAGCTTGCCACCAAACTGTCCACCGATCCCGGATCGGCCAAGCAGAATGGCGGTGATCTGGGCTGGTTCAAGAAGGGCGACATGCTGCCAACCTTCTGGGATGCGGCATCGGCCATGCAGCCCAACAGCTTCAGCCAGACCCCGGTGCACACCCAGTACGGCTGGCATGTGATCCAGGTGCTGGGCAAGCGCACGGCGCCGACCCCCACGCTGGATGCCATGCGCGACCAGATCCGCCAGAAGCTGATCCAGGATGGTGTGCAGAAGGCCGTGAGTAACGCCCTGTCACAGGTCAAGGTCGTCCGCTTTGGCCCCGACGGCAAGCCGCTGCCCGAAAACCAGCCAGCCGCAGCCCACTGATCCGGGCCGCCGCCGGGTAGCCTACGGGTTACCCGGCGGCATCGGTTCCGTCTTTACCCTCCCGTCCCGCCGCACATTTCAGGATCCTGACCGACCATGGCCAAAGCCCTGCCCGTCTCCCCCCTTGCCCGGCCCCTGCCTGAACTGCCGCCACTGGCGGGCGTGCGCTTTGGCGCGACTGAGGCTGGCATCCGCTACAAGGGGCGCACCGATCTGGTCATGGCGGAATTCGCACCAGGCACGACGGTGGCAGGTGTCTATACCCGCAGCAAATGCCCCGGTGCGCCGGTGGACTGGTGCCGTGCGGCCATGGCCGACGGGCGGGCACGCGCACTGGTGGTCAATGCGGGCAACGCCAATGTCTTTACCGGCCGCGCGGGCTTTGAGGCCACACAGGCCAACGCCGCAGATGCCGCACGCCTGGTGAACTGCCCGGCAAGCGAGGTGTTCCTCGCCTCCACCGGTGTGATTGGCGAGATACTGCCTTACCAGAAGATTTCCACGGCCCTGCCCGGACTGTACGCCAAGCTGTCCGACCATGGCTGGGCGGATGCCGCGCGTGGCATCATGACCACCGATACCTTCCCCAAGGCCGCGACGCGCACCGCCCGCATTGGGGGCACCACCGTGCGTATCCAGGGCATTGCCAAGGGCAGCGGCATGATCGCACCCGACATGGCCACCATGCTGGCTTTTGTGGCAACCGATGCCAAACTGCCCGCCAGCGTGATCCAGGCGCTGCTTAATGATGGCGTCAGGCACAGCTTCAACTGCATTACGGTCGATTCCGATACCTCCACGTCCGACATGCTGCTGCTGTTTGCCACCGGGCAGGCGGCCAATGCCGAAGTGACCGAAGCCGATGCGCCGGAACTGGCGGAATTCCGCGAAGCTCTCGATTCCCTGCTGCTTGAACTGGCGCTGCTGGTCATCCGTGACGGCGAGGGCGTGACCAAAATGATGCACATCACCGTTACCGGCGCGGTATCGGACGGGTCCGCCCACAACATTGCCATGGCGGTTGCCAACTCGCCGCTGGTCAAGACGGCAGTAGCGGGAGAAGACGCCAACTGGGGCCGCGTGGTCATGGCTGTGGGCAAGTGTGGCGAACCCGCCAACCGCGATACGCTTTCGGTCAGCATAGGTGGCACCTGCATTGCACAGAATGGTACCGTGGTGACGGACTATGACGAAACGCCCGTGGTTGCCCATATGAAGGGTCAGGAAATCGAGATCGGGATTGATATCGGTCTGGCCAATGGCACCGCTCAGGCCTGGGGCTGCGACCTGACCCACGGTTATATCGACATCAACGGCTCCTACCGCAGCTAGGCCGCGCAGGGGCAGCAGGGCGCACCTGTTTTTTCCTGTTCCGTTCAGGCCGGAGCAATGGCATTGCTGTGCTGTTGAACCCCATGCCAGCCAGACAGGAACGCCCTGCATGACCAACCCGTTTTTCCGACCTGACCCAAATCCGCAGGCCGTATGGACCTATGCCGGGTTCTGGATGCGGGTCGTGGCCTACCTGATCGATTCCATCGTGCTGTGGGCGGTGTTGGCCCTGCTGGGGCTGGTGCTCGTGCCACCCAGCCTTTCTGTCTCGATCTTCGATCCGCAATCAACAGGCGGCAGCGGGGGGGATTACCGCATCTCCTACATCCACCCGGTGGATTACACGCCTGCGGATTACACGATCATCTCCACCATCCCCCACCTGCACTGGAATGGTAACGGGCTGTTCGAGATTCTCTCCCTCCTCCTGCCCGCCGCCTATTATATCCTGTGCGAAGCCTCGCGCGCGCAGGCAACGCCGGGCAAGCTTCTGTGTGGCATGCGGGTAACCGACCTGTATGGCAACCGCATTACAGTGGCCCGCGCCATGGGGCGGTATTTTGGAAAATACCTTTCCGCGTTCATCCTGGGCATCGGCTTCCTCATGGTCATGTGGACCCAGCGCAAGCAGGGCTTGCATGACATCCTGGCAGGTACATGCGTGATCCGCCGCCAGTCCCGTGCCCTGGCACCCCAGCCACCCCAGTGGGGCTGAAGTAGCAAAAAAGGGCGGCCATGCATGCAACTCTGCCGTCTTTTGTAATCTTTTACCCTGATACTGCATGATATTGCATACTTCCCGGCTGTATCAGGGCATGCCCCCGCAGGGATGCGCGTGGGCCTTTTGCCATGACCGCATAGGGAAGCCCGGAATACGCCACACCGGGTATTGCGCCATTTAAAGGAGATGAACACCGGCATGTCGGCCCATTCCATGACGACCGCCCGACCCGTCCCCAATCGTAGCGGGGGGCATGGCATGCTGAGCGTGCTGGCCGCCTTCATGCTGGCACTGCTGCCATGGACTACCACACCAGCACGCGCGGCGGACACCACACCCGCCCAGGCCACCGGGCAGGTCATGACCGCCCAGCAGGCCCAGCAGGTGCTCTCGGTCCTTAATGACCCGCAAAAGCGTGAGGAGTTCACCCACACACTCGATGCCATCGCCAAGGGGCTGCCCGCCCAGCAGGCGGCACCGACACCGACACCGACACCGACACCAGCCAAGAAGCCGGCTGCTGCGGCTGATGTGGAGCTCGAGCCCGACAGCATCAGCAGCGAAACCATGAACGAATTGACCCATATGCGCGATGTCGCGCTACAGCAGGGCGAGAACTTCATGGCGCTGTTCAAGGACCTGGCCTTTGTCGGGCGGTGGGTCCACTCCATGCTGTCCAACACGGATTCGCGCCAGATCCTGCTTGATGCGCTGACGCGCGCCAGCATCATCTTCATCGTGGCGCTGGTGGCCGAACGCGGGCTGTCGATTACCATGCGCAAGACGCTGGCCAGTGTAACCGCGCGCGCGGTAGCAACCGAATCCCGGCTTAATCAGCGCATCATGACCGAGGAGCATGAAGAGGACCAGCCTGCCCCTCCGCCCGCTTCCACCGCCGACGCCAAAGCGGAACAGCAGACCGAGCAGACCCGCCAGCAGGATGACCGCCACAAGCACGAAACGCTGCGCATCATCACGCGCATCCCCTATTCGCTGCTGCATTTCCTGATCAAGCTTCTACCAGTGGTGCTGTTCTTCGGGTTGGGTTATGGCGGTTCTGTACTGCTAACCTCGACCCACCAGGCAGAAATGGTCACGATCACACTGACCAATGCTTACGTGATTGCGCGCGTGATCTACCTGCTGCTTGAGACGGTATTCGTACCCCATTCCCCTACCATCCGCCTGTGCAGCGCATCCGATACGACGGCGCTGATGGTTACGCGGTGGTGGAACTTCCTGGTCGCGGCGCCTTCCATTGTTGTGTGCCTGTCCACGCTGGGCGGTGTATTCGCCATGCCCGCGCGCGGCACGGAAGCCATCATCCGCGCCGTGGTGCTGATCGAACACATCCTGATCGCGATCTTCATCTGGCGTATCCGCCACCATGTGGGGGCGGCGCTGCAACCCTCGGCGCGCCTGCAGCAGAAGCCATTCTGGATGTTCGTGGGCAAGATGGTCCGCTTCTGGTGGATTCCGGCCATGTTCTTCGATTTCGCACTGTGGCTGGTCTGGGCCACCCAGATCCGTGGCGGGTATGCGTGGATCCTGCGTACGCTATCGCTCACCATCGTGGTTATCCTGGGCGCGCGCCTGCTGTCTGTTCTGGCGTTCAGTGTGCAAAACAAGCTGTTTCATGTGCCCGAGGCCACGGAAAAGCGCTATCCCGGCCTGCAGGGGCGGGTTGACTATTATTACCCGATCGCACGTCGCACGCTGTCTGTGCTGCTAACATTCTTCACGATCGTGCTGCTGGCCCAGTCCTGGGGGCTGCCGGCCATCCGCTTCTTCGTGCATGGCTCGCTTGGCACCAAGATCGTGGGCGCCATGCTGACGATCATGATCGCCTACACCATCGCGATCGTGGTGTGGGAAGTGGCCAATGCCATACTGCAGAACCAGATCACCCGCTTTGAAACATCGGAACAGGCGTCGCGCGCAACCCGCTTGCGCACGGTGCTGCCGATCATCCGCACGGTTCTGCTGACCTTCATCATCATCATCGTCACCGTGACAACACTGTCGCAGATCGGCATCAACGTCGCCCCCCTGCTTACGGGTGCGGGTATCATGGGTGCCGCCATCGCCTTTGGTTCGCAAAGCCTTGTTAAAGACTTCATCACCGGCTTCTTCATGCTGGTGGAAAATGCGATGCAGGTGGGCGACTGGGTTACGGCGGGCAGTGTCGCGGGCACGGTGGAGCATCTTTCCATCCGCACCCTGCGGCTGCGTGCAGTGAACGGGGATCTGCACATCATCCCGTTCTCCTCCGTCACCTCGATCGCCAATACCTCACGCGATTACAACCTTGTGGTGGTCAGCTTCATGCTTGACCTGTCGGAAAACCCGCACCGCGTGGCAGCCATCCTGAAGGATGAACTCTCGGAACTGCGCAAGGACCCCGTGTTTGGCCCACTGATCAAGTCCGACTTCTCCTATCTGGGTCTGGAGCAGGCCGATGGCAACGGCGCCAAGTTCCTTGGCTCCATCCGTACGGCCGCTGGCGCGAAATGGAAGGTCTACCGTGAGTACTACAGCCGCCTGAGCGCGCGCATGGTGAAGGAACAGGTCAAGTTCCCCATCCCGACCTCCGTCAACCTGCTGGCCAATGGCCCCGCTGGCGCCCTGCAGATGAACATGGAGGAAAAACCCAGCGCCATCATCGCCGCGCAGGCGGCACAGCCTGATGATGCTGGCAAAAAGGATGCCGGGGCGGCACCGACCCTTCCGTCTCCGCAGGCCGGGCAGGCGACTGGCGCAACCCGTGGGAATGACCCCTCCCGTGAGTGACACGGCCCTGACGCCGCTGGCGCGGCTGGAGACGCCACTGCGCACAAATGGCTTTGCCTTCGTGCCCGCAGGCGACATGGAGCAACTGCTGGCACAGTACGGCCTATGTGGGTGGGCAAGTTTTGCGGCAAGCTGGAACCGGCTTGGTCTGGATCGCTACATGGCGGATGGCGGGCGCTACCGCCGCCGCCGCCATGCCACCTTTGCCATTGATACCGGGGGCATCCAGCGCAAAAAGCACCAGCCCCATTACCAAAGCCGGGACTACAACGAGCTCAATGGCGGGATAGAACGCTGGTTCCGCGCCATGGAGCCGGAGATAGGTACACACCCGGCACTTCTGGCCATCCTGCGCCTCATGCACCGGATCGTGACCGACATGAGCGATCCGGCCCACCTGCCCGATGTCTGGCATACCGAAGTCCACCAGTTCCGGATCGAGGCGCTGGACAACGCACCGGGCCAGCCCACGCCAGAAGGGCTGCATCGTGATGGCGTGGACTGGGTGATGGTTGTCATGATCCGGCGCGAGAACGTGATGTCTGGCGAAACCACGATCCATGACCTGCAACGCAGCCCGGTTGGTGGCTTCATGCTTGACCAGCCGCTTGATACGGCAGTGGTCAATGACAACCGTGTCTATCACGGGGTGACGGCAGTACGGCCGCTCGACCCCGCGCGCCCGGCGTACCGCGACGTACTGGTCGTGACTTTCCGCCACCAATGAAAGACATGACCCTACCGGGGCAGGTCAGGGCGTGGCGGCGCCTGTGCCTGCTGGCGGTGGGGACCATCGTGGCGGTGGGCGGCGGGCTCTACCTGTTCATCGTAATGGTGGACCCGTGGAACGTGCTGCCATTCTCCCCGCCGCTTGCACGCATACCCGTCACGTCAAATGCCCGTTACACCATGCCCGCCCTGGCACGGAACCCGCTCTTTGATTCCGTGGTGGTGGGCACCTCCACCAGCAGGTTGATGCAGCCCGCCATGCTGGACCGCGCACTGGGCGGGCATTTCCTCAACATGGCCATGAACAGCGCCAGCCCGTGGGAGCAGGAACGTGAGATGGACGCCTTCCTGCACAGTCACCGCGCTCCACGCACCGTCATGATCGGGGTTGATGCAGCCTGGTGCCACGAACGTCCCGGCAGTCTGACCACCCCCAACCGCCCTTGGCCGGAATGGATGTACGGCCACCCCGCATGGCAGGGCTACCTGCACATGGCCAGCCTGTACGCCCTGCAGGAAGCCGCCAACGAATTTTTGTGGATGACCGGACACAAGGCCCAGCGCTTTGGCACGGATGGGTATGCCAGCTTCGTGCCACCAGACAGCCAGTACGACCCCGTCCGCGTGGCCGCCATATTCGCGCACTGGGCACCGCCCAACACCGCACCAGCCCCACCCGGCATGGCGGACACGCCGCCCGCCAGCATGCGCCTGCTGGCCGCCATGCTGGAGCGCATGCCTGCCACCACACTTAAAATCGTGTGGTTCCCACCCGCATCCGCCACCCTGCACGGGCCGACCGGCAGCGTTGCCGCAGCGCGCCTGCAGGCATGCAGGCTGGGGGTAACGGCCCTTGCGGCCCGGACTCCCAATACCATCGCGCTGGATTTCAACCATGACAGCGCACTGACCCTGAACAGCGACAGTTTCTGGGACCCGCTCCATTACCGCATCCCCGTCGCCCATCGCGTGATCGCGGCGATCACCACGGCGGTGACGGGTAACGGCCAGCCCGATCCGGCGCTGGACATCCTGTACAAGCCCGCCCGGCACTAGGCTGCTGAAGACCGGGGGATACCAAAGCCATGCGCTGCCATCGCGGAGCCTCCCCGGCGGCGGGGCTTGTGCCGGGCGGGTCATCTGGTATGGAAAACAGGATAGCGTGAAATGCCCGTTCTGGTTACAGGCACACCGCAGGCATGGGGCCAGGGCACAGGATCGTCTTGTGCAGGCCGCCCCCGCGACCGGGCGGTCAGATTGCGGCACTGAGGTTGGAGAGGCTGGTGAATACGTCCGTCAATGGTGCGCCGCAATGGCATCTGCAGCCCGAGACGAACCGGACCCTTGTTGCCCTGTCGGGTAACTGGATCGCACAGGAAGGACGTGTCCCCGCCTTTCCCGAGAGCGGGCTGAAGGATGTACCGCAGGGCACTGCGCTGGCATTCGATACCGCACAGCTTGGCAAGTGGGACACGTCGCTGATCAGTTTCCTGTGGGAACTCAAGCGCAGCGCGCGCGAAGCCCATGTGGATTTCCGCATCGATACCCTGCCCGAATCCGCCCACAAGCTGCTCGACCTGCTGCCTGAAATCCCGCCAACTCCCACGCCGCCCCCGCCCCGCACCTTCGCCCCGGTGACGGCGGTGGGACAGTTTACGCTCGATACGCTCAACGAGATCGGCTGCGTGAGCGAAATGGGGACCGCCGCCGCCCGTGGCGGCATTGCCGCGCTGGTGGGCCGGGGGATGATGCGGACCGTCGATCTCATGTCCGACCTTGCCGCCGCCGGCCCTGCGGCACTGCTGATCGTGGGCGTGGTGAACTTCCTGGTCGGCGCGATCCTGGCCTTCGTGGGGTCGGTGGAACTGCATAAATTCGCCGCCGATATCTATGTCGCAAGCCTTGTGGCCATTGCCATGGTGCGCGAGATGTCGGCTGTCATGACCGCCATCATCATGGCGGGCCGCACCGGTGGCGCCTATGCCGCGCGCATTTCCACCATGCAGGCAAATGAGGAGATCGACGCCCTGCAGGTGTTTGGCATTCCCATTGCCAGTTACCTGATCCTGCCTTCAGTGCTGGCGCTGGGCTTCACCATGCCGCTGCTGTACCTTTACGGCTGCCTGATCGGCATGCTGGGCGGGTTTGTTGTCTCGTTCATCATGCTGCATGTCTCGCCGCTGGGCTATTTCCATGAAACACTACAGGCACTGCCGCTGGACCAGTTTACCTTCGGATTCATCAAGAGCCTGGTGTTTGGCGTATTTGTTGGCCTGACCAGTTGCCGCATCGGTCTGAAGGCCGGACGGAGCGCCGCCGATGTGGGCATTGCCGCGACCAAGGCGGTGGTGGTGGGCATTGTGGGTGTGATCGCGCTGGATGCGGTATTCGCGGTTATTGCCAACGTAATCGGAATCTGACCGCCATGAACGACGTACACAACCAGATGCCCTCCGCCCCCGATGATACCCGCCCGGTCATGATTTCGGTGAAGGACGTGACACTGGCCTTCGGCTCCAAGGTGATCCAGCACGACGTGTCCTTTGAAGTAAAGCGCGGCAGCGTTTTTGCCGTGATGGGGGGGTCAGGCTGCGGCAAGAGCACCCTGCTCAAAAGCATGATCGGCCTGCTGCGGCCCACCAAAGGCAACTACCTGGTGGGAAAGGACAATTACTGGGCGGGTAATGATGCGGACCGTATCGGTATCGGTCGGCGCTTTGGCGTGCTGTTCCAGAGCGGGGCGCTATGGAGCTCCATGACCGTGGGTGAGAACGTGGCGCTGCCCATGCAGATGTTTACCAAACTGGAACCTTCGGTCATCCGGCAGATGGTAGAGCTCAAGCTGGGGCTGGTGGGCATGCTACAGGCCATTGATCAGTACCCCTCCGAACTCAGCGGCGGCATGCGCAAGCGCGCGGGACTGGCGCGCGCCATATCGCTGGACCCCGACATCCTGTTCTTCGATGAGCCCTCGGCCGGTCTGGACCCGATCACCTCGGCCCGGCTGGATGAACTGATCCTGAACCTGCGCGACGGTCTGGGCGCCACGATCATCATCGTCAGCCACGAACTGTCCAGCCTGTTCCATATTGCCGATGACGGCATATTCCTTGATGCCGGGCAGAAGACCGCCATTGCCCATGGTTCCCCCACATGGCTGCGCGATCACTGCACCGATCCCATGGTTCATGCCTTCATGCACCGTGAGCAGCTGGACAATTCCAGCCCCCACGAAGGCGGATAAGCCCCATGGCCGACAGGCAGAGGCTTATCGGCGCGGCCGTTCTGGGTGCAGGGGCCATTGCGCTGGCCATACTGGGGATGACGGGCTGGCTGCCTATACCAGGACGCAGCACCGAGGCCGTCGTGGTGTTTGAAAGCCCGACCAACGGGCTGGATATCGGCTCGCCCGTCAATTTCCGCGGGGTGCCGGTGGGTGCTGTCGAGCGCATTACGGTGCGCGTGGACCCGGTGGACCACCACACCTACATGCCCGTCTATATCCTGTTCGACCCCGCACATGCACCGGGCCGTGGCGACCTGCCCGCCCTGTCCACGCTCCTGACCAACGGGTTACGCGCCGAAATGGTGTTGCACAGCCTGGTAACCGGCCAGACCGAGCTGGACCTGGACCTGGACCCGAAAGTTCCGCAGCGCCTGCATCCCAACCTGACGGGGAACATGCCGGAAATCCCCATGGGCCAGACAGCACTCCAACAAATGGAAGCGACCCTGGTCTCCACTTCCATCCAGCAACTCCATAATGACCTGCTGACCGCACTGGCCAGCGTCCGCACGCTAGCGGCGGACATCGACCGTGACATGCCCGGCATGATCGCCAGCGTCCGCGCCACATCGGAACATGCCGGCACGGCGGCCAGCCAGATCCGCGCGGCCATTACCGACGTGACGGACCATGCCAGCGTGACCATCAACCGTCTTAACCTGCTGATCACCACCAATAACCGCGAATTCGTGGCCCGTCGCGCCGAATTGCAGGCACTGATCAGCAACACGCACCACACCATGGCGCAGGCACGTGAGACACTGGCCGTCCTGCGCGCACTGACCGACCCACAATCCCGTGACAGGCTGAATCTGAACGCTACGATGCGTGATGTGATGGAAGCAGGCTACGGGCTGCGCGGATTCGCCACTGAAGTCGAAAGCAATCCACAACTTCTGCTAATGGGACACAACCAATGAAAACGCGCCCGTCCGCCTTTCCTTCCCGCCTGTATGCGCCCCTGCGGGCCGCAGGTGGACTGCTGCTCTGTGCCGCCATGCTCTCGGCGTGCTCCTCGGCACCGGTGCGCTTTTACACGCTGGGCGCGCCTGCCGTGGCCGTGGGCGCGCAGACGACCGCCACCACCCCCATTACAGAAAGCACGCCCGTGATCGAGGTGGAGCGTACCCGCCTGCCCGATTATCTGGATAGTCAGGACATCATGGTCCGTAATGGTCACGAGATCGAACGCAGCGGGCTGGGTCGCTGGGCAAGCCGCCTTTCGGTAGGGGCCACGGACCTCATCACCGCGCGCCTGGCCCAGAAATGGTCGGACATGTTCGTGACCGACCAGCCGCAGCCCGACCGCCCCACATGGAGGCTACAGCTCAATATCAGCCGGCTTGACGTAAGCCGCGATGGCCAGTCGGCGCTGAACGCGGACTGGGCCATCATTCCGCAGGACCCGCGTGCCTCCATCCTGCGCAACCGCACCGTCATCGTTACCAACGGCAATACCGCCAGCAATGCCAACATTGCCAGTGTAACGGAAAACCTGCTGAACGAACTGACCAACCGGATCGAAGCCAGTTGGCCCGGCACGGGCAGCCCACAGGCCATAGCCCCGCACCACCGCAGCCGGAACTGAACCACCAGCCCCTACGCCGCCCGGACCATCCGGCACCGCAGCACAGCCGGAGTCCGGTCCGCGTATATATGGGGAACCTTCGGGCAGGACTGGCATTGATTGGATGGACACCGCATAAATAACCTGCCGGAGTAGCCATCTTGCCGCCTGTCCCCTCCTCCCCCCTTCGCACCCGCAGCACCATCATGGCGGCCCTGCTTGCCATGGGGCTGGCGGGACCGGCATGGGGGCAGACGGGGCCGGTCATCCTGGCCCAGCATCCCGACACCGAACTGGACCGGCAGGCACGCGACCTGATGGAATCCGACCTGAGTGATGCCGCAGGCAGCCACGAACGCCCGGTCCTGCTGACCGGGTCGGGCCAGCTTTCCGCCAATCCACGCCGCATGGGGCTATTCGTGCAGGTGCAGTCCGCCAGCCTGTGTGGCTCGGCCGGGTGTGTGACCTCGGTCTACCTGCGCGATGGTGGCAAGTGGACCCGGGTGCTGGATTCCGTCAGTGGGCCGATCACCATTACCCCACAGGTACATGGCGGCATGCATGACCTGCTGGTCGACAGCACGGACCGCTGGGTCTGGAACGGTACAACCTATGCCGACACACAGGCCACCACCCAACCTGCACCGGCAGAACAGCCATAGAGAAATACAGGACACGTTGCATCCCTGTGCCGACACATGGACCGAGCATGCGGTCTAGCCACGCGGATAGCCATCAATAGGCTGTATTTAAATGGAAAATGGAGCGGGTGAAGGGAATCGAACCCTCGTATGCAGCTTGGGAAGCTGCCGTTCTACCATTGAACTACACCCGCACGCTGGCCCCTCTATACTGCACAAATGCCGCTTATGCAATCACCCTGCCCGACAGAGCGGCAGTTGACGCACCGTGCCCTGATCCGCAATAAGCATGCTTGTCTGGGCGAATGATCCGTCCGACCCTCGCGATTTGATACGGCCGGCTTGCGGCGAGGTTAAACATACGCGCTAAAGAGGCCTGATACCGCTACCGTTCTGTCAGGGCGCGGGCATCTGGTTTCCACGGTTGTGAACCGCTTCAGGTGGGGCGTGCCGCCGGGCCATGAACCGGGGCTGGCCCTTGCCTGCCTGTCCCGTCCACCCTGTACACAGGAATGACCACCAACCATGACTGACCAGCCTGATCCCAGATCCTTCCGCCCGGCTACTCGCCTGATCAATGCAGGCATTGAGCGCACGCCCTATGGTGAAACCAGCGAGGCGATGTTCCTGACCTCGGGCTTTGTATATGACAGCGCAGAGCAGGCGGAAGGCACCTTTACCGGTGATGTGTCGCACTACCAGTACAGCCGCTTCGGCAACCCGACCGTATCCAACCTCGAACGCCGCCTGTGCGATGTGGAAGGTGCTGAATCCTGTGTCCTGACCTCAACGGGCATGGGCGCGGTCTCATGCGCGCTGCTGGCGCAGGTGCGCGCGGGCGACCGGGTCGTGGCCTCACGCGCGCTGTTCGGTTCGTGCCACTGGATCGTGGCCGAACTGCTGCCGCGCTACGGGGTGGAGACGGTCTTCGTGGATGGTGGCGACATGGCCGCCTGGCAGGAAGCACTGGCCAAACCCACACGCGCCGTGCTGCTGGAAAGCCCGTCCAACCCGATGCTTGATGTGCTCGACATCCGCATGATCTGCGATCTGGCCCACAAGGCGGGTGCAACTGTGGTGGTAGACAACGTCTTTGCAACGCCGCTGTACCAGAAGCCGCTGGAACTGGGTGCCGATGTAGTGGTGTATTCTTGCACCAAGCATATTGACGGTCAGGGCCGCGTACTGGGTGGCGCCGTGCTGGGCACGGCTAAGTGGATTGACGCGGTACTGCGCCCGTTTGCACGCAATACCGGCAATTCCATCTCGCCCTTCAATGCCTGGGTCATGCTGAAAAGTATCGAGACCCTGGCGCTGCGTGTCGACGCCATGACCAGGAACGCGGCAAAGGTGGCCGACTTCCTGGCTGAGGCACCAGGCATCAGGCGCGTGTTCTATCCGGGCCGCAAGGACCACCCGCAATACGCAGTGGCGAAAAAGCAGATGTCGGCCGGTTCCACTCTGGTTGCCTTTGAGGTCGAAGGCGGCAAGGCGGGGGCATTTGCCTTCATGAACGCGCTGCGCCTGATCTCGATTTCCAACAACCTTGGCGATGCGCGCTCGCTTGTCACACATCCGGCCACCACCACCCACATGAAGCTGACGCCCGAGGACCGGGCCCGCCTTGGCATCAATGACGGGGCAATCCGCTTTTCCGTGGGGCTGGAAGATGCCGATGACCTGATCGATGATCTGCGCCGTGGCCTTGCGGCGCTGGCCAAACGATAAGACAGGAGCACCGCCGTTTCATGAGCAAGAACAGGCATTTTCCTCCCCCCGGCGGGGAAGGGGCGGATTCTCCGCCGGGCGTGTCAATGGATAATGTCCCCTGTTTCGAGGCAATGACGGACGGCGTCCGTGTTGTTGTCCAGACTTTCTGGCTTGATGACCAGTCCGAACCTGATGAGCACCGCTATGTGTGGGCCTATCGGGTACGGATCGAAAACCACGGCACCGAACAGATCCAGCTCCTGCGTCGCAGTTGGCGCATCGTGGACGGGCAGGGCCGGATCGACCGGGTGGATGGCGAAGGTGTGGTGGGCGAACAACCACTGATCGACGCCAGTGGCAGTTTTGAATACATGTCAGGCGCCGCACTGGAAACGCCGACTGGCTTCATGGGCGGCATGTATCACATGATCCGCCCGGCCAGCCGGCAGCATTTTGATGTCAGCATTCCCGTCTTCAGCCTGGATAGCCCCCACCACCCGGCCATCCTGCATTAGGTTCCGGCCCGGTTTCCTCTCCCTGCAACAAGAACCGACACCATGACCCCCATTGACACCCGTCCCACCCGAGCGGACGCCGAAGAAGCTGTACGGACCCTGCTACGCTGGGCAGGCGAGGACCCTGGCCGCGAAGGCCTGCTTGATACGCCCGCGCGAGTCGTGAAATCCTACGGCGAGTTTTTCTGCGGCTACGCGGAAGACCCTGCGGAAATGCTACGCCGCACCTTTTCGGAAGTAGCGGATTATGACGAGATGGTCCTGCTGCGTGATATCCGCGTGGAGAGTCACTGCGAGCACCACATGGTGCCCATTATTGGCGTAGCGCATGTGGCCTACCTGCCGCGCAGGCGGGTTGTGGGCATTTCCAAGCTGGCCCGGGTGGTGGACGCTTATGCCCGCCGTTTCCAGATACAGGAACGCCTGACGGCCCAGATCGCCAACACCATCAATGACGAACTCCAGCCCTATGGCGTAGGCGTGGTGATCGAGGCCGCCCACCAGTGCATGACTACGCGCGGCGTGCACCGCCCCGGCGTATCCATGGTGACCAGTCGCATGCTAGGCACATTCCGCACCAATTCCGACACACGGCGGGAATTCCTGTCGATTCTGAACCGTCCGGCCATGAACGGCACCGGGATCTGAATACGGGCACTGGTGGCAGGACTGGCCTGCCTTGTGCAATATTCCGGGTCTGCCTGAAAAGGCAGACCCGCTGATACCCTAAAATGATAAAAGTTTTTGGTGAAGCTTTTTTCAAAAGCTTCAAAGAACGCCACCTTTTTGAAAAAAGGCGGCACCCGAAAACTTCTATTTTTTTATCAATCCACCGTTCTAGGACAATTTCTTACAGCGTGACCTGCGCCCCAAGCACGGCAATGAACTGGGCCAGCCAGGCCGGGTGGGCCGGCCATGCGGGGGCCGTAACCAGCGTGCCATCGGTCACGGCGGCATCAATCGCAATATCCGCATAGATGCCCCCGGCCAGTTCCACATCCGGGCGACAGGCGGGATAGGCCGAAACCCGGCGTCCTTCAACAATCCGGGCGGCTGCCAGCAATTGGGCTGCATGGCAGATCGCGGCGAGCGGACGGTCGGCAAAGGCGCGAACCAGCTCGATCACGCGCGGGTCAAGCCGCAGGTATTCCGGCGCCCGCCCGCCGGGCAGGATCAGACCCGCATAATCGGCATGGTTGATGGTATCAAAATCTGCATTAAGCACAAAACGGTGGCCGGGTTTTTCGCTGTAGGTCTGCGCGCCTTCAAAATCATGGATGGCGGTCAGGACATACTCGCCCTTCCTACGGCCAGGACAGACCGTATCCACCTGGTAGCCCAGCATGACCAGCGCCTGATAGGGCACCATGATCTCGTAATCTTCCACATAATCGCCTGCCAGCAGCAGGAGCCGAGGCGTGCTCATATTCCGTATCTTTCCCGTTATGGATCAGTCATGGGCTGCAGGAGGAAGGTGCTCGCGCAGGCGGGGCATGAGTTCAACAAAGTTGCAGGGCACATGGCGGCTGTCGAGTTGCCAGACCAGGATGTCATCCCACCCGTCCTTCACCGCGCCGGACGAGCCGGGCAGTGCGAACAGGTAGGTCCCGTTCGCCACTCCCGCCAGCGCACGGGACTGGATGGTGGAGGTGCCGATCTTCTGGTACGACAACATGCGGAACAGTTCGCCAAAGCCTTCTATGCGCTTTTCAATCACCTGATCGAACGCCTCGGGCGTAACATCGCGCCCCGTCACCCCCGTCCCGCCTGTGGAGATGACAACATCTACCCCGTTATCCGCAATCCAGCCCGACAGGGTGGCGGCCAGTTGCGCCGCGTCATCGGGCACGATGGCGCGGGCGGCAACAACGTGGCCCGCTGCCGTAATGCGCGCGGCCAGTATATCGCCTGACCTGTCCGTTTCCGGCGTGCGGGTGTCGGACACCGTCAGTACCGCAATGCGAACGGGCAGGAAGGGCTTTTTCATATCAAGTCGTGACATGGCGCCATGTTCACCATTCCCGTGCCGTGGCGTCAACGGTTGCCTGTGACGGTACCGGAACGGGGCGGAACGAAATTGCCAGGGCGAGTAATATTCCAGAACAAACACGAAGTTCTGATGTATTTGTGCGTTGCACAAAAAAATGTGACAAGGAATAGTGGAACTCTACATAAATATATTGATATAACAAAAAAAATGCCTTTACCGTTATTTTACAAACCATTAGTTTTTATATAAATTCCCGTCCAAGGTTTATAAACGGCATGAAATATGCTACCGATATGCGAATGACCAGAACATTCCCCCGCTTTGTTGTATCGCTCCCCCTATTTTTTCTTGCACTTTTTGCATTATGCGAAGGCGCTTCGGCCCAGGCCATTCCCGGTGAGGGGCAGGGGGTTATCGGCTCGCAGCCCAGCCTCAATGTCAACTCCCGCCGTAATGTAAAGGTGAACGATCCGGGATCGTTCTTCAGCGCCCCATACGGCAACCAGCATTTTTTTGGTGACTGGGCCGGGCTGCAACCCTTCCTGATCAAGCACGGCGTGCATATTGAAGCCGACGTGCATGAGGAACTGGCCGGTAACTTCCGTGGTGGCGCCAAGCAGGGGGTGACCGATGCGGGCCAGGTTGGTGTGGAAATCGATATCGACTGGAACAAGCTGGCGGGCGCACCCAAGAATTTCTGGACCCATACCATGATCGTAAACGGTCATGGCCGTAATGCCAGTACGGATTACATTCACGATTCGCTTGCCGGGGTGCAGCAGATCTATGGCGCCCGTGGTAATGTGGTCGCACATCTGGTGTACATGTATGCTGAACAGTCGCTGTTCCATAACCGGCTGGATATCAGCGCGGGCTGGATTCCGGTAGGCAGCTTCTTTGCCGCTTCCCCCCTGTTCTGTGACTTCATGAACGTATCGATCTGCGGTAACCCCGCACCGGGCAAATACGTGCCGGGCGGGCGTGACTGGCCTTCGGGCAACCTGGGTGTGGTGATGCGTGTCATGCCCACGGTTGATACCTACATCATGGCCAGCATGTTCGCCGTATCGCCCCACTCATATAACGGTGGTATTTCCGGCTGGTCATGGGCACAGAGCGGCCTTGGCAAGTTCTCCACCCCGGTGGAAATCGGCTGGCTGCCCGAATTCGGCCGCAACCACCTGGCCGGTCACTACAAGGCGGGCTATGGTTATGATAATTCGCAGTACAATGACCTGTTTTCGGACATCAACGGCAACTCTGCCGTGCTGACGGGCCGGCCCTTCCGCAAGCAGTCCGGGGTCAGCACCGCCTGGTTCCAAGCCGACCAGATGATCATGCGCAATGGCGCAGGCCCGACCAATGGCCTGATCCTGCTGGCGGGCTACATGTATACCTCGGGCAAGGTCTCGGCCATGAAGGACCATACCTGGGCCGGTCTGGTGGAGACGGGCGCGCGATGGGGGCGCCCGCTGGATACGGTGGGTGCGATGTTCCACTATTACGAGATGAGCCGCGCCTCGATCCTGCAGCAGGAATCCTCGGTGCTGGCTGGCACGCCCTTCCTGAACAACCAGTGGGGCAGGGTCTGGGGCATCCAGACGCATGAGAACGTGTATGAAGTGTTCTACAACATCCATACCGCGCGCGGCATGAGCTTCCAGCCCGACTTCCAGTACATCAACCGTCCCGGCGGCACCACCACCTACCACGATGCGGCGGTAATGGGCCTGCAGTTCAACTGCATCCTGTAATCCACTCTTCATCCGGGCCTGCTTCCACGATATGGGAGGCGGATCATGACCGATCACGCTTCCCTGTACCACCTTGCCCGTCTGGCACTCGCCCCCCATGCACTGCACGATGCGCACTGCCGTCTGATTTCCATTTCAGAAAACGTGATCTTCCGTATCGATGCCTCCGGCGGTATGCGTTACGCGCTGCGCCTGCACCGGCCGGGCTATCATGACGTGGCTGAAATAGGCAGCGAACTGGCATGGCTTGATGCCCTGCTTACGACCGGGCTGGACGTGCCCCGCCCCCTGCCTGCCCGTGACGGGACGCGTATCCTTACCCTGCCCGGCACGGATGCCCCCCCCCGCCATGCCGTACTGTTTGCATGGATGGAGGGCACCGAACCCACAACCGACATCGACCCGGTCGCCTTCCGGCGGCTGGGGCGCATTACAGCCCGGCTGCATGCCCACAGCCGCGCATGGGAACGCCCCATGGGCTTTACCCGCAAGGCATGGATACCGGCCACCATGACCGGTTCTGATGCCTTATGGGGCCAATGGCAGACTGTACCAGGCATGGATATGACCGCGCGTGACCTGATCGCGCACTGCCTGACGCGTGTGGGAACGGAACTGGCGCAGTACGGCACCCGGCCACACCGCTTCGGGCTGATCCATGCGGACCTGCGACTGGCCAACCTGCTGGTCAGCGGCGCAGAGACACGCCTGATCGATTTTGATGACTGCGGGCTGAGCTGGTTCATGCAGGACCTGGCCGCAGCCCTGAGTTTCCATGAAGACCATGCCCAGGCCCCCCGTTGGGTCGATCACTGGCTGAAGGGCTATGGCAGCTACGGGCAACTGGAAACCGCTGACCTGCGTATCCTGCCCGCCCTCGTCATCCAGCGCCGGATCCAGCTACTGGCCTGGACCGGAACGCACCGCCACACCGCACAGGTGCGTAGCCTGGGCACGGACTGGCTTGCCCGCACGCTGGACCTGTGCCGCGCGTGGGACAGGGGGCAGTTGTTCAGGCATATCGGGTAAGCTGCCCACCAATTAATTATAAAAATAAATAAAATTAATCATTAATTATGATAATTAGATATTTTTTTAATTCACCTGTGCTCTCAAACTACGCAGGTTAACTTTTAGAAAGTTTTGGCGATAACAAAGCATAACCGGACACTAAGGCCATAAGTTCAATATAGTAAATTAAATGTGATTATTAGAATCTGTTTTCTGGACAGACTATGACTTTTATGCCCCAATCCTGACACGTATGAAGTTTATGTAATGTGTCGTTCGGTACACAACCCGAGTCACCGGAGCGAGCCCTGTCTTTGGCACATAGCGGAAAAACAGCAATGACCCCTGCAGTTGAGACGATTGCCCTCCCCACCGCATCACCTGCTGTGGCCACTGGGCTGCCCTTGACGGGGGACGATATCCCCACCCGGTCGCAAACAACGCGGATGATCTATTCCCGCCATCGCAGGGCACTGCGTGACTACGCCCGCACGCTCAACACCCCGAACGATCCGTCCTGATCCGCTTATCTGATCCTACAGCGGCTGGCCCGACCACGACAAAAATCAAACTTTGATATTATTCCGCTATGTTCCTGTCCTGACGTGCCTGTAGCGCCGCTATCGCCTGCCGGGTTGGCACCGTCAGCGCATCTGGCAGATCATCAAAGGCATACCAGCGCGGGCCTTCGTGCTTTTCCGGCTCCATCAGAGCGGGTTCCCCCTGCCATGCCGTGACCAGATAGACCGGTGCAATCCAGTGGTGGCCACCCACGGCATCCATCTGCTCCACCAGGCACAGCAGGTCACACGCCTGTATGGTAATCCCCAGTTCTTCGTGAATTTCGCGCTCCGTCGCATGGGCCGTTGTCTCGTACGCTTCCACCTTGCCGCCGGGCAATCCCCAGCAGCCCGCCTCGGGCGCACGCAGGCGGCGCAGAAGCAGGATACGCCCATCCCGGTCAATAATGGCCGCGCCACAGCCCACGCGCGGCCTTGTCATATCGGTCATGGCTTCCTCCCCTTGTGCAACAGGTGCCCCATCAACACGGGGGCGCCCGAAGGCACCCCCGCATCATGTCGCGATACCAGCAGATCCGTGGCCTTACCGCGCGGCAGGCGGGCGGGCATTGGCAGTGGCAACACGCCGCCCCCACGAAATCAGGTCGCTGGTGCAGTCATCGCGGTCGATCACACATTCGATCAGGGTCGGCCCTTCCCGATTGGCAACAGCGGCAGCAATGGCCTTTTCCATTTCCGCCCCGGTCGTGGCCTTAAAGCCCTTGCCGTGGCCATCTTCCGCGTTGAACACGCCCATCAGCCCGGCATAATCCCAGTTCTTGACGTTGTTGTACGGCCCGTCATGGATCTGCACTTCAATGGTGTAGCCACGGTTGTTGATCAGGAAGATGATTACCGGCAACTTGAGCCGCACCATCTGGGCTACTTCCTGCGCGGTCAGCTGGAAGGAGCCATCGCCCACCATGGTCACGATCCGGCGCTCCGGCTCGGCCACGGCATAACCAAAGGTGGCGGGTACGGACCAGCCGATATGACCCCACTGCATCTCCAGTTCCACGCGCGCGCCACGCGGCAGTTTCATCTGCATGGCGTTAAACCATGAATCACCCGTCTCGGCGATTACCGTGGTGTTCGATGTCAGCAGGTTCTGGATCTGGCGCGCCATTTCAGCGCGCACCAGCGGTGCATCGGGGCTGGCGGCGGCGACCGGGGTGTGCGGTGTGCTAATGCGGCGGTATTCAACCAGCGTTGCATCCTTTTTAGGCTGGCCCTTCACCCGTTCAATCAGCGCATCGATCACATCACGCAGGTGAATGCCGTCAAAGGCCTTGCCCCCTGCCGCAATATGGCGGCCATCCAGCAGGGCCACGTTTTCGCCCTTGGGCCATGCGGTCCAGCCAACGGTGGAATAGTCATTGAAAACCGGGGTCAGGCACAGCACGCCATCCGACCAGTCAAAGATCTGCTGCGCCTTGGGGCTGCTGACATCACCCCAGTACGTGCCGACATAGGCGGGATGGTCCTCGGGAAAGAAGCTCTTGGCAGCGGCCATGGTCGCCACGGCACAACCCAGCGCATCGGCAAGGCGGATGGCGGCTTCCTCACACCCTGCGGCGCGCAGGCGGCTACCCAGCAGCAGCATCGGCTTCTTGCGGCTGGCAATGAAGTCGGCCAGTTCGTCCACCGCCAGCTTCAGTGTTTGGGCATCGGAGGGGGCATCGGCCAGGATCGCACCAACCGGGCCAGGGCGCGGACAGGGCTGGGAGGAGACATTACAGGCAATTTCGATGTAGGCGGGCTTCTTTTCGCGCAGCGCGGTGCGGATGGCATGATCAATCAGCACCGGCGCATCATCGGCCGATGTGATTGAGACCGCCGCACAGGTCAGGCGCTTTGCAATTTCAAGCTGGTAGCCATAATCAGGCGTGCCGATGGTATGGTGCAGAATGTGCCCGCTGCCATGGTCGTTGGAATTGGGAGCACCCGAAATCAGGATGACCGGCAGATTTTCGGCATAGGCACCGCCGATGGCATTGAGCGCGGACAGCGCCCCCACGCTGAAGGTAACGACCGCTGCCCCCGCCCCATTGGCGCGGGCATAGCCCTCGGCGCTGAAACCGCAGTTGAGTTCGTTACAGCAATAGACCTGCCGCAGGCCGTCGATTTCCAGAAGCTGGTCAAGCAGAACAAGATTATAGTCGCCCGCAACCGCGAAATGATCCTTTAGCCCGATCTGTACCAGGCGTTCACCAAGATAATGGCCAACAGTATATGTCATTATTTCGACTTTCCTTCCCTTGTGTGGAGGCGCGCAGGCGCGCGCCCTTTCCCGTAGGGGCCACATGGACGGCCCACATCGGGGCCATCATGCCGAAAGGACAGGATACCTGCCGGGTCCGCGAATCCGGCCCGGTCAGCCTACGCTTTCGGCAATCCAGTTCCGGCGCTTGGTGGCCTGGCCAATGCCCGGATTGAAACAGTTGCACGGATCAAGCTGGCGGTAATGGGCCAGCACATCATCGGGTGCCGCATAGAGGTGACCGAAATTGTGCTCCGCCGGGTAACGCGCGCCGCGTTTGTCCAGACCCGGCAGCATGCGGTGCTCCAGCGCGATGCAGTCATAACCTTTGCGGACCACGTAGTCCTGATGCATCACATGACACAGGAAATGGCCGTAATAGAGCTTGACGATGATCTCGTCCTCGATGTCCTTCGGCAGCACCTCGAACCAGTCCTGATCATTGCGGCGCAGGGCCACGTCCAGCGCCACGATGTTTTCGGTCGTGTCGGTATGCACGTTGCGGTAACGCACGGCAGCGCCTGCCGCTGCAAAACGATGCAGGAATGCCTTTGATCCCTCATCGGGGGTGCATTCAAAGAAATCCCCCTCATGCGTCGCGAAATGGCTTTTCAGGAAATCACGCGCTTCCTGCGCGCCGGACGCGCTGACCTTGAGCATGAGATGGTGCTCGAAACGGTCGCGGTAGTCACGCATGCGCGCGGGCAGGTGCTTGGGAAAGAAGTGGCTCATGAACTGCATGAACCGGTCGCTGAAGTGCTTAGGCAGGAAGCCGATCCTGTCCGCCAGCCGGTCGAACGCGTTCTTCATGGCAAACAGGGCCGGCAGCCGCCGCGTACCGATCATGCGGATGATGACGAAGGTGTCCTTGCCATATTCCTCCGCAATGTTGAAGGCATCGCGGTGCAGATATTCACCGGCAATCGGCAGTTCCGTGAAGGACGACAGGATATGGCGGCGCACATCTTCAAGCACATCGGTCCTGTTGGTGCCGAGATAGAAGACAACGGGATTCTTCTCCGCCTCGAACGTATCCAGACGCACCGCGAACAGTCCCAGCTTGCCCGCACAGCCAGCGCCTTCGTGCAGGCGGCGCAGGTCGGCATTGTAGCGGGCCGGGGTATCGGCGTTCACATCGCGCACATGGGTGGCGTAATCATCATCATGCCCGCGGCCGGCATTCCAGTTGATGCTGGCATCAGGGAAGTTGCCCGCTTCCACCTGCCTGAGGATCGTCTCGGGGTCCGTGCCGAGTTCGATGCCCAGATGGTTGACCAGTTGCAGCTCGCCCTTGTCCGAAACCTGGGCAAACAGCGCCATGTCGGTATAGGCCGGGCCACGGCGCACCAGTGCGCCGCCTGAATTGTTGCTGACCCCGCCAAACACCGATGCCCCGATACACGAGGAACCAATGACCGAATGCGGCTCACGCCCGATGGGGGCCAGCATGCCCTCCAACTGGTCCAGCGTCGCACCGGGCAGGCAGACAACCTGCTTTCCGCCGCCAATCAGGTGGATCGTGCGCATGCGCATGCTGTGCACGATCACGATATCGCGGTCATAGGTATTGCCATCGGGCGTGGAGCCACCGGTCAGGCCGGTATTGGCTGCCTGCATGATCACGATCACGCCCGCCTTGACGCAGGCCTGCAGCACACGCCACTGCTCCACCAGCGACCCAGGCATGACAACCGCCAGCGCGCGCCCCTCACCAAAACGGAAACCCCGGCGATAGGGCAGCGTCGCCCCATCTTCGGTCAGCACATGATGACCGCCCACGATCTGCTGGAGTTCCGTAACCAGTTGTGCGCCTTCAGTAGATGACATGTCCCGTGCCGCTTTCAGCATGCTGTTGTTTATGTCTGCCATTCACGGAAAACCGGACCATCGGGAAGATGGCCGTATTTCCGAAATGGTATTGTATAGTCTGGCATGTTCCGAACAACAGGACGTGCGCATAAAATGCCGATGTCACATGTCCAAACGGACCGGCCCGCCAGCCGATCAGGGCATGCGGGCCGGTCCTGTCACGCCTGGGGCTGGTTTACGCTGCGGCCGAAGTCTCGCCCAGCGTTGCCAGTGGCTTCATGAGCAGATGGTTCTGGGAATAGTCTACCGGTACCGAGATCACAACCGGGCCTTCGACTTCCATGGCATCACGCAGCGCGCCCGCCACGCCATCGGCTGACTGGACGGCAATGCCGTGCGCCCCGCAGGAGCGGGCAAACATGGCAAAGTCGATCGGCCCGAAATCCACGCCCGAACCACGGCCGTATTTCTTCTTCTCCTGCATCTCGACCATATTGTAGGCCTGATCGACCCAGACCATGTGGACGAGGTTGCACTTCAGGCGCACCGCCGTTTCCAGTTCCATGCACGACATCATGAAGCCGCCATCGCCCGAGATGGAGATCACCTTCTGCGCCGGGTTGACAAGGCTGGCCGCAATACCCCACGGCAGGCCCACGCCCATGGTCTGCTGGCCATTGCTGATCAGCATCTGGCGTGCGCGGAAGGACAGCAGGTAACGCGCCAGCCAGATATGGAAGGTGCCCATGTCAAGGCACATCGTGACATCGGGGGTTACGAACTGCTCCAGCTCGCGCACGATCTGCAGCGGGTGCACCGCCGTGTTGGACGTGCTGCGCGCGCCTGACAGCGCGGACAGGCGGGTAGCGTGGTACTGGCGCAGGATATCCTCAAGTTGCGGGGCGCGCGGCAGCTTGCCCGCCTTGGCCGCCAGCGCACGGACGGAGGCGCCGATATCGCCAACCAGTTCCACCGCCGGGTCGTAATGCGTGTCCAGTTCAGCGGGCACCACATCGATATGAACGATCTTGCGGCCGTTATCGACATTCCACAGCCACGGATCGTACTCGATGGGATTGTAGCCGATCGAGATTACCAGGTCCGTCTCATGCAGCAACTGGTCGCCCGGCTGGTTACGAAACAGGCCAACGCGGCCACCAAAGCGGCCGGACAGTTCCTGCGAGACGGCACCGGCCGCCTGATAGGTGCCAATAACCGGCACGCCGGTGGTGGCCACCAGGGCGCGCACTGCGTCCGACACATCGGGACGACTGGCGAGAAGGCCCAGCAGGATAACCGGGCGCTGCGCCTTGCGGATCAGGCCCAGTGCCTCGTTTACCGCCTCTGCGGGGGCGGCGCCGGGTGCGGGCTGCGGGCGACCCGCCAGCACCTTGCCTTCCGCCGGCATGGACAGGATATCCATCGGCGTGCTGATGAAGGCGGCGCCGGGGCGACCACTCTCGGCAAAGCGCAGCGCGTTGGCAACCGCTTCGGACACGGCGGCGGGAGATGTGATTTCCGCGCTGTATTTGGTGATCGGCTGGAACAGGGCCACCGTGTCCATGCTCTGGTGCGTAAGCTTCAGCCGGTCAGCCAGCTTGACCGCGCCGCCAATGGCCAGCACCGGGTCGCCTTCGGAATTGGCGGTGGCAAGGCCGGTCACGAAGTTCGATGCACCGGGGCCGGAGGTTGCAATGGCAACACCCGCCTTGCCCGTCAGGCGGCCGATGCCACCGGCAATGAAAGCGGCGTTCTGCTCATGGCGGGTCACCACGGTCTCGATCGGGCTGTCCACCAGCGCGTCGAACAAACGGTCAACCTTGGCACCGGGAATGCCGAATACATGGGTCGTGCCGTGTGCAACCAGGTTGCGCACGATCATGTCCGCCCCGCACTCCGGCGCGGCCGATTTGGTCTTGTCAGTCATGATTTCAGGTATCCTGAACGGTTGGCACCGCAGCCGGGGCGGAGCGGACAGTTGCTCAGGCGGGAGGGGAAACCCTCAGCCGCCCTCGGCCACGCGAATGGCCTCGTGAATGTTTTCGGGGGACAGGTTGGCGCGCGCGAACTGTTCGGTGCGGGGCAGCTGGATTTCCACATCGGAAATCACGCCCACCTCAAGCCGACCGCGCAGCACGCCGTAATCGGTCACATGGCCGCCACGGCGTCCGTCCTCAGTCAGGAAGTGCAGGTGATAACCCGCCACGTTCACGCCCTGCATGTAGCCCGGCGTGCGGAAACCAAGCATGGTGCCGGTGGAGGCACCAAGCTGCATGGTGGGCTGGCGGGCCACCACTTCCAGCATGGGTGGGTAGGGCTGGCACTGGCAGAACACGGTGCGGGTCTCGACCCGCTCGAACATGCCGGTAAAGCGCACGGCGGCGAACAGGTTGGGATTGTTGACGAGGTGATCCACGATCGCCTCGAAGCCTTCCTTATCCTGCGCGGTGTCGATCATGTATTCCTTCTCCGGGTTGAAGAAGGTAACGCAGGCGAACGGAGTCCTGAGGTCGCCCGGCACACGACCGGCCTGCCCGTCTGCACGGAACTGGTGGATTACGCTGTCATTGACGATCATCTCGCCATCAAGGCCGTTGAACGTGCCCAGCCCGAAATTGCCGTGCATCAGCAGTTCATCAAGCGTGGTCTCGCCATCATAGACCGCATCAAGCAGCGCGGCCATGGTCGATGTCTGGTACAGGCGGTTCATGCGCGGACGCACGCCAGTCGAATCAGCAGCGCTGGACCGGGTATCAACATCCCCTACCGAGTAGCATTTAAGCTTCACGACCTCAGTCTCCTGCATCGGGGGACAATGCGGCACATGGCATCGCCTCAACCCGGTCATTTGTGATTGCAGACTAATGGTGATGCAGGCAGGTTCGTACGTCCAATATATATTAAAGCCTATTTCCATATATAAAATATATGGAAATGCCGCCGTGCAGGCCCTGGCCTTGCCCTTGGCCGTTCAGGACTGCCATTGTGAACGCGCATTGAAATTCAGGATGACCGGATATGAAGCCACTTTACATGACGCTCGCCGCCTTCTGCATGGGCGGCCTGATCGCGGGCAGCAGCGCGGCCCATGCCGAAAGCGACCCCAAGCCCCCCTATGGTCCCGGTACCTATACCGGTGCATGGACAGCACTTGGCCTCAAGCCCGTCACCATTACCGCCAACAAGGCACTGGGTCCGGCAGCACGGCTTTACCTGCAACTGCCAGATTCGCTAGGCAAGATCACGGGTCTGACCGGGCGGACAATCGAACTGAAGGTGCAGGACGGGACATCGCTGCGTTCGGTCGATGACAACCCGCGCACCATCTTCCGCCTGACATCCCCCAACGCGGCCGACCTGCAGATGCAGGGCGAAAAGCCCGGCCAGAAGCTGGACCTGCCGCTTAGCCGCGCGGACTGAACACGACATAACATTCGGCCAGCCCGATGGCGGGCATGTTGCAATCATACCTGCAAAAAACTGAATGCCGCCTTTTGCCAAAAAAAGGCGGCATTCAAAAACTTTTGTTCTTTTTTATTAAGCGTTTACTTTTCGGCCACTGCCCCACTCAGTCATGCATGCTGGCCAGTAGGGCACGCACCCTGCTGCGCAGTTCGTTCTCGCGCGGCACGCTGATCGCCTCACGCAGGCGGCGCATCTGGCGGCGGGCGGCATAAAGCTGGTCCAGCAACGACAGGATAACGGGCATCCCTTCATCATTGATGCCCATGTCCTCGCGCAGTTCACGGATCAGATGCGCCCGCGCCTCGTCAATCTCGCGGAACAGATAGTGCCCACGCGCGCCTTCGGGGCGGAGCCAGTCACTGTCGATCCATTCCTGCACGTCCGCTACCGGCACGTTGCCGATGCGCACGCACAGGGTCTCGAGCGTGATCATGCCTTCCCCTCCTCCTGCTCCCTGACGGCATCAAGCGCCTCGCCGCGCAGGAAGGCCTCAAGAGCCGGATCCACCGTACCTATGGTCACCACCAGCTTGACATAAAGGTTGCCCGCCTCATGCCCGCCATGCGCCTTGACCCCACGCCCGCGCAGGCGCAGCACGCTGCCACTGTCGGAATGGGGGGGGACGTTCATCTTGACCGACCCCGCCGGGGTGGGAATGGTGATGCTGCCACCAAGCACCGCCGTCTTCAGGTCCACCGGCAGCGACATGCGAATATCGTTGCCATCGCGGGTATAGGTTGCATCGGGCGCCACGGTGATGGTGACCAGCGCATCACCCGCGGGACCGCCCTGCTGGCCGGGATCACCCTTGCCGCGCAGGCGCATGACCTGATCGTTCCCGATACCTGGCGGGATTTTTACATCCAGTTGCGCGCCACCGGGCAGGGTGATGCGCGACGTGCCGCCATTGACGGAATCGAGGAAACTTACGGTTAGCGCATACTGCCGGTCTGCCCCCTTCTGCGGTCCCTGCGGCCTGCGGCGGAAGCCACCGCCAAAACCGGCACCACCGCCGCCCTGGCCAAACATGGTGCCGAAGATGTCGCCCAGGTCATCTTCCGAAAACTGACCGCCACCGTAATTGAAGCCCTGCGGCCCCTCGGCATAATCGCGGTAGCCACGACCGCCGCCGCCAAAGCCCTTTTCCTGGCCACTGGCGTCAATCTCGCCACGGTCATAGCGGGCACGCTGCGCCTCATCAGACAGCAGGGCGTTGGCCGCGCCCACGGCCTTGAAGTTCTCCTCCGCAACCTTGTCACCGGGGTTGAGGTCGGGATGGTACTTCTTGGCCAGCTTGCGGTAGGCCTTGCGTATGTCATCCTGACTGGCCGTTCGCTTCAGGCCGAGTACCTCGTATGGATCCTTGCTCACTTAAAAATCATCCCTCCGTCAGGAGCACCCGGCCCGTCCGTGCGCCATGTCTGCCCTGAACATCATGAATACGGCCATATGGCCACTCTTTCCTCAATAATGGGAAGTGGAAAGGGCATGGTCAATGAAAGGACATGAAATCTTCAATCCATGCATAGCTGGCAGAAGAAAATAACAAAAGAGAGACTTAACCATAACATTTTTTGTATTTTTAATTAAATGAGAAATGAAGTATTCCAAAAACAATAGAAATATAAAAAAGATCCTTCCTGATGCACGCCGTTTTCCTCACCCTTGCATTATTGACCGTAACGGGGATCAGCAGCCTGATCTCCCGCGTGGGGCGCATTCCCATACCGCTGCCGCTGATCCAGATCGGGGTTGGCGCGATCGCGGCCCTGGCGGGGCTGAATATCGGCTTTGATCCCGACATGTTCCTGCTGCTGTTCATCCCACCCCTGCTCTATGCCGATGCCTACCGCATGCCGATGCGCGAGTTCGGTGAACTGCGTAACGTCATTATCATGATGGCGCTGGGACTGGTGGTGTTCACCACGCTAGCGTGCGGGTATTTCATCCACTGGCTGATCCCGCCCATCATGCTGCCCGCGGCCTTTGCGCTGGCCGCCGTCATGTCGCCGACCGATGCGGTCTCGGTCGGCAGCATGATCGAGGGCGGTCGCGCACCCGCGCGCGTGGTGCATATCCTGCATGGGGAAGCGCTGCTGAATGATGCATCGGGGCTGGTGTGCTTCAAGTTCGCAGTAGCGGCGGCCATGACAGGGCTGTTCTCGTTCCAGCAGGCGCTGGGCAGCTTTATCTTCATGTCTGTCGGCGGTATCGTGATCGGCATCGTGTGCGCATGGGCGGCGTGCCGGGCGGAACATGTGCTGCTGACACGCGGGTACGACGACCCGCCCACCCAGATTATCCTGGCCATGATGCTCCCCTTTGGCATCTACCTGATCGCGGATGCGGTAGAGTGTTCGGGCATCCTTGCCGCCGTAGCGGGTGGCATGACCGTAAAGTTCACCGGGGTAATGCACGAGGCCCGTACTGAAACACGGCTCAAGGCCACCACCGTGTGGGATATGGTGAACTTCACCTTCAATGCCGTGATCTTCCTGCTGCTGGGGCTGCAATTGCCGCAACTGATCAGCGGGGGGGCCGCGATTGCCCGCGCGGGCGGGATTTCGCCTTGGTTCCTGATCCTGGCAATCCTGGGCATCCAGTTCATGATGAGCCTGATCCGTTTTGTCTGGATCTGGATTTCCATCTCCGCACGGCGGCTGTTCGCGCATTTCCGCCACCGCAAGACGGTCATCCCTTCCGTGCGCACCATCCTGCTCATGACGGTGGCGGGCACGCGCGGGGCCATCACGCTGGCCGCCGTGCTCTCGCTGCCAGTGGCAACGCTGGCCAGCTCGGGCTTTCCGGGGCGTGACCTGCTGGTTACGCTGGCGGCAGGGGTGATCATAAGCTCGCTACTGCTGGCAAGCCTTGCCATACCCGCCCTGCTGCACGGCATGAGCACGGGAGAGGACGATCCCTCCCTGCATGAACTGGACATGATGCGCATAGAACTGGCGCAGACCGCGATAGAGGCGCTGCACACCGAACAGGCGGCGCTGGCCCAGCAGGAAATGAACGCCGCCCCCGGCGGTGAAGAAACGCTCGACCTGAAGCAGGAAGCCATTGCGCGCCTGCTGCACGAATATCAGGACACGGTGCACCGGCTGGACAATTCCCGCGCGGCGGAGGCCAGCATCCGTACGGCCGCCATACGTGAAAAACGCACGGAACTGGCGCTGCGCTTCCGTGTCATTCGCCACATGCGGGAACGGCTGCATATGCGGGTGATCCAGAAACACATCAATGACGAGACCGAATGGACCATCAATCAGGAACTCGATTTCATCGAACAGGAACTCCAGATCGAGGCCCGCTCCCTTCCCCGTCCTGACAGCCTGCCACAGTCTGCCCCCGGCCCCGCCACACAGTCCCGCGCTGAATGCATGGCCGAACCCGTAACAAGCTGACACAAGGGAGTGGTGGCCCGCCCCGATAGCGGCCACATACCCAAGCACCATGAAGGAAGCTCCATGCCCCCCATCCGTCGCATCCTGCTAGCCGGGCTGGGCCTTGCCACGATGGCCGTCACCGGCGCGCAGGCCCGCTCCCACCATTTCCAGGTGCCCGAGCACCGTGTCCATGCCAACTCACCCTACGGCCATGTGCAGAACTATCAGGCCACCATGGACGAACATGATCCCCGCTACGTGGCCGCAACGCAGAAATGCGAGGCCAAGGGCGCAATGGGTGCACTGACCAGCGCCAACGGTGGCAGCGCGCAGGTCTCGGCCGGGGACAGCCATGTGAAATTTTTTAGCCAGTGCATGGTGGAGGAAGGGGTCTGGCAGACCCGCTACACAAATGATGTAGGCGGCAACCTGAACCAGTAAAATGGTGCCTGAAAATACATAATTGATAAAAAAGGGAAAGTTTTTGGGTGCCGCCTTTCTTCAAAAAGGCGGCACCCGGCACTGGAAGCATCCGTTGCGTCAGCAGGCCGTCTGCCGCCGCTCAGCGACCCGGAGGCGCCATGAACTCCGGCCCAACGGGGTCGGGAATGCAGCGGGTCAGGATGGCATCTATCTCACGGCGATCCTCCGCGCTGAGCTGCCAGCCGGTGGCATCCGCCACGGCCGCGATCTGGTCCGGGCGGCGCGCGCCCCACAGGGCGATGGTCGGCCCCTGGTCCAACACCCAGCGAATCGCCAGCGCCAGCAGGGACTTGCCATGCCGCTCACGCGCGAAGGCCTGTAGTTCCTGCACGGCCTGAAGGTAATGCGCAAAGCGGGGCGGCTGGAATTTGGGGTCGGCGCTGCGCAGGTCATCGGAACCGAATTTCGTGTCCGCCATCATCTTTCCCGACAGCAGCCCCCGGCACAGCGGACCGTAGGCCAGGATGGTCAGGTCATGCTGGCGGGCGTAGGGCAGGATATCGTGCTCCATCGCACGCTCGAACAGGTTGTAGGGCGGCTGCACGGCGGCAAGGGGAGCGAACTCCCGGAACGCTTCCATCTGCGCGATGGTGAAGTTGCTGACCCCCAGCGCACGGACCTTGCCCTCGCGCACCAGCGCTTCGAGCGTGCGGGCGGTTTCCTCCATCGGAACGGCGGAGTCGGGCCAGTGCACCTGATACAGGTCGATGTAGTCGGTGCGCAGGCGACGCAGAGAATCCTCAATTTCCTTGCGGATGCGCGTAGCTGACGTATTGCGGAAGGGCTTGTGGTCTTCTTTCCAGTCCAGCCCGACCTTGGTGGCGATGGCCACCCGGTCGCGTCGGCCGGCCACAGCCTGGCCCACGATTTCCTCTGAATGGCCAAAACCGTAGACGGGTGCCGTATCAATCAGCGTGATGCCAAGATCCAGCGCTTCATGGATGGTGGCGATGGCCTGCCGGTCATCCGGGCCGCCCCACATCCATCCGCCAATTGCCCATGTACCAAGGGCAATACGCGAGACGGGATGGTCGAGGCCACGGATGGTGGTGGTTTCCGTAACGGATGGCTGTGTCATGAATCCTCACTTAATCGTCTGGCTTGCATCTGGTCGGGCCATGGCCGCGCGGGCCATCCTACACATGCTGCCATGTCCCGGCACCTGACCGTTACCCGCCACATGCTGGCTGCTGGCATGCATGCGGCGCGTCCCAGTCCAACCAACACGAAGGCCGTGCGGGCGTTGCGTTTTTTCTGCCCCATGGGCTCCACCCCCTTCCGTATGGCCGGTACGCGCCGTATGGAGAAAGCACGCCGCCTGCAATGGAGTGCCAATTTTGCGCAAGATAGCCCTTCTCTTACCCCTGGCCTGCCTTGCCGCCTGCGCCCAGGGGCCGGACAACCATACGCACCAGGCCACGGGAACCGGAGCGCTTGCGGTCAATACTCATGTGCCGGATTTCGCCACCCGCAATTACGAACCCTTCACCCGACAGGACGTAGTGGCCATTGCCCTGCGTGAATGGCGGCTGTTTGGGCAGCCGGTCAATGATGACGACCCCGAACTGCGCCTTGAGCCCACCACCCCTGTCACCAAGCCCGAACGCACGCCCGGCCTGTGGCAGCGCGTGGGGGAATACTGGTGGATCGGCCAGGACCCGCAGGAGACCGAGGCCGCGTGGGACGGCAAGCATGACGCGAACGGTCACATAACCGATTTTGTCCATGACGGACGCTATGCATGGTCGGCGGCGTTCATTTCCTATGTCATGCGGGTTGCGGGGGCGAATGACCGCTTTGCCTATTCTCCCAACCACGCCACCTACATCAATGCCGCCGCATCCGGGCAGGAAAAGGGCGTGAAGGCACGCAATCCCGCCCATTACGCGCCAAAGCTGGGCGATCTTATCTGTGTAGGCCGGGGGGGAAGCAAGTCGGTGCGCTTTCGTGACCTACCCACGCCGCATGGCTTTCCCGCCCATTGCGGCTTTGTCGTGGCCGGCCCGCATGATGACGCGCCGTTCGGCCATGAAATCAGCATTATCGGTGGCAATATAGATGATGCGGTAGCCCTGACCCATGTACCGGTCGGACCGGACGGGCGGCTGTTCGACAGCAGGGGCAACAGCCTGGACAGCCGCTATCCCTGGTGCGTGGTACTACAGGTCCGCTACGATGCGGACAGCGAACCGCAGACGGACCGCTGACCGCCTGCGGTGGCCTTACGTGCGGCGCTGTCAGCCACGCGTGCTGGGCAGCCCGGATGCCTGCCAGCCCGCAAGCCGGCCCCGGCCGCCGGTGGCATCCTGCGGGCCTTCAAACCCATCGGCCACGTTGAATACGGTGTGATACCCCGCATCATAGGCCGCATGGGCTGCCGCCATACTGCGCGCGCCGGAACGGCAGATGAAATAGACCTCATCCGTCTTGCCAATGCCCGCCTGCTCCAGCGTTTTCACAAAATCGGGGTTGACCTGGCCCGCCGGCGGCAGTTGCCAGCTATCCAGCACCAGCGCCTTGCCGGCACCCGACAGGTCGGGCACGCCAATGTGTTCCCATTCCATGGGGGTACGCACATCAACCAGCCAAGCGTTGGGGCGGCTGCTCACGGCCTCCCATGTGGCGGTGGGCGAAATATCGTCAATCATCACTGGTTCCTTTCATCGGGAAAACCGGTTTAGGGATATGCCAAGCAATGAACATTCCTGATAGTAGAGAATGCAACACGCTGGCATGGACCCCATGCTGCCTCTTCTGATCCAGACCCGCGAAGGTGCTGCCTTATGACCGAAAGTGCAAATCCCGCCTCCTCCCTCTCACCGGACATGCCGGCTGCGATCGGCCATACGCCCCTGATCCGCCTGCGACGGGCATCGGAGGCAACGGGATGCGATATTTATGGCAAGGCGGAGTTCATGAACCCCGGCGGCTCGGTCAAGGACCGGGCGGCGCTGGCCATCATCAACGATGCCGAGCGCCGTGGCACGCTCAAACCCGGCGGCACAATTGTGGAAGGCACGGCGGGCAATACCGGCATTGGCCTGACACTGGTAGCCAATGCGCGCGGCTACCGCTCCATCATTGTCATGCCCGAGACCCAGAGCCAGGAAAAGATCGACTTCCTGCGCATGATCGGCGCCGATCTGCGTCTGGTGCCCGCCAAACCCTTCCGTGATCCGGGCAATTACGTACATGTCTCGCGCCGCCTGGCGGAAGAGACCGGCGGCGTATGGGCCAATCAGTTCGACAACACCGCCAACCGCGAAGGCCATCGCCACACCACCGCCCCCGAAATCTGGGAACAGACGGGCGGCAGGATCGATGCCTTCACCTGCTCATGCGGCACGGGCGGCACGCTGGCGGGCGTGACTCTGGGGCTGGAGGACGCGGCGCGCCAGGCAGGCGTTGCCCGTCCGCGCATCGTGCTGGCCGACCCGGAGGGCTCGGGCCTGTACGGCTGGGTCAAGTCAGGCGACCTGTCGGTCAGTGGTTCCTCGGTTACCGAGGGAATCGGCCAGTCACGGGTGACCGGCAACCTGGAGGGGCTACATTTCGATGATGCCGTGCGCATACCCGACGCCGAAGCGCTGGAGCAGATCTACAGCCTGCTGATTGACGAAGGGCTGTCCGTTGGCGGGTCGGCAGGCATCAACATCGCCGCCGCCATCCGGGTGGCGCGCGCCATGGGTCCGGGCCACCGCATTGTCACCATCCTGTGCGACGGGGGGGCACGCTACCAGTCCAAGCTGTTCAACCCCACCTTCCTGCGCGCAAAAGACCTGCCGGTTCCGCACTGGCTGGCCTGAGCGCACAACATGGGCCGCTTCCTGCGGGTTGCGACATGATTGCAACGGAGTGAAACATCAGATGTTTCCGCCGTTGCACTCGTGTAAGATGCGGCAATGAATCCCCTGCCGCATATCCTGATCATTGATGATGATCGTGAGATCCGTGACCTGCTGGCACGCTTTCTCGAACGCAACGAACTGCGGGTCACCACGGCGCGCGACGGGCATGAGGGCCGCCGCCGCTGGTCGGAAGGGCATTACCAGCTCGTTATCCTCGATCTCATGCTGCCCGGTGAGAGCGGGCTGGACATCTCGCGCTGGCTACGCACGCAGGCCAATGTGCCCATCGTGATGCTGACTGCCATGGGCGATGACACTGACCGCATCATCGGCCTGGAACTGGGTGCAGACGACTACGTGTCCAAGCCCTTCAACCCGCGTGAGCTGCTGGCGCGCATCCGCGCCGTACTGCGCCGCACATCCGATACCCCCGACCCGCGCAGCGTGCCGGTGCTGCACACGCTGCGCTTCGCGGGCTGGACGCTCGATACCGGCAGGCGGCGGCTGCTCAACCCGAATGAGGTTGAAGTCCCGCTGACCGGGGGTGAATATGACCTGCTGCTGGCCCTGCTGGAGCGCGCAAACCGCGTCATGACACGCGACATGCTGTTCGACCTGCTGCGCGGGCGGCAGGCCGGGCCCTTTGACAGGGCGATTGACGTGGCGATAAGCCGCCTGCGCCGCAAGCTGGAAGATAACGGGCGCAATGCCCAGCTTATCAAGACCGTGCGCGGCGGGGGCTATGTGCTGGCGGCGGAAGTCGAGCGTCTCTGAGCGCGCCATGTCACCCGTATCCCGACCTTTCTTCCTGTTCTCTGCCCCCCTCACATCAGCCAAGACCCCGCGAGGCTGGCGTCAGCGCCTGATGTGCCGCCTGCTGCCCCAGTCACTGGCGGCGCGCACCACGCTGCTGCTTATCGGGGGGCTGGGGGTCATACAGGTGGTCGGACTGACCATCCACGCCATGGACCGGTTCGATTTTGACCAACGCATGATCCATGAACGGGCGCGCAGCAAGGTTTTCACCTATTACCGCGCCATTGTGGAAACCGCTCCCCCCGACCGGGCGCGTGAACTTGCGGCACTCCAACTGCCCGAAGGGGTCAGTATGACCCTGACCCCCGGCCCCGAACCCGACATGGTCAACGGACTGGTCCTGCCCTCCCACCCGCCGCCCCACATGCACGGGCCCGATGACTGGAACGGCCATCCCGACGGCACGGGGGAAGGCAGGGGCTTCGGCCCACATGGCTTCCACTGGTCCGGCCACCCCGGTGGCCCAGGGGAGGGTGACCCCGGCATGGGCCCCCTGCCCCAGTCACTCCGGCCCGAACAGGTCATGGTCTCTCCCATTCCGGGGCGGCACCGCACGGTGGCCTTCCTGCTACCCGATGAACGGCGCTGGGTCACGATCCATTACGTGCTGCCCCGTCCCAGCCTGTTCCGCTCCCCCACTTTTCCCATCGCCTTCCTCATCATGACCTTTGCGGGCGGGATCCTGATCCTGTGGGGCGTGCGCAGGCTGATCGCCCCGGTCAGCACACTTGCCGCCGCCGCCGAGGAACTGGGGCGCAACGTGAACGCGCCCCCCATGCCCGCAGACGGCCCGCGCGAGGTGGCGCGCGCCGCCCACGCCTTCAACACCATGGCGCACCGCATCCGCCGCTACCTGACCGATCGCACGCTTATGCTGACCGCGATCGGCCATGACCTGCGCACACCCATCACGCGGCTGAAACTGCGGGCGGAATTCGTCGAAGATGACGAGATACGGGCCAAGATGCTCAGCGACCTTGATGAACTGGAGGCCATGGTGGCTGCAACGCTGGCCTTTGGCCGCGATGCCGCCCAGCGTGAACCGATGGGCCAGGTCAACCTGACCGCCCTGCTGCAGACCATCGCCGATGAAACCACCGAGACCTGCCCCCTGCTGGAAGACAAGGTCACGTTCTTATCCGAAACGCCCGACAATGTGCTGGTACGCGCCCGCCCCGTGGCGCTCAAGCGCGCGCTGGGCAACCTGGTGAGCAACGCGGTCAAATATGCCGGAGAGGCCAGGATCGTGCTGCTCCCCCCCCAGCGGGGTGAAGGGGATGACGCGGGTGAATACAAGGTCACCATCCTGATCGAGGACGAAGGCCCCGGCCTGCCGACCGAAGACCTTGAACGCATGTTCGACCCCTTTGTCCGCGCCGAACAGAGCCGCAACCGCGAAACCGGTGGCACCGGGCTGGGGCTTTCGATCTCGCGCAATATCATATGGGGGCTTGGCGGTGATATCCGGCTAGGCAACCGTAACCCGCATGGACTACGTGTGACTGTCACACTTGTCTGCTAAGGTCCGATTCCAGTACGGACAATTCAGGATATAGCGCTCAATGCCGGACAGAACACACCGCTATCAGGTCTCGCTTTTATGGACTGGAAACGGCGGACACGACGGGGCTTCCCGGCAGGCCCCCCAACGTAGCTACGAACTGCACTGCCCCGGTCGACCGGTCATTGATGGTTCGGCCGCACCGGCCTTCCGGGGGGACGCACAGAAATGGAATCCCGAAAAGCTGCTGCTTGGCGCACTGTGCGCCGACCATCAACTCTGGTTCATCCATCTGTGCACGGCAATGGGAATCGGCATCCTGTCCTATGCCGACCACGCGGAAGCCGTTCTGGATGAATTCGAGGATGGTTCCTTCTCCTTCACCCAGGTTATCCTGCGGCCCCACACCGCCCTTTTCACCCCGCACGACACCCAGCAGGTGATCGACCTGCATCAGGATGCGGCCATGCGTAGCTGCATCGCACGCTCGGTCAGCTTTCCCGTATTGTGCGAGCCACGAGTCACCAGCGCACAATAATCCCTTGCTGCCCATGGGGGACAATGGCATTGCCCGATAATGCTTGACCGCCTGTATGCCCGCATCCTTGGCCTGGCCGCCAGCCCGCACGCCGTGATCTGGCTGGCGGTCATCGCCTTTGCCGAAGCCAGCGTCTTTCCCCTACCACCCGACATCATGCTGGTGCCCATGGTGCTGACATGCCGGGCACGCGCCTTCCGTCTGGCCGCCATCTGCACGCTGGCCAGTGTATGCGGAGCGGTGCTGGGATGGTGCATCGGCTCGTTCCTGCTGGAATATGCAGCCATGCCCATAGTGCGGTTCTATCATGCCGAGCATACATTACTGGCATTGCAGGAGCGCTTCCGTGAATGGGGCATCTGGATCATCCTGATCAAGGGCCTGACGCCCATCCCGTTCAAATTCGTCACCATTGCCAGCGGGGCCGCCCACCTGCCGCTCGTGCCGTTCCTGGCGGCGTGCGCCATTACGCGCGGGGCGCGGTTTTTCCTGCTTGCAGCCCTGCTCAAGCGCTTTGGCGCGCCAATCCAGGCTTTTATCGAACGCAGGTTGCCGCTGGTGGCGGGGCTGGTGGCGGTTGCCGTCGTGGCCGGGATCGTGGCCCTCAAATATATCTGAACCTGCGAAGCGGGGCGTGCGACAGTGTTCGGGCGGGGACAGGCGTGGTATGATGGCATATGTCGTCAGTTTGTCCTGTATGCCCTGTGGCCTGACAGGACTGATATGCCAACGGGTGGGAGAGCACAGTTCATGCCGCAGCAGGTTGCCGTCATTACCGGAGCGGGCGCGGGGATCGGTCGCGCCACAGCACGCACACTGGGCCGCGCCGGGTGTGACGTCGCCCTTGTCGGCCGCAACCGTGACAGACTGGGGGATGCGGCGGCCGAACTGCGCGAACTCAATGTGCGCACCCATATCGTATGCGTGGACGTAGCCAATGCTGCTGCCGTGGAACAGGCTGCGGAGGAAATCGAGGAAAAGCTCGGCCCCATCACGCTATGGGTAAACTGCGCGGGTGCGACAGTGACCGGGCAGGTCGCAGCGCTTGAGGCCGACGAGATCCGCCGCGCCACGGAAGTCACCTACCTTGGCACGGTCAATGGCACCCGCGCGGCCCTGACGCGCATGCGCCGCCGTGGCCATGGCACGATTGTCAACCTGGACCGGTTGGCCAGCCTACGACCGCCGCCGCTACAGGCGGTGGAAAATGGCGCACGTGCAGCTGTTCGGGCCTTTTCAGAAAGCATCCGGCCCGAAATCCTGCATGATGGCGACCGCATCCATATCGCGCTGGTGCACCTGCCCGCCATCAACACGCCGCGTTATTCATGGACGCGCAACCATACCGGCAAGCGCCTCAAGCCGATGGGACCCGTCTATGAACCTGAAATCGCGGCTGAGGCCATCTGCCGCGCCGCCTTCGACCAGCAGCGTGACATCTGGGTTGGTCTGTCTGGCGTGCGCAACTGGCTGCTATCCACCTTCCTGCCCGGCCTGTCGGATGGCTGGCTGGCGGGCAAGGGCTACGCAAGGCAGATAGAAAAGACCGCCGTTACGGGTGATGAACCTGATGACCTGTACGAAACCGTGCCCGGCGCCTATGCAGCCCATGGCCGTTTTGACATGGTTACCCGCAAGGGCATGCCGCTGCTGCTGACCACGCGCCATGCCCAGCTTGCTACCGCGATGGGCTTTATGGGCATGCTCCTGCTGGCGCTACGCCGCAAACGGAAATAACCAAAAAACATCAGAAAGTTTTTGGTGAAGCTTTTACAAAAAAGACGGCACCCAAAAACTTCCGTTCTGTCTGCCGCATTCTGCTGCATGCTGACCGAGGCTTTTCCTGCCCTGAAGCAGGATCAGCCTTTTTTATTCGTGGATTACAGGTCTCCTCAGGCCAGGACCGCTCCGATACCCTGCACTGCGCGACCACTACTGCGACACAGATCACCTGCCCAAACCCACCAACCCTCGCGCCGGACAGCACCCTGCGCTGCCTGTGCTACCGCAGGGCTGTCAAACAAGGCGAAACAGGTCGCGCCCGAACCGCTCATGCGCGCAAGACGGCAGCCCGGGGCTGCGCGCAGGACATCCAGCACGGTAGTGATTTCGGGGCATAGCGCACAGGCTGCATCCTGCAAATCATTGCGCTGTGCCGCGAGGTCGCGCACCATCTCAGCCAGTGTGGGCCACTGCGGCGGCAGGATGGCGCGCGGCGTGAAGACCGGTGCGCGGGTCCTGAACACCTGCGGGGTGGAGACACTCTGCCCGCAATTGACCAGCATCATGCCACAGGGCGGCAGGGCGGGTGCGGGGGTCAGTTCCTCGCCAATGCCTTCCATGCGGGCGGCGCGCTGGTCCAGACAGACCGGTACGTCCGCCCCCAGACGCGTGGCCAGTTCCATGAACGGCGCGCGCGCAATGTCCAGCGCCCAGACCTTGCACAGCAGTCGCAGCGCGGCGGCCGCATCGGCCGATCCGCCCCCGATGCCAGACGCCACGGGCAGTTCCTTGCGCAGTACGATATCCACATCGGGCAGTCGGGCCGCCACATCCGGCCCGACATGCGCGCGCAGGAGCGCGCCCGCGCGTACGATCAGGTTATCGGCGCAGTCATCGGCCTGCAGGCCGGGGGCAAACGTGCCCTCTATGCGCAGGCCAACCTGTCCGCCTCGCCCGCTACCCTGGTGCAGGCGCAGTTCATCCGCCGCACCGGCAAATACGGCCAGACTATCGAGCAGGTGATAGCCGTCATCCCGCCGGCCCGTGACATGCAGGTACAGGTTGATCTTCGCATGAGCCATTTCGTGCAGGGAGGACATCAGTGCTGGGTTCCATTTGCCGGTGGGTGAGAAGAGGCGGGCACAGCCGCTGGTTTAAGGTCAGCCGGAAGCACCATGCCCGGATGCGCTGCGTTGGCCTTCCATGCGCGGGCATAGGCCAGTGCTGCCGTGATCTTGCGATGGTCCATGGGATCGGGCTGGAACTGGATGGCGTTCTGCCATTCATTCACCGCCTCCAGCCTGCGCCCCGCCATCCAGTACGCAACACCAAGATGGTAGTTGATGGCGGGGTCCTGGGGCATCTGCTCGGCCGCCTGTTCCAGCAGGGGCAGCCCTTCCGCCACATGGCCCAGGCGCATAAGCACCCAGCCCACACTGTCGCGTATCTGGTTGTCGGCTGGGGCAAGGGCAAGGGCACGGCGCAGGTAACTCTCGGCCATGGCCGGGTTCTCGCCATGCTCGACCATGGAATAGCCAAGGTAGTTCAGCAGGTCCGCCTCGTTAGGGGCAAGCTGGAGCGCCTGCTGGATCAGGGCGCGCGCCTGCGGCCAGTGGTTCTGCCGCTCCTGCGCGATCGCCTGCCCGAAAAGCAGCCGCCAGTCATCGCCTTCAAGTCTATGCGGGGTCAAGGCGGTGGCATGGCGGTAGGCATCCAGGGCTTCCGCCCATTGCTGCTGGTCCAGCAGGGCATCGCCCAGGCTGCTCCACAGCATGCGGTCGCCGGGCGCATCATGCAGCAGGTCACGCAGTTCCTGTGCTGCCTGTTCCTTGTGGCCCATCACCAGGTCCAGGTCGGCCTGTTCGGTGCGATAGACGGGCAGGAACGGATCATCAGCCGGGGCGCCGTCCAGCGCCGCGCGGGCCTGACGGTCCTGCTTGCGACCATGCAGCATGGAAGACAGCAGGAGGCGCGCCTCCGAATCCGCCGGGTCAAGCACCAGCGCCATGCGCAGCATCATCTGCTCGGTGCCGCGCAGGGTGCCCACTTCCGCCGCAATGTCGGGCTCATGGTCATCTTCCGTGCCGTCATGGGCATAAAGCTGCTGGTCGATCAGCAGGCCCACCAGTCCGTAAGCCTGCGCCAGGCCCTGCACTGCATGGGTCACGACCGGACGGTGGATCATGGCCATAATGCCGGAACGCGCCGCTTCCAGCACCGGCATGGCGGCGACACGCTGGTTGACCAGCGCCTCGGCCGCCGCCTCCTGCCCCTGCCCCACAAGCCAGTGCGCCATGACCAGCGCGGTAAACAGGTCTCCACCCGCCATGCTGGTGGACTGGCGGAAAAGCGTATCCGCCTTCATCTGCTGGCCGGCAAGCTGAGCGATCAGGGCGGCGTGCACGGTATAATAGCCGCCCAGCGTATGATCCTCACGCGCATGATCAAGAGCGGCCAGTGCTTCATCCGTCCTGCCGGCACCCTGTAGGGCCCAGCCACGCAGCAGCGGGCGCAACAGGTTCATGATCGGATCATCCGGCGCATTCTGATAATGGGCCAGCGCACTGTTCCACTCCCCCGCCAGGGCTGCGGCATTGCCCATGACAAGGTCTGGCATGACCCCGCCGGGCTGGGTGCTGGCCAGGGCGTTGGCCTCCGGGCTGCCCGCCATGATGCTGTAGAAGAAGGCCCGCTCGCCAAACAGACGATAGGCAGGGGCAAGATGCGCCGCAGCGGTGAAGGCGCGCGCGGCCTCGGCATTGTCGCCTTCGCTGGCGGCAACGCTCCCCACCAGCAGGCTGGTGGCCAGATCCTGCCGCCCGGCATGGACGATGGGGTCATCCGGGGTGGCCGCGTGCATTTCCCGGTTGGGAATCCCGGCCAGCAGCGGTACAACAAGGGCAGCCACGACCATGCGTGACAGACAAGGTAAAAGCATGACGCCAAAATCTACCGCGTGCGGCGTTCGCTGCCAAACCCTGCGCATGAAGACAGGGCACCTTGAGGCAGGACGGCACGCGCCTGCATTACCTGTACTGGTGCGGGGTATATCCATCCGATGACTGATTCCCTGTCCCTCTTGCGCCTGTATGTGGAATGGGGCGCCGATGACGCACTGGACAGCCACCCGCATGACTGGATGGCGCAGGACGCCATAATACACAACCGCGCACCGGTGCCACAGCCCCCCCCCATACAGCCAGATGGGGAGAATGGACATGGCAATCACCGCCCCGCTGCGCCACCTGCCCGTGCTACGGCTCCCCGCCCTAACGCCCCTGTGGTGGAACAGGCCGTGGCACAGGCCCGCGCGCTGGCGCAGGCGGCGGGCACGCTGGCGGAACTGCACGCAGCCATCCGTGGGTTCGGTGCATGCTCCCTGCGCGAGAGCGCAACCCACAGCGTTGGCGTGGAGGGACCACAAGGCGCGCCGCTGATGCTGATAGGCGAGGCCCCGGATGCAGATGAAGACCGCAGCGGCCACCCCTTTGCGGGGGAAAGCGGGGCGCTGGTCGATGCCATGTTCGCCAGTATCGGCATTGCGCGTGACAGTCTGCTCCGCGCCCCGGTCATTCCCTGGCGACCACCGGGCGGCAGGCCCCCCTACGAGGCCGAAACCCAAATCTGCCTGCCCTTCATCCAGCGCGCCATAACCCTTGCGCGCCCGGCGCATGTCATCCTGATGGGCAACCTGCCGGTCTCCCTCCTGCTGGGTGGGGGCGGCACGGCGGCACGATTGCGCGGCCGGTGGCGCAGCCTTGCCCTGCCGCCACCGCCGGGCACGCATGATGCGGCCGCCGTGCCGGTACTGGCCATGCGCCACCCCCAGCAGTTGCGTGCCAGTGCGACCGCGCGGCGCGATACATGGAAGGACATGCTGCTGATACGTGAAACACTGGGGAACATGACTACAAAATCATAAAGGGTATTAACATAATCATTCCTGTATATTAGCATTCGATCCTATAGATAATCGTTCCTGTCCCAGCATGTGTTCCAGCACCCTGCACAATATTTCCTTCATCTGTTCTGAAAACTTATTTACCAACACGATCTGAATTATCTATTGCTTTCTGTTTGCGCAGCGCTTAAATCCCCATCGCCATGCGAGGGACAATCAATACCCCCCATCACGCAGTGACGGCCTTTCTGGCTGGTGCTGCTTTTCTGGCAGGAGCCGCGTTCGCGCCGCTGCGTGCCCAAACAGTGGAAACCGGCAGGGTGGATCAGGATCCCACCCCCCACGGCGACCATAACGAGGAAACGGCACTCGCCCTTCCACGCCTGCCCGCGCAGGGTAATGTCGGGTTGCCGCGTCCGCTCTCACCAGAAGATGTCGGCCATATCCGCCGGGTGTTCCGCCTGCAGACGGATGGCCGGTTTGACGATGCGATCCGCGAGACCGCCGCCATCCACGACGATGTGCTGCTTGGTGACATTCTGGCGGCACGTTACCTCAACCCCGCCTACCACCCCAGTGCGGGGCAGTTGCGGATGTGGCTGCGTACCTTCTCGGGGCTGGCTGATTCTCCAGCAATCTATTCCCTGCTGTCCACCATGCCCAACAGGGGTGGTCCGCTACCGCCCGCCCCCGCCAATACTGCGCTGGACAGCACACGTTCCCCCCAGCATATCCACCTGCCGGAGGAAGATGACCCCTCCCTGCGCGTGTTTACCCGCAACAGCCTGCTTGACCATGCTGTACGCGAACGTGCGGCGCAGGGGGCAAAGGGCGCGCGCAGCGCCCTGCACCTGATTGCCATGACGCCGGGCGTGAATGATCTGTATGCCGCCCACCTGCAGGCGGAAATAGCCATGACCATGTTCAGCAACGGCGAAAACCGGCTGGCCCTGTCCATTGCGCGTGAAGCGTTTGAAAAATCCGGCCAGCGGCTGGGCCTGGCCGGTTACGTGGCCGGTCTTGCCGCTTGGCGGCAGGCCCGGCCCGATATGGCCGAACCGCTGTTCGAGGCGGCTTCCCGCGCCAGCCTGACACCGGGGGGCATCCGCGCGGGCGCTGCCTACTGGGCCGCACGCGCCCACCAGGCCACGGGAGATACCGCCGCCTACCAGCCATGGCTGCACCGGGCTGCGGCAGCTCCCCATACCTTCTATGGCCAGCTCGCCTCACAGATCCTGGGCCTGCGCCGCGCGCCGGGCAACAGGCCGGGCAATACGCCCAATACCATCGCCCCCGCCAATGCGCTGACACTTGCCACCGAACGGCTGGACGTCCATGCAGGTAGCCCGGTCCTGGGTGAAATCGACATCGAGGCCGTCGCCGCCACCCAGATGGGACGCCGCGCCTTTGCCCTGCTGCAGGTAGGTGAGCGTGACCGGGCGGAGGCCACGCTGCGCCGCATGTGGCCCGATATCCAGAATGATGCGGCGCTGTGCCACTCCACCCAGATGGTGGCGGATGCCATGGGGATGAAGGCGCTTTCCTCGCAAATGCTCACGCTGATCGACACCAACGAGAGCGAACACGATACCCACGCCTCCCGTTTCCCGCTGCCACCCCTCCAGCCCGAGCATGGCTTCCGCATGGACCCGGCTCTGGTCTATGCACTGACGCGGCTGGAATCCAATTTTGACAGCAACATCGTCTCGGGTTCCGGCGCGCACGGACTCATGCAACTGATGCCGGTCACGGCCGATTTCATCAGCCATGAGAAGGATCACTTCACCCGCCACCCGACCGCGCTGCATGACCCGGCCACCAATCTGGATATTGGGCAGCGTTTCGTACTCTATCTGGCGAAGCTTTCCACGCAGGCTGATGGCACGCATGTACCGTCCGGTGGGGACATGATCCGCGTGCTAGCCAGCTACAATGCCGGTCCCGCCGCTATTTCGCGCCGCAGCGCCACCATGGCGGAAGATGAAGATCCTCTGCTGTACATAGAAAGCCTGCCCTATGGCGAGACACGGGAATACGTGCGCCGGGCCTTTACCTATCTGTGGATCTACGCTGACCGACTGGGCATTGCCGCACCCTCGCTCGAGTCACTGGCCCGCAATGAATGGCCGGGATTCGGGGCGGAAATCGCCATGGCGGACCACACAAACCACACCATCCACTGATCAGGCCCACACAGTAACCTCGGCCCAAAGGGGCGCATCCCAGCATGGATGCGTTCTTTGGGGCGTGATAACGTCTTGTCCACAGATCAGAAAGACGTTTTTGGTGAAGCCTTTTTGAAAAAAGGCGGCACCCAAAAACTTCTGGTCGTTTCAGACAGTCCTTCAGTTTTCTGCCAGAAGCTGGCGACTGGCCTGCACGCGTACGACGCGGCGACCTTCCATTTCCAGCACCTCGAACAGCCAGCCAGAGAACACCACCTTGTCCCCCTTGGCGGGCACGCGCCGCAGAAGGGCCAGCACCAGACCCGCCAGCGTATGGTAACTGCCTTCCGCCGGCAGATCGGACAGGCCGAGGCGGTCCTTGACCTCGTCAGCGGGCATGGCGCCATCAAGCACCAGCACGTTATCATGCCCCAGACGCTGCGGCGGTGTGCTACCCGGCTCATGCTGTTCACCCACAATGGCGCCGAACAGGTCGGAGGAGGTCACGATCCCCTCAAACGACCCGTACTCATCCAGCACCAGCGCCAACCCCAATGGCGAGGCCCGCATGCGCTCGAGCATATCGAAGGCAGAAAGCGTATCAGGCACCGATATGGGGTGGCGCAGCCCGATCTCGACCGAAGGGCTCTTGCCATCAAGGAAACGGTCCAGCATGTCCTTGGCCAGAATAATACCAACGGGATTGTCCACGCCCCCCTCACACACCACAATGCGGGAATAGGTAGTCGAACGCAGAACCTGTAGCAGTTGTGCGCGCGGGACGTGGCGCTCAACCCAGCACAGTTCGGTACGCGGCGTCATGATGGCGCGCACGGGGCGTTCGGCCAACCGCAGCAGGCGCTCGATCATGTCGCGCTCCTCCTGCTCCAGCACCCCCGCCTGCGCCCCTTCGGCAATGTAGGCACGCAGTTCTTCAACCGATACGGACTGCCGGATCGCTCCCCCTACACCCATGAGCCGCAGCACCAGTTCGGATGAACGGCCCAGCAGCCACACCACCGGGCGCGTGGCCCACGCCATCCATTCCAGCAGCAGCGACAGGCGGGCCGCGATCAGTTCGGGCTGCTGCAGGGCGATCTGCTTGGGCACTAGCTCACCCAGCACCAGCATGACGGCGGTGATGGCGCTGACCACAAGGAACATGGCCAGTTCATCGGCAATGGAGCGCAGGGCAGGCACATGGGCCAGCCAGTGGCTGACGCCAGCCTCTATGCTGTTACCACCAAACGTACCTTCCAGAATCGAGACCAGGGTCATGCCGATCTGGACGGTGGGCAGGAAGCTTTGCGGGTCTGCAGCCAGCCGCAGGGCACGGTCCGCCCCCTTGGTGCCGTTGCGCGCAAGAACGGCAAGCCGGGCCCGCCGGGCGGAAATCAGGGCCAGTTCACCCATGGCAAACAACCCGTTGAGCAGGACAAGACCCAATATGACAATAAGTGAGACAACCATGATCCCACGATCCTACAGCATAATTGTCCGCGCGGGCACACACCGCACAGGGGCCAATAAAGGAAAAGGCGGGACAAATGCCCCGCCTTTCCCATCTTCAGTATGTATCTGGCAGTCTGAACGTCAGGTTCAGTCGGCTGCATCCGCGGTTTCGGCCGGGGCCGATACCCGGTTCACGCGCGGTGGGGCCGCTGGCTTTTTGCGGGCGGCAAGCTCCGCCATTTTCGCATCCACATGCTGGGTAAACACGTATTCGGCCGGGCGCTGGTTAGCCAGCGAGATTTCCGGCGCCATCGGCTTTTCCGTCTCCGGCCCAAACAGGGCAACCTTGGCAATATGCCAGGGGCGACGGACGGCATCCATGACCGCCGTGGATTCGTAGCCCGAATGGACCATGCAGTCGGCGCATTTTTCGTAATTGCCGGTGCCGTAGGCATCCCAATCGGTATCGGCCATAAGCTCTTCAAAGCTCTTGGCATAGCCTTCACCCAGCAGGTAGCACGGACGCTGCCAGCCAAAGACGTTACGCAGCGGCTTGCCCCACGGCGTGCAGTGGTACTGCTCGTTGCCCGCCAGGAAGTTCAGGAACAGCGGCGACTGCGTGAAACGCCACTTCTTGCCCTTGCCCAGGCGGAAGATGTCACGGAACAGCTGCTTCGTCTTCTGGCGGTTCAGGAAGTGTTCCTGATCGGGCGCACGCTCATAGGCATAGCCCGGTGCGGTCATGATGCCATCGACCCCCATGGCCATCACTTCATCAAAGAAAGTGGCGACGCGCTTAGGGTCGGCCCCGTCGAACAAGGTGCAGTTGATCGACACGCGGAAACCGCGAGCCTTCGCCTTCTTGATCGCAGAGACGGCACGTTCGTACACGCCATCCTGACAGACCGAGGCATCATGCATGGCCGGGTCGCCATCAAGATGCACATCCCACGAGAAGAACGGGTTCGGCTCGTAATCGTCCATCTTCTTTTCAAGAAGAAGGGCGTTGGTGCACAGATACACGTACTTCTTGCGGGCGATCAGTCCGCGGATGATGTCGGGCATTTCCTTGTGCAGAAGCGGTTCACCTCCAGCTACGGCAATGACCGGTGCGCCTGCCTCGGTATCGGCATCCAGGCATTCCTGAAGGGTCATGCGCTGGTTCAGGATCTGGGCGGGATAGTCGATCTTGCCGCACCCGGCACAGGCCAGGTTACAGCGGAACAATGGCTCGAGCATAAGCACGAGCGGATAACGTTTGCGCCGCGTGATATGCTGCTTGACAACATAGGCACCAACGCGGACTGCCTGCATAATAGGAACGGCCATGAAACCTCTGCTCCTGCACCGGCCCAACCGCCGGTCTCATATTTCAAGTCTGGTAGGTCGGACTATGGACACATCCACCTACGAGAAAACAAGCCCAACATCGCCCAGCCGTGCATATAGAGCATGCCGAGGTTGCGGACTTGTACGACACATGAAGCCTTTCGGAAGGGTATAGGACAGAAACTATCCTGTATTCAATTGCTATTGGCTTCGGTGTGGCCAATTAACAACAGTCAGAGAATTAGAGACTGTATTTACACGCTTAACCGGAGTAACACATCGCGATTACGCTACGGTCGCCATGGTTTTCATGCCATGAGCCATTCATCACCGCCGGAGCAGCCTGGTGCCGGTCCCGATCCCGGAACCGACTGGCCAAACCGAAACCCGGGCTGGTTCCTCCCCGCAAGGGACTAAGGGCCAACACAGAATAACGGACGCGAACATCATGGACCAGACCAAACCCGCGATTCCCACCCTTGGTCGCTACCCGCAGCTTGACCGAGTCCGGGCCCCCCATGACATGCGCAACCTTTCGGTGGAGCAGCTGAAGCAACTGGCGGACGAACTGCGCGCCGAGACGATTGATGCCGTCTCCACCACCGGCGGGCATCTTGGCGCGTCGCTGGGCGTGGTGGAACTGACGGTCGCGCTCCATGCCGTGTTCGACACGCCCGATGACCGGGTGATCTGGGATGTGGGCCACCAGGCCTATCCGCACAAGATCCTGACCGGGCGGCGCGAGCGCATCCGCACCCTGCGCCAGCCGGGCGGCCTTTCGGGATTCACCCGCCGTAGCGAGAGCGAATACGACCCGTTTGGCGCGGCCCATTCCTCGACCTCCATTTCCGCCGGTCTCGGCATGGCCGTGGCCCATCACCTGCGCGCGGAAGAAGACCCCGCCTACCGCGAACGCAATGTGATTGCCGTGATCGGCGATGGCTCGATCTCGGCAGGCATGGCGTATGAGGCGATGAACAACGCGTCGCATTGCGGTCCGGGGGCCGAGCGCCTGATCGTGGTGCTCAACGACAACGAAATGTCGATCGCCCCCCCGGTGGGCGCGATGTCGAACTACCTTTCGCGGCTCATGTCCTCGCGCAAGTTCCTTTCCTTGCGCGAACTTGCCGCCAAGATGGCCAAGCGCCTGCCCGGCCGACTGGAACGCACGGCGAAGAAGGCGGATGAATACGCACGCGGCATCATGACCGGCGGCACGCTGTTCGAGGAACTGGGCTTCTATTATGTCGGCCCCGTTGACGGCCACGACATGAACCAGCTGGTCCACATCCTGCGCAACCTGCGCGATGCCGAGGATGTCGGCCCCGTGCTGCTGCATGTGATTACCGAAAAAGGCCATGGCTACACCCCGGCCGAGTCGGCAGGTGACAAGTATCACGCCGTCTCCAAATTCAATGTCGTGACCGGTGAGCAGAAGAAGGGTCCGTCCGGCCCGCCCAGCTACACCTCGGTCTTTGCCAAGGAACTGGTGCGCCAGGCCGCGACGGACGACAGGATCGTCACGATCACCGCCGCCATGCCGTCGGGCACGGGGCTGGACAAGTTTGCCAAAGCCTATCCCGATCGCTTTTTTGATGTGGGCATTGCCGAACAGCACGCCGTGACCTTTGCCGCCGGTATGGCGACCGAGGGGCTGCGCCCGTTCTGCGCCATCTATTCCTCCTTCCTCCAGCGCGCCTATGATCAGGTGATGCATGACGTGGTGCTGCAGAAACTGCCGGTGCGCTTCGCCATCGACCGCGCGGGCCTGGTGGGGGCCGATGGCGCAACGCATGCGGGTTCCTTCGATATCGCCTACCTTGGCTGCCTGCCCGGCATCACGCTGATGGCGCCGAGCACCGAGGTGGAACTGATGCACATGACCGCCACCGCCATCGCGTTTGACGAAGGCCCGATCGGCCTGCGTTACCCGCGTGGCGCCGGGCTGGGGCTGGCGCTGCCGGCAGCGGGCGAGGTGCTGGAGATCGGGCGCGGGCGAATCGTGCGCGAGATGGCGCGCCAGTCCGGGCCGGAACAGGGTGGCATTGCCATCCTCTCGCTTGGTCCCAGGCTGGAACATGCGCTGAAAGCCGCCGACATGCTGGCCGCGCACGGCCTGTCCCCCACCGTGGCCGACGCCCGCTTCGCCAAGCCGATCGACACCGCACTGGTCGAACAGCTGGCGCGCAACCATGCCGTGCTGATCACCATCGAGGAAGGGTCGGTTGGCGGGTTTGCAAGCTTTGTCATGACCCATCTGGCCAAAACCGGCCTGCTGGACCGCGTGCGCTTCCGCCCCATGACACTGCCCGACCGCTTCATCGACCATAACACCCAGGATGCCCAGTATATCGAGGCAGGGCTGGATGCGGCGGCCATCACCAATACCGCCCTTGAGGCGCTGGGTGTCGGAATCAGCATGACGCAGCCCTTGCTAAAGACCGCAAACGGACCGAAATCATGAACATTATGAAACATGTCCTGAAAACCACGTCGCTGGCGCTGTGCGCCAGCCTGATGGCGGCACCGGTCGTCCCTGCCGTCTTCCCCATCCATGCGGCGCATGCTGCCAGCGCATCTGACACACAGGTGCAGGAACCGATCAAGGCGCTCTATGCCGCCCTTGACCGTATCCAGGCCAAGGGGGCCGGTTCGTTCGAGCAGCGTTCCCAGATCCTGGCCCCGGTCATCGACCATGCCTATGACATGGAGACCGTACTCGCATCGTCCATCGGCCCGCGCTACGCGACACTGCCCGCTGACCAGAAGCAGACCCTGCTGGCAACATTCCGCCAATTCACGATTGCCCGCTACGTATCCAGCTTCAAGCCGGGCAGTGACGCACGCTTCACCATCGAGCCTGCCGTCACCCCCTCACCGGTTGGCAATGACCGCATTGTTGTAACGCGCATCGGCTCCTCTGATGATGCAAACGGCACCGAAATCAATTACGTAATGCGTTCGGGTGCGAAGGGCTGGCAGATCGTTGATGTGCTGCTCAATGCCCATATCAGCCAGGTCGCGGCACAGCGTGCTGATTTCAGCTCCGCGCTTTCGGGCGGGAATGTGCAAAAACTGACAAATCTGTTACAGAAGAAAATCAAGACGTTTGCGGAAGAGTAATCGTACCCTTCCCTTACGCCCTGTTCTGATTCGCTCCATACGCGGGACCTTGCCGGAAAGATAATGTCTGTTCTCAACGCTCTTGTTTCACCCGCCGGACTGGCCGCAACCGTTGCGGCTGCCGGGTGCATGCAGGCAGCGCTCGGCACCGTTCTGGTCTCGCGTTTTCGCTGGCAGGAAGCACGGGTGGACCGGCAGGTGCCCATGCCCCCCGTATCCGTGCTCAAGCCACTGCATGGTGATGAGCCGCTTCTGGAAGAAGCGCTGGAAAGCTTCTGCACCCAGGACTATCCGCAGATGCAGATCGTCTTTGGCGTACAATCGGAAGATGATGCGGCAATTCCTATCGTGCACCGCCTGATGGAACGCCACCCGGCGGTGGACATGAAACTGGTGGTTGACGCCACCTTTCACGGGGTCAACCGCAAGATCGGCAACCTGATCAACATCATGCGTGAAGTGAAGCATGATGTGCTGGTCATTTCCGATTCGGATATCCATGTGGCGCCTGATTACCTGCGCCATGTAGTAGGTGCGCTGGTACCAGCCGATGTGGGGCTGGTCACCACGCTCTATGCTGGTCTGCCTGCCTCCTCCACCGTGCCGCGCCTGCTGGCCGCGTGCCAGATCAACCACAACTTCCTGCCCGGCGTCATGCTGTCGCGCTATCTGGGGCGGCAGGACTGCCTGGGCGCCACCATGGCGCTGCGCCGTTCCATGCTCGACGCGATTGGCGGGCTGGAAGCTCTGGTACCACATGTGGCGGATGATGCGATCCTCGGTCGCTATGTGCGCGACCGGGGCAAGGACATCGCCATTGCTGCGTGCATGACATGGACCACGGTGGGTGAAACCTCGATGCGTGAGGTGCTGGCGCATGAACTGCGCTGGGGCCGTACCGTCAAGACGCTGGAGCCTGCGGGCTATGCGGCGTCCGCCATCCAGCTGCCACTGTTCTGGGCCAGTGTTGCCGTGCTTCTGGCGCCACATGCCGCCTGGACGTGGTTCTTCTTTGCCGGGACATGGGCATGGCGGGGCATATGTTCCTTCATCCTGGACCGGGCACTGGCGCAACGCAGCCTGCTGCCATTGCTCCTGCTACCCCTGCGCGACTGGATATCGGCCGCGATCATGGTGGGCAGCGTAACCGGCACCCGGGTTGCCTGGCGCGGACAGACCATGCATGTCACACCTCATTCGGTCATGACATCGCGGTCACAGCCGGCATCGCCCCGTGACTGACCCGCCATGGGCAGGCTGAACCTGCTTTGAAAAACCAACCTTGTAGTTAATAAGAACGGGTATAAGGGAACCCCACTTTCCCCGCCAGAACCCGAGGATACGCGTAGCATGATGAAAACCCTGTTTCTCCAGCCGCCTTCGTTTGACGGATTCGACGGTGGGGCCGGCTCCCGCTATCAGGCCAAGCGGGAAATCAAATCGTTCTGGTATCCGACATGGCTGGCACAGCCTGCCGCCATGGTCGAGGGCAGCCGCCTGATTGACGCGCCGCCCGCGCGCATGGGCATGGAGCCGATCCTGGAAGACGTGCGTAACCGCGACCTTGTCATCATGCATACCTCCACCCCGTCCTTCGCTTCGGACGTACGCGTGGCCCAGATGCTCAAGGACGCGAACCCGAAGGTCAAGATCGGCATGGTCGGCGCGAAAGTGGCCGTACAGCCGGAAGAAAGCCTGCTCAACGCCCCGCCGGTCGATTTCGTGGCACGTAACGAGTTCGACTTCACCATCAAGGAAATGGCAGAAGGCCGCGAGTGGAAAGATGTCGATGGCATCTCCTGGCGCGATGCGGACGGCAAGATCATCCACAACCGCGATCGCGCGATGATCGAGGACATGGACAGCCTGCCGTTCGTGACCGAAGTGTACAAGCGTGACCTGAAGATTGAAGATTACTTCATCGGTTACCTGATGCACCCGTATATCTCGATCTATACCGGTCGTGGCTGCAAGTCGCGCTGCACCTTCTGCCTGTGGCCGCAGACGGTAGGGGGCCACCACTACCGCACCCGCAGCCCCGAGCATGTGGCCGCTGAAATCCGCCTGGCGAAGCAGTACTTCCCGCAGGTGAAGGAATTCTTCTTCGACGATGACACCTTCACCGATGACCTGCCGCGCGCCGAAGCGATTGCCAAGGAACTGGGCAAGCTGGGCGTGACATGGTCGTGCAACGCCAAGGCCAACGTGCCCCGCAAGACGCTGGAAGTGCTCAAGGCCAACGGCCTGCGGCTGCTGCTGGTCGGTTACGAGAGCGGCAACCAGCAGATCCTGCACAACATCAAGAAGGGCATGCTCGTCGAGACGGCGCGTGAGTTCACCAAGAACTGCCACGAACTGGGTATCAAGATCCACGGCACCTTCATCCTCGGCCTGCCGGGCGAAACGAAGGAGACCATTCAGGAAACCATCCGCTTTGCCACCGAGATCAACCCGCACACCCTGCAGGTTTCACTGGCAGCGCCCTATCCCGGCACGTTCTTGCACAAGCAGGCGACCGAGAATGGCTGGCTGGATGAGAAAAACGCCGAACTGATCGACGATAACGGCGTGCAGATCGCACCGCTGCACTACCCGCATCTGTCGCACACGGAAATCTTCCAGAGCGTGGAAGAATTCTACCGGAAGTTCTATTTCCGCGCGCCGAAGATCGCCTCGATCCTGAACGAGATGGTCCGCAGCCCGCAGATGATGAAGCGCCGCCTGCGCGAAGGGGTGGAGTTCTTCCAGTTCCTGCGCGAACGCCGCGCCGCCTGATCTGGCTGCCTGCGATTACACCCATGCCGGGACCTTCGGGTTCCGGCATTTCTTTTTTCATGCCATCCGGTTTTCCATCATGAAGCGCGTCATCATATCCGCCGATGATTTCGGCCTGTCCGAAGAAGTGAACGAGGCGATCGAGATCGCCCATCGGGACGGATTACTGTCAACCGCAAGCCTGATGGTATCGGGACCGGCGGCAGCTGACGCCGTGCGCCGTGCGAAAAAACTGCCGGACCTGCGGGTGGGGCTACACCTGGTTGCAATCGAAGGACCGGCAACCCTGCCGCCTGCCGATATACCACTGCTGGTGCCGCAGGACGGACAGTTCCCTTCCGACCAGTTGAAGCTGGGCGTGGAGTATTTCTTCCGCCCCGCCGTGCGCCGGGAACTGGCAGCCGAGATCGAGGCCCAGTTCCGTGCCTTCAGCGCAACCGGCCTGGCGCTGGACCACGCCAACGCACACAAGCACATGCACCTGCACCCCACCGTGGGGCGTTACATGATTGAAAGCGGCCTGCGCCACGGCCTGCGTGCGATCCGTGTGCCGCTGGAACCACCCCAGCCGCTTTACGCGGCAGGGACTTATGCCGATACGCTGGGGGATGCAGCCCTGCGCCGCTGGACCAGCCTGCTGCGCCACCAGGCACATAAGGCAGGACTGGTTACCAATGACTGGTGCTTCGGGCTGGCATGGAGCGGACATATGACGACCGAACGCGTCTCGGCCCTTGCCGCCCACCTGCCTGATGGCCTGTCAGAAATCTATTTCCATCCGGCCACGGCAAAGAACCAGTTATTACAGAAGCTGATGCCTACCTATGAGCATGAGGCCGAACTGCGCACGCTGTGCGCTCCCGGCTTCCGCTCAGGCCTGGCACATGCGGGGGCAACCCCCACGACATGGACGGACGTGGCCCGCGCACGCTGACGGGCCACGACTACATCATTTTTAGCCGAGGTTGGCCTGTACCCATGCCTTGAGCTGGCTCTTGGGCACGGCGCCCGACTGCTTGGCCACGGGCTTGCCGTCCTTGAACAGGATCAGGGTGGGGATGCTCTGCACGGCGTAGTCGTTAGGCGTGCGCTGGTTATCGTCGATATTGACCTTGGCCACGGTCATCTTGCCCTTGAATTCCGCACCGATTTCATCAAGTGCTGGGGCAATCATCTTGCACGGGCCACACCATTCCGCCCAGAAATCAACCAGAACCGGCTCCTTGGACTCCAGCACCAGGGTCTTGAACTGGTCGTCGCTTACGGCAATCGTATTTTCGCTCATCACTCAAAAACTCCTTTCGTGGCGGTGGGGTAACCGCCCGTGTTGTGCTGACATGGCCATGACGGGGCATGGGGTCAAGCCTGCGCGGCATCCTTCATATCGGGTGCATACCTGTCCAGCAATGCAGCAGGCAGGATGTCAACCCGCACGCCCTCCGTCCAGACCAGCGCGCAGACAACCTGCCGTCCCGGATACACCCCGCGCAGCAGCGCCCGGTAGGCCGCCATCTGCCGCAAGTACAACACCGGTGTCCTGTCAATGCTTTCAGGAGGGTGCCGGTTCGTCTTGAAATCGCACACCGTAACCGTATCGGCACCCACCGCCATACGGTCCACCTGCCCCACGATCACCTGCTGACCTACAACACCAGCCAGCGGCTGCTCCGCGCGGCTACCCGGCGCGAACAGGGCGGCAAGTTCGGGCTGGTCCATGATGGCCAGCACCTGCGCCACCAGTTCACCCCGCTGCCCGGACGCAAGACCAGCCGCCGGGCGGGCAAGCCAGGCTTCGGCCAGTTCCGCCCGTGTGTCCACGGGGCAATCGGGCAGGTACTGCAGCAAGGCGTGGGCCAGTTGCCCACGCTGCAGCGCACGGGCGCGGCGGGCCAGCATATCCGCCCGGTCACGCACGGTACTGGCCATGACAAGGGGCGAACGCACGGCGGGCTGGGAGCCAAGGGCTACGTCATCAGGTCGGCTGGGTGCGAGCGGGCGGGCCAGCGGCCCTTCCGCCACCGGCATGACGGGCCGCCACAGGGGGGCATGGCCCATCCAGTCCGGTAGCGCCAGCGTTCGTGCCTCCATGCCCTGGCCATCCGGGACCGGTGTGGGGGTCGCGCGGGCCACCGGGCTGGCGGGCAGTTCCTCCAGCACCAGCATCTCCTCTTCCCAGCCCAGATCAAATGGCCGAGCCACAGCGCCCGCGCTTTCAAACCCCTGCCGGCACAGGTCGTACCAACAGCCATCGGGCACGCCACGGCCCGGCTCCCACCCACATACCACCAGCCGGTCACTGGCGCGGGTCAGGGCAACGTAAAGCAGGCGGTTATATTCCTCCGCCGCATTCAGGCGGATCTTTTCCTGCAGGGATGCCGTCACATCCGTGCCCAGTTCGCGCCGAGGTACCCAGATGGGTATGTCCAGCCCGGTTGCGCTGTCAGTCTCCCACAGGATGTTGGTGTCGGAACGCGGGGCGGCAATGGTGTCGGGCAGGATGACAAGCCGCGCCTGTAACCCCTTGGCCCCATGCGCGGTCATGACGCGCACCATGTTGGCCGAGGCATCCGGCTCATGGCGCACGGTCTCGTCCGATGCGTTGAGCCAGTGCAGGAATCCCTGTAGCGAGATGGCATGCGCTTCCTCAAAGCGCAGGGCGGCGGAGAGCAGTTCATCCACCGGCTCCACCGCTTCCGGCCCCAGGCGGGCCAGCAGCCGCGTACGCCCCCCCAATGGGCCAAGGGCTTCGGCCAGAAGCTGATAGGGGGTGGCGTAGTCCACCTGTCGGAACAGGGTATTGAGCACATGCCACGCCGCCGCCCAATCCGGCCGTTCGGCATGGCGTGCGCGCAGTACCGCCCACAGCGGCTGACCATTGCGCCCGGTAGCGAGCGGCATGAGTGCTTCATCATCCAGCCCACCAATGGGCGAGGTCAGGACACAGGCAAGGGTCAGGTCATCCTGTGGCAGCAACAAGGCCGCGCACAGCGCCATCAGGTCCCGCACAGCAAGCTGGTCGGTCAGCACGGTGCGCACCAGGGTCGCCACCGGCACGTCATGCGTTTTCAGCGCCCGGATCAGCGCGCGGACAAAGGCGGAACGACGTGGCACAAGGATCAGCACATCACCCGGCGCAAGCGGTGCCTCCCCCGGTGGAGGCGCTTTTTGCAACTCGCCCGCGATCCAGCCTGCCAATGTATCGGCCAGGCGCTGCTGGGCGGTGGACTGGCCCGCATTCTGGCGCGGCGCCATCCACGGGCTGACATCCGTCTCGCTGGCTTCCGCCGGTACGGGGGGCCAGATTTCCACCCGCCCGCCCTGTCCCGGCCGGGCGGTGACATGGGCGGGAATCCCGCCTTCGGGTTCGACCACGCCACGGGCGGCGGCGGGATTGGCAAATACGCTATCGACCAGATTCAGTACCGGAGCGGTGGAGCGGAAGGAGACGGTCAGCGCCGGTTCGCGCCACAGGGCCTGCACATCCCCCGCCCGCCTGCGAAAGCGCTGCCGCCAGGCGCGGAAAGCTTCCGGGTCCGCACCCTGGAAAGAATAGATCGACTGCTTGTAATCCCCTACCGCGAAGATGGTACGCGGGCAGCCTTCATCATCATGCATGCTTTCACCAGCAAAGAATTCGGCGGTCAAGCCACCGGCAATGGCCCACTGGTCGGGGGAGGTATCCTGCACCTCATCAAGCAGCAGGTGATCGATGCCGCCATCGAGCTTGTACAGCACCCACGCCGCCCCCGGATCATCCAGCAGCTGGAGCGTGCGGTCGATCAGGTCATCGTAATCGACCATGCCCTGCGCACTTTTACGCGTGGCGTAGCGTTCCAGCACCGGCTGGGCCACGGAGAGCAGGGCGCAGGTCAGTTCAAACACCGTAATGGCACGCAACTGTCGGTCAATGCCGATCACGCGCGTGGCTTGCGCCATAAGCTGGTCAGCAAGTTCAGGACGCTCGGCCGCCAGTTTGGCATTCAGCCCCCCACGCTGGCGGGGTTCGCCTTTCTGGGTCAGCAGGCTGGCACGCCATGTGGACCAGCCTGCCGCACGGGCCGCCGTGTCCTGTCCCAGCCATGCCAGCATGGTTTCGGCCTGCGCCCGCACGGTGGGCGAACCTTTCTGCGCTACAAACCGCAGGCCATCACGCAGGGCGTCCTCATCGGGAATAGTGGCGCAGGCATTATGCAGCACGTCCTCCGCATTGCGGCCCCTGATGCCCAGCAGACGCATCAGGGCAGCCTCTACCGTAGCGGGATCACTCTGCCAGCGCCGCGCCACGGGCAGAATACGGCGCGACTGGGCCTGCAGGCGGCCGATCAGGGTCGTAAACTCCCCCACCCCGATCTGGGCGGCCAGAATGGACACGGCCGGGCCGTCCTGTCCCACCACATCCTCCACCGCCGCGCGCTGGGCCAGACGGGCGTCGGTTTCCTCGATCAGGGTGAAATGCGGGCTGATCGCGGCCTCAATGGGAAAACGCCGCAGCAGCGACTGGCAGAAGGCATGGATGGTGCCAATGCGCATGCCGCCGGGCAGGTCGAGCACGCGGGCGAACAGTTCACGCGCCACCTGCCTTGTCTGGGCCCCAGTGGGCACCGACAGGCGGGCCAGTTCCATATCCAGCGCATCATCGGCCAGCATGACCCACTGACCCAGCCGGCTTTGCAGGCGGATGGACATTTCTGCCGCCGCCGCCTTGGTAAAGGTCAGGCACAGGATGCGCGCGGGATCACTGCCGGGCACACGGGTCATGACGCCATCGCGGTCGGGCACATCGCGCGGCAGCATGAGGCGCAGCAGGCGGTCGATCAGTAGCTTGGTCTTGCCACTGCCCGCCGAGGCCGAGACGAATACGGAAGCCTGCGGGTCGGATGCCTGCGCCTGGCTGCGGTTGGCCAGGCCGATAGCATCCACCATGCCTTCCCCTTTCATGACGGGTCGGTTCATCCGGCGGTCTCCTCGCGTGCGGCGCTCCATTCCGCCACCCGGGCCAGGTGGGCATAATCGGCAAAGCGCGGTTCCTCGCCGGGCCATGGATGGGACAGATAAGGCTGGTCAGGGCTGTCATAGGCCGCAACAAGGGTGCGCAGCCCATCACGACAGCGCGCGATCAGGTCGCTCAGTTCGGCCCCGCGCGCCACGTCCAGCACCTGGGCCGGCACATGGCCGCCGGTCAACCGCCAGTACACCAGTTCCGCCACATTGCCCGCCACGGGGGGTGGGAAACCACCACTTTCAATCATTGCGGCCTCCAGCACCAGTTGGGACTGCCAGCCCTCGATCACGCTGCGCCGCAATGGCAGGGTGCCGGTCTTGTAATCGAATAGGCTCAGACTGCCCTCACCATACAGGTCAATGCGGTCAGCCCGCCCGCGCAGGGTAAAGGGGCCGCCGGGAAGGTCGGTCAGCACCATCCGACCCGTAAGCTCCGTCAGCACCGTGCGCGGACCGCCAGTGGTGCGGCGCGCCTGCTCGGTCCGGGCGCACCATGTGGCAATCCGCTCCAGCCGTGGCCCCCACCATGCGGCAAGGGCCGGGCGCAGGTCGGCTTCACGCAGCACATCGGCAAAGACCGCCTGCATCTGCACGGCACCATCGGCGGGCCAGTCAGCAGGATGGGCATGGAACCAGCGTTCAAGGGCCGCATGCACGATCTGGCCGTAATCGGCGGCATCGGCCTGTTCCTCCAGATCCGCCAGCCTGTTCAGCTTCAGGATCCGCCGCGCATAAATGGCGTAAGGATCACGCATCCATGTCTCGATCTCGGTCACCGACAGGCTGCGCGGGCGCAGGCCAACCACAGGCCGCGGCTGTGGGGGGGCAACCGGAGTGGCCGCGCCCTCGGGCCGGTCAAGGCTGTCCAGCCAGCGCAGGGCGGGATGGGCGGGCAGCGCGTGGCCATGCCCGGCCAGATAGGCATCCAGCCGCACCAGCCAGCGCGCGGGCACCGTAGGCGCACCCTGCCGCCGCCCTGCTACCGACAGCACGACCTGTGGTGCCGCACACGCACAGGAGACGAAGTCATGCGCCGCCTGCCCGATCGCCCATTCTGGCAGGGGCAGGCCCACGCGCGTGCGCATGGGGCGGCTCATCCATGGCCCCGGATCGGTGGCGGGGGGCCATACGGTTTCGGCCAGGCCGCCCAGCACGATCAGGTCTGCCGTCTGTAGCCGGGCTTCCAGCAGGCCCCAGATGAACACGCGCGGGTGGACCGTGCCCGAGCGCCCGCGCAGCGCCCTGCGCCCCTGCACGCTCATACCCGCAAGCGAGGAGGCCAGCAGACCATCCAGCGCGCCCAGCCGGGCATCGGGCAGCACATCGCACCAGGCCAGCATCGCACTCATGTGCTGACCCAGCGCATTGCCTTCCTCACCCGCCCATAGGCGCTCGGCGCCATCGGCCGTATCCGTGGTGGCAAGGTTCTGCGCAACCTCGACCAGCGCGGAAAGCAGGGTGGAAACCGGCACCAGCGCACTGCGCGGCAGGGACAGAAGGGGACCGAAGGCAGTCTCCAACCGGGTCAGGAAGGCATTGATCTCCTCCGGTGCATCAGGTGCGTCGGCCATGGCGCCATGGGGGTCGTCTGCGGCCCGCACCAGCGCGCGACGCAGCCCCGTAATACCGGGCGGGGGGGCCGGGCCACGCAGGACCAGCCGCTCCAGCTGGCGGGCACTGGCGCGGCAGTTGCCCGGTGTCAGGCCACACGCCGCCAGCGGGTGCTTGATGACGGACAGGAGTGCAACCGGCCCAAGGCCACCATCAACCGCCTGCACGATCAGGCGCAAAAAGGCGGTCTGCGGTATGGCCAGCAGGCTTTCACCCGCGCTGTCATCGGCAATCACGCCCCAGCGCACCAGTTCCGTCGCCACGCGCCCGGCCAGCGCCCGGTCGGGGGTGACAAGGGCCGCACGCTGGCCAGGCCGTTCGAGGACCTGCCGCAGCACCATGGCGATGGCGGCGGCTTCCTCCTGTTGGTCGGTGCTGCGCAGCACCGACAGACCATCGGCCGCCACCGGCGCATCGGGCGCGCGCCACTGTTCCAGCGCATGGGCAGGCAGGAGCGCGCGCGCCAGCAGGCCCGCGCGCGAGGCCGGGCTGCTGGCGTTGCAGCCGGGGGGCAGGCTGTCCCACTGTTCCATGCTTTCACGCCCGATACCCAGTTCAGCCAGCATGCGGGCGGTACCAGCCTGCGGATGGTCAGGCGGCAGGCGCTGCCATACCGCCCCGGCACAGGCCATATCCACACCGGGCAGGACCAGCAGCCCGTCGGGCAGGGACAACACGGCACGCAGCATGGCGATGGTCGAAGGCACGGCATCGGCAAAACCGGCGGCCCATATGGGGGTGCCCGGCGGCGGGGGATGATCTTCCCACCGTTCTGCCTGCGCGTGCAGCAGTGCGGCCTGCCGGGCCACGGGGTTCATCACTCCCTGTTCCTCCAGCCATGCAGGCCACACGCTGGTCACGATGGAGAGGAACCTGAGCGTCTGGTGCCAGTGCTGGGCAAAATCACCTTCCGCCGCATGGGGCAGGCGTTCGCGCAGGTCGCATTCGGCCCATTCGGCCTCATCCATCAGGTCTGCCAGCGCGCGCGCCAGCGGCCAGGCCTGATCCACGCCCTGCACATCGCCAAACGCACGTCCCGCCTGCATGACCAGCAGGCTGAGCGTAGCCAGCCGCCGCACCGGGTCCACCGCTGGCGGCAGATCAAGCGCATTGCGGCCAGACAGGGCAAGCGCTGCCTCATCAAGGGCGGCAATCGGGGCAATACGGGGCAGCAGGATGGGGCGGCCATCGACCTGGCGCACGAACGCCTCGGTCAGGGCGCGGGCGGCACGGCGGCTGGGCAGCAGGATCAGGCCGGTGCCGCTGGCCTGCGGGTCATGCCTGGCCTGTTCAAGCCAACGGGCCGCGATCTGGTCCACAAAGGGCACATGTGACGGCACCATGGCCACGCGCCCCCGTGGGCAGGGACGTTCCCGGCTTCCGGTCATATATCGTTGTCCCGGTCCGGATTGAGGGCGGAATGCAGAACCTGCTCGGCGGCCGTGATGTCAGCCGGGCGGGAGAGATGGAACCATAGCGAATCATGCACGATCACCCCCAGTCGGCCCGCCGCCATGGCCTGGTCCCACAACCTGTTCATGCTGAACGCACCTTCAGGCGCGCCCGCGAACAGGGCGGGCGAGACGATCTGCACCCCGGTAAAGACATAGGGCGTGATTTCACCCGCACGCGGGCGGCGTGGGTTACCATGGGTATCAATGGCAAAATCGCCCTGCCCTACCTCCCCCACTGCCCGCGTCATGGCACCAAGCAGCAGCATGGCATCCATGCGCGCAGGATCAAAAGCCGCCGCCAGCCGCCGCAGGGCGGGCACGGGACCATTGAGCCACATACCATCACCATTGAGCAGGAAAAACGACCCCGACCCCAGCCGTCCCGCCCGCAGCGCAGCAGCGGCACTACCACCGGTCTCCAGCAGGGTGGTTTCAACCTGTTCGGTCGTATGCGGCCCCCGCCCGCTGGCGGCGCGCGCGCCCAAGGCTGCATGAATGGCTTGCGGCTGCCAGTGGGCGTTGACCACGACTTCGGGCACGCCCGCCGCCTCCAGCCGGTCCAGCACATGATCCATGATCGGCTGCCCCGCAACCTGCAGCAGCGGCTTGGGCACCTGCTCGCTCAGGGGTCGCATGCGTTGCCCCATTCCCGCTGCAAAAACCATGGCGACACGCGGCATGTCTACGCTCATGACTGTTCTCCCCTCCCCATATTGCCAAGCTGCGCCAACCGCGCGCCCCATCCCCCAAGCCGGGCCACACGTCCGCCATCCGCCCCATGCAGCAGGTGAATACGCAACGCATCCGGGGGGGCAAGCGTGCCAAGGCGATCAGGCCATTCCACCACAACAATGCCCTCGCACGCATCATCCCAGCCCAACTCAAACAGGGCGCCCGGCCCGTCCAGCCGCCACAGGTCGAAATGCGCGACCTCTGCCACCGGTGCATCATAGACCTGCACCAGGGTGTAGGACGGGCTTGGCACTTCCATGTCCGGGTCGGCGCACAGCGCGCGCAGCAGGGCGCGTGCCAGCGTGGTTTTGCCAGCACCGAGATCGCCTTCCAGCAACACGGCGTCACCTGCCGTCAGCAACCGCGCCAGGGCCTGACCCAGTCGGTGGGTGGCAGTTGTGTCGGATAGCGGAATTTCCAGCATGGCGCTGCCTTCTTCCGCCCTTGTGGGGTTGTCTTGCATTGGCTGATTGTGCCCCTGCCCCACCGCCATGCACAAGGGGGTTGCACCATTGCGGGCAACAACGCAAAACCGCAGCCAACATATGCCTTTGACCTGATGGATCGCGGGATGACAGAGCCGGACATGACCACCCCTTCCCCCACCCACACCACGGATGTGGCCATTATCGGCGCAGGCCCGGCCGGGCTGTTCGCCGCCTTTGAGTGCAGCATGCTCAAGCTGGGCTGCATCCTGATCGATGCACTCGATGCCGTTGGCGGCCAGTGCACGGCGCTGTACCCCGAAAAGCCGATTTATGACATTCCGGGTCACCCTGCCATTGAAGGCGGCGCGCTGATCGATGCACTCGACCGCCAGATCGCACCCTTTGACGTGCCCCGCCTGCTGGGCCGCCGGGTGGAAAGTCTGGAGGGCACGCGCGGCAGTTTTCGCCTGGGTACCAGCAACGGTGACACCATCCATGCCCATGCGGTCATCATTGCGGCGGGTGCTGGCGCATTCGGCCCCAACCGCCCCCCGCTGGAAGGGCTGGAAGCATTCGAGCGCAGTGGGGGCGTGCAGTATTTCGTGCGCCGCCGCGCCGACTTTGCCAACCGCGACGTGCTGATCGCAGGTGGAGGCGACTCGGCTGTGGATTGGGCGCTTTCCCTGCGCGAGGTCGCGCGCAGCGTAAAGCTGGTGCACCGGCGCGACCGCTTCCGCGCTGCTCCCGAAAGCCTGCGCCAGCTTGACGAAGCGGTGGCGCGCGGCGAGGTCGAGAAGATCATCGGCTACCAGCTGCACGGCCTGCACGGCACGGACGGGCAGCTTGCAGGTGTGGACCTGGCCACACTGGATGGCACGGTGCGCCATGTCGCGTGTGACCACCTGCTGCCCTTCTTCGGGCTGGCAACCGACCTTGGCCCCATCGCGCAATGGGGGCTGGACACTGTGCGCGGGACCATTCCCGTCACCCCCTCGACATGCGAAAGCAGCCTGTCCGGCATTTTTGCCGTGGGTGATGTCGCGACCTATCCCGGTAAGCTCAAGCTGATCTTGCAGGGCTTTAGCGAAGGGGCCATGGCCGCACACGCCATCCATCCCATCGTACACCCCGAAACCGCGCTACATTTCGAATATTCAACCAGCAAGGGCGTGCCCACCACCTGAATTTACCGCACCCCCTGTTATGACACAGGCGGTTGACCATTGCTTCCGCTTGGCGCATCCCCGCAGTGTTGATGACGGAAGTAAGGATGAAACTGTGAAGGTTATCGTTCTGGGCGCGGGCGTGGTGGGTGTTACCGCCGCATGGTACCTGGCAAAGGAAGGCCATGAGGTTACGGTCGTGGACCGCCAGCCTGCAGCCGCGCTGGAAACATCCTTTGCCAATGCGGGCCAGATCTCACCGGGGTTTTCCGCACCCTGGGCCGAACCTGCCCTGCCGCTCAAGGTGCTGCGGTGGATGAGCGGCCGCCACGCTCCCATCACTATCCGTCCCCGCCTCGACCTGGCCATGCTGCGCTGGATCGGACAGTTGCTGGCTAACTGCAATGCACATGATTACGGGATCAACAAGGCCCGCATGCTGCGCGTGGCGCAGTACAGCCGCGACTGCCTTGATACGCTACGCCAGGATACCGGCATTACCTATGATGATGAACAGCGCGGCCTGATTCAGCTTTTCCGCACGCAGGCGCAACTTGATGGCGCCAGCCGTGACATGGCGCTGCTGGAACAGGCGGGCATTGCCCACGAACTGCTGGACCGCGACGGGATTGCCCGGCACGAACCGGGCCTTGCGGCAAAGCGACACCTGTTCAGTGGTGGCCTGCGCCTGCCAGGTGACGAGTCGGGAGACTGCCACATGTTCACCCAACGCCTGGCCCAGAAGGCGGAAGCGGAACTGGGCGTCACGTTCCATTATGAGACAGTGGTGGAGGCACTGGACGCCGCCGCCACCGAGATACTGGGCGTACGCACATCGCACGGGCGCCTGACAGCAGATGCCTATGTTGTTTCCATGGGCAGCTATTCCCCCCTGCTGCTGCGCCCGCTGGGACTTGCTCTGCCGGTTTATCCTACCAAGGGCTATTCCCTGACGCTGCCGGTCATCAATGCGATGCACGCACCGCTCTCGACGGTCAATGACACGAGCCACAAGGTTGCTATCACCCGTCTGGGTGGGCGCATCCGCATTGGTGGTACGGCAGAACTGACCGGCTACAACCTGCGCCTGAGCCGCGACCGGCGCGCATTGCTGGAACTCTCCTTCTCCGAACTGTTTGGCGGCAGCGGCGACCTGTCACAGGCCACTTACTGGACCGGCCTGCGTCCGAGCACGCCTGATGGCACGCCGGTCATCGGGCCGAGCGGACGGTTCTCCAATCTGTGGCTCAATACCGGGCATGGCACGCTGGGCTGGACCATGGCCTGTGGTTCGGGCCGTATCCTGGCAGACCGCATGAGCAACAGACCGACTGAAATCCCCAGCCTTGACCTGTCACTGGACCGTTACGCCAGAGGCTGACAGAACTGGTGCCCTACCTTGCAGACAATAAAAAAGCCCGGTGTAAACCGGGCTTTTCCATCTGGCTGCCATGACCGGCCCCACCATGGCGGCGGGGCCGGTCGGCATGCGGCAGTGATTACTGTGCGGCCGGAGCAGCAGGGGCTTCTGCGCCCGCAGCAGCCTTTTTCGCACCATGGTGATGGCCACCGTGGTGGCTGCCGCTGTGGTGCTTCTTCGCACCAGCTTCCGGAGCAGCGGTGCCAGCAGCGGCGTCCGGTGCGTGTTCCGGGGCAGAAACGGCCGGAGTTGTGGGCTCAGCCGTCTGCGCCATGACAGGTGCGGCAACGCCCATGATGGCAACAGCGGACATGGCGGCAAGAAAACGACGGGGGGAAACGATCATATAAAAATACTCCACAGACCGGGACTTTTCATCCCAATACGTCCACCAGGAGAGCGAATCGCTACACCCGGACTGACCCCCATGCTGTAACATGCCGCATGGGGAGTGTCTCGAATTAAAATTTCTAAATTTATGGAAAGCATCATCTAATTGCCGCATGGGGACCACAATCTCAAGAACTGAAACATTACTAAAGATTGCAGTCCCACACGGGGCAGGGCAGGAAATCAGTCAACCGTGCCCGAACGTTCGCGCTTCTTGCGCTCGTGCGGGTCAAGGTAACGCTTGCGGATACGCACGGCAGACGGTGTGACCTCAACCAGTTCATCATCCTCGATATAGGCGATGGCCTGCTCAAGGTTCATCTTGCGCGGCGGAATCAGCAGCAGGGCCTCATCCTTGCCGGCGGCACGGATATTGGTCAGCTTCTTTTCACGGATCGGGTTCACTTCCAGGTCATTCTCACGCGAATGCTCGCCAATGATCATGCCCACGTAAACCTTCTCGCCCGCATCGACGAACAGCGTGCCACGGTCCTGCAGCGAGAACAGCGAATACTGCGTGGTCGCGCCATCTTCGGACGAGATCAGCGAACCGTTACGGCGGCCGGCAATCGGGCCGACATAGGGCTGATAGCCCGAGAACAGGCGGTTCATGATGCCCGAACCGCGCGTGTCGGTCAGGAATTCGCCGTGATAGCCGATCAGCCCGCGCGAGGGGATCTGGAATGTCAGGCGCACCTTGCCACCGCCAGAGGGCTGCATGTCCTGCATGATGCCCTTGCGCAGCGCCATCTTTTCAACCACAACGCCCGAATACGGCTCGTCCACGTCAATCAGGACTTCCTCGAACGGCTCTTCGCGCTCACCGGTTTCCTCATTGGTGCGGAACAGCACGCGGGGGCGACCGATGGTCAGCTCGAAACCCTCGCGGCGCATCTGCTCGATCAGCACGCCAAGCTGCAGTTCGCCACGGCCGGCTACCTCGAAAGCCTCGCTCTCGGGGCTTTCGGATACGCGGATGGCGATGTTGCCTTCCGTTTCCTTGAACAGGCGGTCACGGATCTGGCGCGACGTGACCTTCTTGCCTTCACGGCCACCCAGCGGGCCATCGTTGAGGCGGAAGGTCATGGACAGCGTCGGCGGGTCAACCGGGGTGGAGGGCAGCGGTTCCTTGACTTCAAGGGCAGCGATCGTCTCGGGAATCGTCGCATCCGACAGGCCGGCCACGGCCACGATGTCACCGGCTTCGACTTCTTCCACCGGCACGCGGTCCAGGCCACGGAAGGACAGCAGCTTGGTCAGACGGCCAGTTTCCACAACCGAACCATCGGGACGCAGCACATGCACCGGCATGTTCATCTTTGCCGTGCCCTGTTCAACACGACCGGTCAGCACGCGACCGAGGAAGTTGTCGTTTTCAAGGATGGTGGCGACCATCGCGAACGGCGCGTCCTTGTTCACCTTCGGCGCCGGTACGTGGCGCAGGATCAGGTCGAACAGCGGGGAAAGGTCCTTGCGCGGTCCCTCGATTTCCGTATCGGCCCAGCCCTGACGGCCCGAGGCGTACAGCATGGGGAAATCAAGCTGTTCGTCATTCGCGCCCAGGGCGGCGAACAGGTCAAAGATCTCGTTATGGACTTCGTCGGGACGGGCATCGCCACGGTCGATCTTGTTGACGACCACGATCGGCTTCAGGCCGCGCGCCAGCGCCTTGCCCACCACGAACTTCGTCTGCGGCAGCGCGCCTTCGGCGGAGTCGACCAGCACGACCGCGCCGTCAACCATGCTCAGGATACGCTCGACCTCACCACCGAAATCGGCATGGCCCGGGGTGTCAATAATGTTGATGCGGGTATCTTTCCACACAACCGACGTACACTTGGCCAGGATGGTGATGCCACGCTCACGCTCCAGGTCATTGCTGTCCATGGCGCGTTCGGCAACGTGCTGGTTGTCACGGAAGGAACCGGACTGTTTGAGAAGCTGATCGACGAGTGTGGTCTTGCCATGATCGACGTGCGCGATAATGGCGATATTGCGGATATCCATAACTGCTCTTGACCTGACTTTCCTTGGCGGATGCCATAAGGGGCGCAGCGGCACATTACGGGCGGATACCCGTGCGTGCAGCGGCGGAATGGGTGGCTGCTGGGTGCGTAGATAACGGGGAAAGGGCGGGATTGCACGCGAAACTTCGCGTACTCCCCCCTCACACCCGCATGATGGGGGCGGCCCTGCTCAGAAATCCATGTCCTGGCGCATGTTCATGAGCGGGCGCGCGCCGTAATGCGAAATCACTTCCGATGCGGCAACACTGCCCAGACGCCCGCATTCGGCCAGCGTGCGGTCCGATGTCCACCCCGCCAGGAAACCCGCCGCATAGGCATCGCCCGCCCCGGTCGTGTCCACCACCTGCGTGCGCACGCTGTCGATCACGATACGCTTGCTGTCCTGTATGATCACGCTGCCCTGTTCGGAGCGGGTCAGGACAGCGAAGTGCGTCTCGGTGGCGACGCGGCGGGCCGCCTCCTCGAAATCATCGGTCTCGTACAGCGCGCAGATCTCGGTCTCGTTGGCGAACAGGATATCGACATGCCCGCGCACAAGGTCATGGAAAGCCTTGCGGTGACGGTCCACGCAGAAACGGTCGGACAGGGAAAGGGCAACCTTGCGCCCCGCCTCGTGCGCGATGCGTGCGGCCGTGCGGAAGGCTTCCTGCGCATCTGGCGGGTCGAACAGGTAACCTTCCATATACAGCACCTTTGATGCGCACACGACATCAGCCAGCACATCGGCCGGACTGAAGGTGACGCAGGCGCCCAGATAGGTGTTCATGGTCCGCTGCCCGTCGGGTGTGACAAGGATGATGCAGCGCGCGGTGGGGCTGTGCTCGCTGGCATCGCCCTGCAGCGGGGATGAGGGGAAATACACACCAGCCGCCTGCATGTCGGCCGCAAAGGCGCGGCCCGGCGCATCATCCGCCACCTTGCCCAGATAGGCCACCCGCGCCCCCATGTTGGACGCCACCACACAGGTATTGGCAGCCGACCCGCCGCCCATTTCCTTCTCGCGCGTGATCTGGTTGTACAGCGCCTGGGCACGCGCGGCATCAATCAGTGTCATGCTGCCCGGCGTCATGCCATTGCTGTGCGGGAAATCGGCTTCAACCGGCGCCAGAACATCGACAATCGCATTGCCGATGCCCAGCAGGTCGAACCGGCATTCCGCCGTCTGTCCCGAATTTTCCATATCCTGGCTCCTTGCCCCATCTTTTCCACGCGGGCATGGCGCCGGACGCCATGAAATAACCCATTTGTCCCCACATGATGCAGCGCATCGCTATCATTGGCCGGTAAGCGGCGCAACGGATGATATTTTAGCACCGTTGTTCCCCTTAACGCCCTTGTCCACCTGATCGGGGCAAGTATAACCGATGGAAGGGGGCTGCGGCCTGCAACCAGCCCGAGAGCGTAAGTATCTTCCAGTCCGGAGCGTTCTGTGTTCCGATGCAGCATAACCAAGCGGGGTAATATTGTTTAAAAGACGCAAGCCAGCAGCAACCCAGCCATCTGCTCCCACTCCGCCCCCCGCGCAGCAGCCGGGCCGTCCGGCCGCCGCCGGTGGCACTTCCTCCCCCTCCCTACCTGCCAGCAAGGAAAACGCATCCATGGCCCGTCCTCCCTTCCCGCCCACGCCCTCCCCCGTTCCGGGTGGCGCACCGCGCCCCGGTGCCCCGGGCGCACCTGCAGCCAAGAAGGAAAATGACCGCCGGACCCTGGTCGTTGGCCGTGGCATCAGCGTACAGGGCACCATTCAGGACGCCGAGCGTCTGGTCGTGGAAGGAACGGTTGAATCCTCGCTGATCAACGCATCCGAACTACAGATTGCACAGGGCGGCATCTTCAAGGGTGAAGTTGAAGTCGAGGACGCGGAACTGGCCGGCACCATCGACGGCACGCTTACGGTACGCGGCAGCCTGACCATCCGCTCCACCGGGCGCCTGCTGGGCAAGGCGAAGTGCCGTCGCCTGAAGGTGGAAGATGGCGGACAGGTTACCGGTCAGCTGGAAATGATCACCACTCCCGCAGCCCCTGCAACCCCCGCTCCGGCTACCCCTGCGGCCCAGCCCGCCCCGCGTCCGGTCGCAAGCTGAACAGCTTATGTTCCGCCCGGCATGCCGGGCGGGATATAAAAAACGCCAGTGGCAGTCATGCCCTGGCGTTTTTTAATGGGAGCAACCAAACAGCGTGAACGATCAGGCCACGTTATCGCGCCGGTCACGCAGCTTGACATAGGCCAGTTGGGCATGTTCAGCGCAGTAGGGCTTGCCCGGTAGTGGGGTAGCCCCACAGAAATGGAAGCCCGGCGTGCCGGGATCACCCAGCGGCCAGCAGCAGGACTGGCTGCTGCGGCGGCGCGGTTCACTGACCGGCCGCAGCGCTGCGGCCGCAGCGCGCGTTGCACGGGCGGAAGGACGGGGCGCACGCGGTTCTACCGCCGGCTCCTGCGCGGTAGCGGCAGGCGTTGGCGCAGTGACTTCCACCTTGGGCCGGGATGCCTCGACCGGAACCACGGGGGCGGCCTGCGGCACAGGGGGCGGGACAGCTGCGGCGGCAGGCGCGGCTTCCACCTCTGCCGGGGCTGGCGAAGAGGGCGCTGCCTGGGCCGAGGCCATCGCTGCGGCAGATTCAGCCGCAGGCGCCGCCGTTACGGGCTTCGCCGCCCTGCGGATAGGCGACGGACGGGGCTTGAGGCCAAGGCGATGCGCCTTGCCCACAACCGCGTTCTTGGTAACCGACAGTTGGCGGCCGATTTCCGCAGTCGACAAACCCTGCTGCCACAGATCACGCAGGCGCGCGATCGTCTCCTCGGTCCATTCCATCGCCATCGTTCAGCACTCCTTACGCGGAATGGGGGGAAACTAGGCGCATCCCCTATCCGGCTCAACTCCCAATGCACAGAATCTTGTGGACAGTTCTGCGCATAACCTGTTTGCAACCCCGGTAAAACGCGCAAGGCCGGCGCTGGATCAATCGTGGATCAGCTTTACCTTGCCTTCCTCGACCCCCATGACCAGACGCCCTGCCTTGAGTTCGCGCGCCAGCTTGCCAAAAACTTCGTTACGCCAGCCATGGAAGGCAGGAATATCCGCTGCGTCATCCAGTGCAAAACGGTCCAGGTCTTCTGATGAGGCCACGAGCTTGGGAGCCACACGATGCGTCTCGCAACAGGCAGCCAGCAGCACCTTGAGCAGCGCGATCAGCGCGGGCGAAGGACGCTGCGTATCCTTTGCACGCCCCTTGGGCAGGCGCGGCAGGTCCGCTTCGGGTATGGTTTGAGCCTGCGCCACGGTTTCCAGCAGGGTCTGGCCGCTCCGCCCTTCGGCAAAGCCGCGCGAGACACCGCGTACACGGGCAAGAGCCTCTATGGTCGCCGGCATGGTGGCCGCGATTTCCATCAGGCTTTCATCCTTGAGCAGGCGCTGGCGCGGCACGTTGATACGCTGGGCCTCCCCTTCCCGCCACGCCACGATGGCACGCAGAATGCCCAGCATACGGCGGTTGTTGGTGCGCGGACGCATCTTTTCCCACAATGTAAACGGGTCGGGGCGGAAGGTGGCGGGGTTATTGAGCACATCCAATTCGGCCGCAACCCACTCCAGTCGGCCTTCCTGCTGCAACTGGGTCAGCAGTTTGTCATAGACCAGCCGCAAATACGTGACATCCGCCGCCGCATACCCGATCTGGGCCGGGGAAAGCGGGCGGGCCGACCAGTCGGAAAAGCGATGTGACTTGTCGATCTGCACACCCAGCAAGGACCAGACAAGATTGTCATACCCCACCTGGTCGCCATGCCCCGCCACCATGGCCGCGACCTGGGTATCGAACAGGGCGGCAGGCAGGCGATCAAACAGGTGCAGGAAAATTTCAAGGTCCTGCCGCGCGGCATGAAAGACCTTGACCACACCCGCATCATCCAGCAGTTCCCCCAGGGAAGACAGATCAATACCCGGGGCGGTCGTGTCGATCACCACCACATCATCTTTCCCGGCCAGCTGTACCAGGCACAGTTCGGGCCAGTACGTACGTTCGCGCACGAACTCGGTATCAATCGTGACAAACGGCTCACCGCGCAGTCGCGTAGTGACAGCCTCAAGCTCCGCCGTGGTGGTTATCAGAACAGGAGCAGGAAATTCGGGTCGGGATACACGTGCCATAGCGTGCAGTTATCACGCCTGCCCCCTGTTGCGAAAGCCGGGAAAACCGCATGCCGACCCCCTGTATTTCCGTTGACGCAAGCCACACCAATCCTGCATGAGCCATGCAACCCTATTCCAGTGCTGATGGATCCCTTCATGAACACCCGCCCTATCCCTGATGACGGCAGTCGGTCCCTGACCCAGCTTGGCCAGAATGCCACCCAACCCTCCAGCCCCGAAGAAGCCAGACTGGAACGCGTACCCGCCCCCGAACGCGGGCAACACTATGTTATCCGCTTTACGGCGCCAGAGTTTACATCGCTCTGTCCGGTTACCGGGCAGCCGGATTTCGCACATATCGTGATTGACTATATTCCCGATGAATGGATCGTAGAAAGCAAGTCCCTCAAACTGTTCCTGACCAGCTTCCGCAATCATGGTGCATTTCACGAAAAATGTTCAATGCAGATCGCGCTGACACTGGTTGACCTGCTCAAGCCTGTCTGGCTGCGGATCGGGGCCTACTGGTACCCCCGTGGCGGCATACCGATCGACATATTCTGGCAGACCGGCACCGCGCCCGATGGCGTCTGGGTTCCTGCGCAGGATGTACCTGGCTATCGTGGACGCGGCTGAGCAATCAGCCGTGATTTTCATGCCTTGATAAAAAAATAATAAAGTTTTGTTTGGTATCGCTTTTTTAGAAGACGGTATTCTCTGAAGTTTTTTGGAAAAAGATTCACCAAAAACTTCCTATTATTTTAAAAACAAAAAAAGCGCCCCAAACAGGGCGCTTTTTACGGATCAATTACCTGGTCCCATGCCCTTACGGGCATGAAACATAAAGCATCAGATCGATGAAATCGGCACGACAGACTGCGCGGCCTCGATCTCGGCACGGGCAGACTGGATCTTGCCCATGAGGATATCCAGCGCGGGCACGTTCATCTTGTCCGCCGCCTCATAGGACTTTTCCAGGCCTTCCAGTCGTGCTTCCGCATCGTCAACCGAAAGATCTTCAACCCGCAGCGCCCGGTCAGCCAGAATGGTGCAGTGGGTAGGTGCCATATCGGCAAACCCACCCGCCACGAAGAAGCGGTTTGTAACTGCCGCCCCTTCATAAACATCAACCACACCACCGCGCAGCATCAGCATGAGCGGCGCATGATCCGGCATTGCCGCGATATCACCTTCCGACCCTGGCATGACGACCATATCGGCATCATGCGCGAACATGACCTTTTCCGGACTGACAATCTTGACCTTAATGGACATGGTCTATCTTCCTTGCGTCAGGGGGGCGGGGTTCAGGCCGATTCCTTCATTTTCTCAGCCTTGGCCACCGCTTCCTCAATCGCACCAACCATGTAGAAGGCACCTTCAGGCAGGTCATCATATTCACCCGCCACGATCGCCTTGAACGAGCGGACCGTATCTTCCAGCGAAACCAGCTTGCCCGGTGCACCCGTAAACACTTCGGCCACATGGAACGGCTGGGACAGGAAGCGCTGGATACGACGCGCACGCGCCACAATCAGCTTATCGTCTTCCGACAGTTCATCCATGCCCAAGATGGCGATGATGTCCTGCAGGGACTTGTAAGTCTGCAGGATACGCTGCACGTCACGTGCCACCTGATAATGCTCATCACCCACGATCTTGGGGTCAAGTGAGCGCGATGTGGAATCCAGCGGGTCAACGGCCGGATAGATGCCCATTTCCGCAATGGAACGGTTGAGCACCGTGGTTGCATCCAGATGGGCGAAGGTCGCGGCAGGTGCCGGATCGGTCAGGTCATCGGCCGGCACGTAAACGGCCTGCACCGAGGTGATCGAACCCTTCTTGGTGGAAGTGATGCGCTCCTGCAGGGCACCCATTTCCGTCGCTAGCGTGGGCTGATAGCCCACAGCGGAAGGAATACGCCCCAGAAGCGCGGACACTTCGGCACCAGCCTGCGTAAAGCGGAAGATGTTGTCGACGAAGAACAGTACGTCCTGACCTTCGACATCACGGAAATATTCCGCAACCGTCACACCGGACAGGGCAACACGCGCACGCGCACCCGGCGGCTCGTTCATCTGGCCATAGACCAGCGCCACCTTGGACCCTTCGGTTGAATCGCCATTCAGCTTGATGACGTTCGCGTCCTGCATTTCGTAATACAGGTCGTTACCTTCACGGGTACGTTCACCCACGCCAGCAAAAACCGACACGCCCCCATGCGCCTTGGCGATGTTGTTGATCAGTTCCTGGATGATGACGGTCTTGCCCACGCCAGCACCACCGAACAGGCCAACCTTACCACCCTTCAGGTACGGGCACAGCAGATCGACAACCTTGATGCCCGTGGGCAGGATCTCGGTCGCGGCAGCCTGCTCATCAAAAGCCGGGGCGGCACGGTGGATGGAGGAACGGCCAACGGCCTGCACCGGGCCGCGGTCATCAATCGGCTCACCGATGACATTGAGGATACGGCCCAGCGTGCCCGGACCAACCGGCACGGTGATCTGGGTGCCAGTGGCGGTCACTTCCACGCCGCGGCTCAGGCCATCGGTCGTATCCATGGCAATGCAGCGGACTTCGTGTTCACCGATTTCCTGCGCCACTTCCAGCACCAAGGTCTGGCCGTTGAGCTGGATATGCAGCGCTTCAAGGATATGCGGCAGCGTACCCTCGAACTGCACGTCAACAACGGCGCCGCGGACCTGCGTCACGCGACCAACGACATTGCTTTTCTGCGCCTGCGTGGAGACAGGAGCCTCTTGAGTTGTGGTTTCCGACATGGGACAGCTCCTGTGAGCGTGAAGATCGATCCTCAGACAGCCTGCGCGCCCGAGATGATCTCGATCAGTTCATTGGTAATATTGGTCTGACGCGTACGGTTGTACTTCAGTGTCAGCCCGTCGATGGCCTTGCCCGCGTTGCGGGTCGCGTTATCCATGGCCGTCATCCGCGCGCCGTTTTCACCCGCTGCGGTCTCCAGCATGGTCGCGTAGATCTGCACCTGCAGGTTACGCGGCAGCAGGCTGGTCAGGAGCGTGCCCTCATCGGGCTCAAACTCGTAGGTTGCAACATCGGACTCATCGGCGTTGTCATTATCCGGCAACGCCAGCGGCACGAGCTGCATTTCTGTGGGCGTCTGGGTCATGACGTTGCGGAACTGGTTATAGACCAGCGTGCAGACGTCAAACTCGCCCTTTTCCAGCAGCGCCGCGATCTGCTCACCGAGTTCCGTCGCGGCGGAAAAGGGAATTTCCTTACCTGCGGCCAGATGGCGGTGATCGATGATCAGGTCGGCAAAGTCGCGCGACAGGAATTCGTACGTCTTGCGCCCGACCGGCAGGATCTTGACGGTCTTGCCCTCGGCCTGGAGCTTAAGCACCAGGTTACGGGTCGTACGGTTGATGTTGGAGTTGAATGCACCGGCCAGACCACGGTCGCTGGACATCGGGATAAGCAGATGCACCTTGTCCTGACCGGTTCCGGTCAGGAGTGCAGGCTGCCCGCCCTGGCCTGCCACGCTACGACCGACTTCGGCCAGCATGCGGCGCATTGCGTCAGCATATGGACGAGCGGCCGCTGCACGGGTTTCCGCCCGGCGCAGCTTGGCTGCCGCGACCATCTTCATCGCGCTGGTAATCTTGCGCGTCGATTTGACGCTGCCGATCCGTGCGCGCAGTTCCTTCAGGGAAGCCATGGTTGCCCGATCTTCCTCAGTTGGCGAACTGACGGCCGAATGTCGTCAGGAAATCATTCAGACGGCTTTCGATATCCTTGCTCAGCTGACGCTGGGTGCGGATCGATTCCAGAATGTCCTTGCCCGACGTACGGACATCATCCAGCAGGCGCTTTTCATAGGTCGTGACCTTATCGACCGGCACGGCATCAATGTAGCCACGCGTGCCGGCAAACAGCACCACAACCTGCTCTTCAACCGACAGCGGTGAAGTTTCGGGCTGCTTGAGCAGTTCTACCAGACGTGCGCCACGGGCCAGCTGCTTCTGGGTGGCGGGGTCCAGATCAGATGCAAACTGCGAGAACGCAGCCATTTCACGATACTGGGCCAGTTCCAGCTTGATCTTGCCGGCAACCTGTTTCATCGCCTTGATCTGTGCCGCTGAACCAACGCGGGACACGGAACCACCTACGTTCACGGCAGGGCGGATGCCACGGTAGAACAGGTCGGTTTCAAGGAAGACCTGGCCATCGGTGATGGAAATCACGTTGGTCGGGATATAGGCGGACACGTCGCCTGCCTGCGTTTCGATCACCGGCAGAGCAGTCAGCGAACCGGCACCGAACTTGTCGGACATTTTCGCTGCGCGTTCCAGCAGGCGGGAATGCAGGTAAAACACGTCCCCCGGATAGGCTTCACGTCCGGGCGGGCGGCGCAGCAGCAGCGACATCTGGCGGTAAGCAACGGCCTGCTTGGACAGGTCATCATACACGATCAGGGCATGCATGCCATTATCGCGGAAATACTCGCCCATGGAGCACGCGGCGTAGGGCGCCAGGTACTGCATCGGCGCCGGGTCGGACGCGGTAGCCGCCACGACGATGGAATACTCCATCGCGCCGGTCTCTTCCAGCGTGCGCACCAGTTGTGCCACGGTTGAGCGCTTCTGCCCGATCGCGACATAGATGCAGTAGAGCGACTTGCTCTCGTCACCCAGGGCATTGACGTTCTTCTGATTGACGATGGTGTCGATCAGGATGGCGGTCTTGCCGGTCTGACGGTCACCGATAATCAGTTCACGCTGGCCACGTCCGATGGGTACGAGCGCGTCAATGGCCTTGATGCCGGTCTGCATCGGTTCGCTCACGGACTGGCGCGGCATGATGCCGGGGGCCTTGAGTTCCGCACGCTTATTGATGACTTCACCAACCAGCGGCCCCTTGCCGTCGATCGGGTTGCCAAGACCGTCAACCACGCGACCGAGCAGCGCCTTGCCGGTGGGCACTTCCACCACCTTGCCGGTACGGGCAACGACATCGCCTTCGCGCATGGAGGAGTCATCACCAAAAATGACAACACCGACATTGTCATTTTCAAGGTTCAGCGCCATGCCTTTCTGGCCACTGGCGGGGAAGTCCAGCATTTCGCCGGCTTCAACATTCTGCAGGCCGTAGACACGCGCAATACCGTCGCCCACGGACAGGATGGTACCTGTCTCGGCAACGTCGGTCGCCTTGTCGAACGTGGCGATCTGCTGCTTGAGGATATCCGAAATCTCGGAGGGGCGGATTTCCATCACGCGGCTCCCTTCATGGCATGGTGCAGGCGGGTAAGGCGGGATCTGAGGCTGGTATCATACAGGCGGGCGCCAATGCGCACGACCAGACCGCCCAGCAGGGCCGCGTCAACACGCTCCTGGATATTGACTTTGGAATAGCCGGCCTCGGTAAGGCGGCTGCGAAGCTGGACACGCTGCAGGTCGGTCAGGGGGTGGGCGGAGACGATATCCGCCACCACTTCCCCCCGCCGTGCCGCAGCGATAGCCGCCAGCGCGGCAAGAATTTCACGCAGGCGCGGAAGGCGGCGGTTATCCGCCACCACGCCAACAAAATCATTCATGAGGGGGCCGAACCCTTCGGCAACCAGAACAGCGGCGACACCGCGGCGGCTGTCACGGATATCGAGTGTCCGGTCCGTCAGCACAGTGCGCAGATCGGCACTACTGTCGATCATTGCGGCAAGGCGCGTAGCCTCATCCAGAACTGGGTCAAGCTGCTGGCGTTCCGCCGCAAGCTCATAGAGCGCCGTCGCATAACGACCGGGAAGGCCATTGGCAATGGAGGCGATCGGTATTGAGGTCGTTCCACCCGAATCCACTGTCCGCTTTTCCAATCCAGAATCTTGATTCAAACACACGCTGCCTGCTCGGAAACCGCAGGTCCCGTGCGCTGCTGGCGCGGCTCTAGCACGCAGCGCAGGCACACGCAACAGACCTGACAGCAGGCGGACACAATACCAATGCCGCCAAGCCGACCGCTTTCCCGTGCCTGCGCACGCCCCCGTTACAGGTTGGCGGGATCATACATGTCCGATGCCATTTCGGAAACAGCAAAGCGGCGATTTTGTAGCCGCGCGACGCAGCCGGGCGGCGGATTTCTCGGAAAGTGGCATGCAAAAACAGCATATCAGTGGTGCGTTATCTTGAATCCAATAATGCCGCCACATCCTGCCCGCTTTTGCGGGCACGGATTCCGGTCGAAACCATACCCAGAACCGCAATACCCAAGGCGGCGGCAATCATGCACCACCACACCACATGTGTAGCCTGTGCAAATGTGCTCCACTGCACCCCATCCGCGCGCACGCTGCCCGCGCTCAGCGCGCCCCCCAGCGCAATGCCCAGAAGTGCGCCCACCTGCCTGCTAGTGGAGGCGATAGCCGCGGCGACCCCCGCCTGCGCGCGCGGCATGCCGGAAATGGCGGAATTGGTAATGGGAGCATTGCACATACCAAACCCACACCCGCACAACCCGTAGGAAAGCAGCAGCATCCCCAACGGGGTTGTGGTGTCCAAACGGGTCAGCAGGATGGCGCTCAGCACGAATCCAGCGGATGAGAGCACCAGCGGCAGGCGCGCGCCATACCGCCCCGTCAGCCGCCCCGAAAGTGGGGCGCACAGCATGCTGCCAAAGGCGAAGGGCAACGTACACAGCCCCGCCTGCAGGGCGGGCAGGCCACGCACGCCCTGCAGGTAGAGCGTGTTAAGGAACAGAAACGCGCTAAAGATGGCAAACGCCAGCACCGCAATCACGATTGCCCCGGAAAAGGGCCATGCCCGAAAAAACCGCAGGTCAATCAGCGGGGTCGCCGCACGCTGCTCGACCAGCACAAAAGCCACGATAGACAGGAACCCGAAACCTAGGAATCCGAAAATGGTTGGAGAAGCCCAGCCATAATTATGCGCCTCGATCAGACCTGAGGTCATCATGGCCAGCGCCACGATGGCCAGCAATTGTCCCGGCGCGTCGATTGCCCGTTTTGTCCCACCAAGGGATTCCGGCACAAAGCGCAGGGTCAGCGCGATCGCGATCAACCCGATCGGCACATTGACCCAGAATACCGCCTGCCAACCCACCCAGTGCACCAGCACGCCACCCACGATCGGCCCCAGCGCCAGCGCCACACCGGACGTGGCACCCCATGTGCCGATGGCCTGCGCGCGGGCGCGCGGTTCGACATAGACGCTGGTCAGGATGGAAAGAGCCACGGGATTGAGCATGGAGCCGCCAATGCCCTGCACCGCGCGCGCCATGACCAGCATGTCCACGCTACGCGCAAGACCGCACAGGGCCGACCCGCCGCAGAACAGGCCGATACCCAACAGGAACATCCGCCGCCGCCCAAAGCGGTCAGCCAGCGAACCGACCAGCAGCATGAGACTGGCCACCATGAGGGTATAGGCGTCCACCACCCATTGCAGGGTAGAGAAACTGCCATGCATTTCCGCACGGATCGAGGGAAGCACGACATTAACCACCGTCACATCCATCATAACCAGCAGAAGGCTGAGGCAGCACGTTGCCAGCACGATACGCGGATAAATGGTGACGGAGGGACTAACTGCCATGACGGATCACCCCTGACCTGAACGCCATGGCCCATGGCGGGGGCCGCCGCGCTTCCGGCAGCAAAGGACCGGAAAAAATATCTGTTTCAAGGGGCTGTATGGAGCGGGCGAAGGGAATCGAACCCTCCTCAGAAGCTTGGAAGGCTACTGCATTACCACTATGCTACGCCCGCCCACAGGTTGTCAGACCTATAGCGTTTCTGCCCCGCCGGTTGCAAGCCATAAACCAGCGCCAGCCCTAATAGGAACAAAACTTTTGCTTTTTATGCCATACCCCCTTGACTTTCGACGCGAGTCATACTTTTTTCCGCTTCCTGTGCCGGGTTCGCATGGATGACCCGAAACGGTGTGGTTTACGCCACACCAGATGTTTCGGGGTTTCGCAGGCGGCTTTGCAGGGGTGTAGCTCAATTGGCTAGAGCGCCGGTCTCCAAAACCGGAGGTTGCGGGTTCGAGACCCTCCACCCCTGCCATTCTACCGGTCGGGCATTACCCTTCCGGCCTGGCACCCGATGGGTCGGGCCACAATGGTCCGCACCGGATTCTTAGGCCCCGCACTGGCTGGAGCAGTCCAGTTGGTGCGCCGTGGCGTTGCAGGAAGGGTATTTCGTGTCGGTCAGTCCCGCGAAATTTGTTGAAGACGTACGTGCCGAAGCCAGAAAAATCACCTGGCCGACACGACGCGCCACCCTGATGACAACGGGTGCGGTCCTGGCCATGGCCGGTCTTGCATCGGTTTTCTTTTTCCTCGTCGACGAGGTGATCGGCCTTGCCGTACGGAAACTCTTCGGACTGGGAGGCTGAGTTCAGCCATGGCCAAGCGGTGGTATGTGATCCACGTCTATTCGGGCTTCGAGAAGAAGATAGCCCAGCACATCACGGAACAGGCCGCCCAGAAGGGTCTGGCCGATCATTTCGGTGAAATCCTTGTCCCCTCGGAAGAGGTGACGGAAGTGCGTCGGGGCCAGAAGGTCAACTCCGAGCGCAAATTCTTCCCCGGTTATGTGCTGGTCAACATGGAACTGACCGATGAGGCGTGGCACCTGGTCAAGGACACGCCCAAGGTTACCGGTTTCCTGGGCAGCAAGACGCGCCCCTCGCCCATCCCCAAGGTCGAGGCCGAGCGGATCATGAAACAGGCGCAGGAAGGCGTGGAGCGCGTGCGCCCCTCCGTCACTTTCGAGATTGGCGAGCAGATCCGCGTGGCCGATGGTCCCTTCACCTCGTTCAACGGCACGATCGAGGAAGTAGACGAGGAACGCGGTCGCCTGAAGGTCAGCGTTTCCATCTTTGGCCGGTCAACACCGGTGGATCTGGAATACAATCAGGTGGAGAAGGTCTGATCCTTCCCCATTTCTGAAAAAAGGGTGCCTCCGGGCACCTTTTTTATTGTCCGGTCACTTTTCAGGCTGCCAACAGTGCGTTTGCACGGTTCACAGCAAGCCCTTGATAAAAAATAATAAAGGTTTTTGTCTGCTGCCTTTTTTCAAAAAGGCAGCAGCCTTTGAAGCTTCTTGAACAAGCTTCACCAAAAACTTTCTTATGATTTCAGGTTTTTACCGGCGAGTCTGAGCGGGCGCAGGCGGCAGGGCCTGCAGCCTCTCTGCCGCCATATCCGCCACCTGCCCCGCAAGCTGGCTCAGGGCCGCCACCATGGCGCGTGTACCGCTATCGGCAGGTGTAGCCGTAAGCGCAAGCGGCACGGACAGCGCATGCTCGGCATCTCCCGCCCTGTGCACAGATAGGCTGCCGCCCAGATGCACCACGCCGCTCGCATCACGGGCAAAGCGGGTGATCTCTACTTCCACAAAACCCTGTGCGGGCACGGTGGTCGCATCGTTCTGGGCAAAGACGCTACGGCCGGGCAGGCGCTGCTGCAGGTCAGTGGCCAGCACATGCCCCAGCATGGGGGCAAGCGGCTCGCTCCAGGCCGCCCCCGCCAACGGGGTCAGGCTGTAGTCATCCTGCGTGCCGACAATGTTCTGCCGGTCCAGCGAGGGCGGTACGCCGGGCGTGCGGACCTCGATTACGGCGGGCACCTGCCCCCCCATACCGGTCGGCTGCGTGCTGGCAATGGGGGCCAGGGAGTACAGCGTCGGGTCGGATGAACCGCAGCCTGCCAGTGCCAGCAGCCCCGCCACTGCGGCACATGCCACCACGCGCGGCGGCCGGGAAGGAGTGAAATGCCAGAAGGGGCGTTGCATGTCTTATCGTCCCGTAATCAGTGCGGAAGGGTGATGGGTCAGGAAATCCGACAGGAAGCGCAGCGAACGCGCGGCATCGTTAAGCTGCTGCATCATCTGCTGCAGGTTGCGCTGGAAGTCCGTATCCCCGCCATAGCTGGACAGCACGGAATTCGCATTCTTGAGTGTCTTGTCCATGCCACTGAGCAACTGTGGCATTTCAGAGCGCGCATCATGCGATATGACCTGCAGGTTCTGTAGTGAACTCCGCAGCGCGGTCAGCGCCTGCTTGGTATCGGGGCTATTGATCCGGGCATCGGCATGGGCCAGCAGGCTGTTCAGGTTTTCACCCATCTGGGTCAGGGGCATCGCAGCGATCTTGTCACTTACGGTAGAGAGCGAATCCATAATCCCGGCCATGCCGCCCGCCTGGCCCGGCAGCACCATGGCATCGCCTTCCATCTGAACCTGGGCAGGTTTGGCATTCTTGACGAAGGTCAGCCCGATTTCGGATTCGCCGGTCAGCATGCTGGTGCTCTGCACCGAAGCCCGCAGTCCGTCCGCTACCTGCGTGCGCAGCAGGGCCGCCAGCGCCTTGGGCGAGACCTGCTGGTTATCGAGCACACGCTCGGGCTGGAGTTCCATCGCAACCCGTACCTGCGCCTTACCCGTTGCCGGATCGACCTGCAGGCGCACATCATCAATCATGCCGACCTGTATGCCGAACATGGTCAGCCTGCCGCCCTTGGTCAGGCCAGTGACGGAACTGGTGATATAAGTGACAAGCGGAATCCGCTCACGGTAGCCCGCACTGTTGGCTTCCTCGGCACTGTCATAAAGCTGGAAGGTGGTATCCGGCCCGGCGGTGATGGGCAGGGTATTCTTCTCGTTACGCACATCGGGCGGGTCAAACGCCACGCCACCGGACAGCAACGCCTGCAGGGACTGCAACTTCACCTTCAGGCCGCCCGCGCCAAGGCCCACCTGCACGCCCGATACGTTCCAGAAGCGCGTATTGGTGCGCAGGTAGTGGTCGTACGGTGCCTGAACGAAAATCTGCACCTTGATCGGCCCGCGTCCTTCGGGGGGCATGGTGTAGCCCAGCACTTCGCCCACCACCACATCGCGGAAGAAAATCGGCGCCCCCTGCCCCAATGAACCAAGGGACTGGGTAATGAGCGTATAGGTATGTCCCGGCTGGTCGGAGCGCACACCCGGCGGAGATTCAAGCCCGGTAAAGTGGGTGATGTAGCGGCCACCGGGTTCACCCGCATCCATGGCGATATACGCACCTGACATGACGGTTTCCAGACCTGTCACGCTGGCACCGTTGATGCGCGGGCGCACGACCCAGAAGCGGGCATGGTCAGTCAGCATGCGGCCTGCCGCCGAGGTCATGCGCACGCGGACTTCCACATGGTGAAAATCATCGCTCAGCCGGATGGAATCAACCGTGCCGAGCGAGACCGCCTTGTTCTTGACCTCGGTCTGACCACTGGTCAGGCCATCGGCGGTATCGAAGGTGATGACGATCAGCGGCCCGCGCCCGGTTATCCCTTTCCAACCCAGGTAGCCTGCAATCAGTAGCGCCACGATCGGCACAAGCCAGACCACTGAAAAACGGTATTTCCGTGCACGGGCCTGTGGCACCGCACCGTGCGGATCATTGGATGGAAAATCGTCATTCACGCCTGATCTGGCTCCATGCGGGCTGGAACAATACCAGCCGGGGTAAGGGAAGAAGAAGATACGGCACCGTCGCGCCCGGCCTGCGCGCGCAGCACGGCTGGCGGCAGGCCGTCAGTTACCGGGCCGTTGCGCCCTGCCGCATCCCACATGATGCGCGGGTCAAAGCTCCACGCCGCCAGCAGGGTCAGCACCACCACGGCGGCAAACGCCACCATGCCCGCATTGGCGGTGACACTGGCCATGGCATTGAAGCGCACGACCGCCACAAGGATTGAAATCATGAACACATCAATCATCGACCACCGACCCACCATGTCGACCAGCCGGAACAGCCGGGTGCGGGCCACCAGATGCCCCCGCGCGCCACGCCAGGTCTGGCCAATCATCCACCCCAGGCTGAGGATCTTGAGCATGGGCACGGTGATGGAGGCAAAGAACACGAGCAGCGAGAGCGGGATCATGCCATCCACCCACAACTCGATCGCGCCTTCGATGATGGTATGCCCCCCGCCGCCGCCCATGCGCAGGAAGGTCATGACCGGGTAAAGGTTGGCGGGGATGTAGAACACGATGGCCGCGATCAGGAAGGCGGTGGTGCGGGTGAGCGACTGCGGCAGGCGGCGCCATACCTTGTGCTCGCAGCGCGGGCAGATGCCTACGCAGTGCATGTTGGTAACCGGTTGCGCCAGTTCCCCCACCAGTCCGCACGATGTGCAGGCGACCAGATGGTCTACCGGCGGCAGGCCGGTCTCGTCCACATGGGCGTAATCCACCACCACCTTCTGGCCGTTTTCGTTACGGGTGACACGGTCGATCCGGCGGTGGCGCCAGATCATCTCGGTATCCAGTGTCGAATCGGTAGCGGCCATGGTCAGCATCAATGCACCAATCAGGTACACCGCAGGCCCCACGTCCACATGCGCCATATCAGTCAGTTTGGTGTAAGCCACGAAGATGCCAAGAATATAGACCTCGACCATCGACCATGGCCGCAGCTTGTCGTACCACACCAGCACGCCCGGCGCCCAGTCGGGCAGACGTGTGCACGAAGCGGCATACAGGATGGCGAACATGAACCCGATCGCAACCGCAGGCGCCAGAATCGTAACCGCGCCAACCAGCAGCCCTGCCTCTCCCCAGCCTTCATGCATGAGTTCCATCGGCCCGGTCAGCAGGTCCACCGTGCGCTGGCGGCCATAGACATCCAGTGTCATGAGCGAGGAGGCAAGGGCCGCAAGGTAGAACGCGGCCGAACTGATACAGAAGGCCAGCGGCGTTGCCAGCGGGGCGGTGCGCCGCCTGCGCGCAAGCTTCTGCCCGCAACGCGTGCAGGTGGCCTGCTGGCCTGCCTCCAGGTCCGGCACGCGCTGGTACAGCCCGCAGCCGGGGCATTCCGACAGGCCGCCAATAATGCGCACATGCGGGACGTGGCCCAGCCCCGCATCATCACAGCGCAGCCGTGTGGAGAAAGGTGACATGCTCATACACCGCCCAGCATATAGACCAAATTAAAATGGGGAATGGCACATTTGAGATATTGCATCATGCCAGCCCATCGTTTATCAGACCCCACAGGTTTGCCGACATAGCTCAGGGGTAGAGCAACTGATTCGTAATCAGTAGGCCCTCGGTTCAATTCCGAGTGTCGGCACCACCTTTTCTTCCTGATATATATTGATTTTCTGTTACCCCTCCTGGCTACGGCTGCATGGTTATAGGGTAACAGGTGGCAGGCAGATGCCACAGCTGACCAAAGTCATGCCCCTACAGCCCGCACCACCCCAGAATCAGGCACATCACCAGCCCCGCGACCCCGATCAGGGTCTCGATGACCGACCAGGTCCGCAGGGTCTGCGCAACACTCAGCCCCAGCGCATCACGCACCTGCCAGAAGCCGGAATCATTCATCGGGCCGAACATGACCGCCCCCGCCCCGGTGCCCAGCACCATCAGTTCGGGCGAAACACCCTGCCCATGCGCCATGATGGGGGCGACAATCCCTGCCGTGGTACTCATGGCCACGGTGGCCGATCCCACCGCAAGGCGCATTCCTGCCGCCAGCCCCCATGCCAGGATGAGCAGCGGCACATGCATGTCCACCGCCGTGCGCGCAATCGCATCCGAAATGCCGCTATCCATCAGTTCCGCGCCAAAGCCACCCCCTGCACCGATCATAAGCAGTAGGCCAGCCAGCGGGCCAAGGCATTCACTGGAATAGCCAAGCACCTGCTCACGCGTAAGCCCGCGCCGCAGCCCCAGCGTCCAGAACGACAGCAGTGCCGCCAGCGCCAGTCCCACATTGGGGTCACCCGCAAAACGCAGCATGACTGCCCACCACGCCGCCTGAGATCCCATGAATCGCGTGGCCGATCCTGCCAGCATGAGCACCATGGGGGCCAGGATGGTGAACAGCGTGATGCCAAAACCAGGCAGGTCGCCACTGGCACGCGGTGCCGTGGCATGCTGGCTGGCGGCCTGCGCCCCGGCATCAGACGGCAGACGGGGCACGATAAAACGGGCATAGAACGGGCCGGACAGGATCGCCACTGGCACGCTGACCAGCGCGCCCAGCCAGATCAGGCGGCCAGTATCGGCATGGTAGGCCGCAAGGGCGAACATGGTGCCGGGATGGGGCGGCATGTAGCCCTGCACCACGGACAGCGCCGCCGTAACCGGCAGCGCCACATGCAGAAGCGGCGTGCCTGTCCGCCGTGCAATGGAAAAAGCCAGCGGCACCAGAATGACAAAACCGACGGTAAAGAATACCGAAAGCCCGACCAGCAGCCCGATCACCATCATCGCCCAGTCCAGCCGCTTCGGCCCGGCCAGTGACACCACGGTCATGGCAATGCGGTCTGCCCCGCCCGAGACCTCCAGCATCTTGCCCAGCATGGTGCCCAGCGCGATGACGGACGCAATCTGGCCCAACACCTGCCCTGCCCCGCTCTCAAACGAGGTCACGACCTTTGCCGCGGGCATGCCTGCGGCAAATCCCAGCAGCATGGACGCGATGAACAGGGCAAGGAAGGGGTTGAGCTTGGTGCGCTCAATCAGGAAAACAACAATACAGATGGCCATGACAGCCAGTAACAGGGCCATGCCGACCGACATTGCTGCTTTCCCTTCTGTTCAGCGCGAGAGCGGTGTCGCCTGCTCCCACCCGCCACCCAGCGCGCGGGCCAGTTGTATGGTGGCGGTGGTACGGCTGTCCTGGTTGGCCAGCACGGTGCCCTGCGCGTCCAATGCCATCATGCGGGCATGCAGCACATCGCCCAGCGTACGCTGACCACCCGCATACAGCCCGGCCATATCATGCGCAACCCGCTCGGCCTGCGCCTGCGCGCGGGTCAGGTCCTTATCCCGGCTATCCAGGCTTAAGCGGTTTTCATACCCGTCCTCCACCTCCGCCAGCGCACGCAGCAGGCTCTGGTCATAGCCTGCCACCGCCGCATCCAACCTGGCACTGGCGGCATGGATGCGGGCCTGCACGCGGTTGGCAGTAAAGATGGGCAGGTAAGTGGTCAGCGCAATCAGCCCACCCGTGCCGGACATGCCGGGAATGCCATCAAAACGCAGCCGCCCGTCGCCACCAAAGAACTCCAGCCCGAAGCGGGGCAACAGGTCGGTCTTGGCACTTTTGAGCCGGTTGAGCGCCGCATCGACCTGATCGCGTCGGGCACGGATGTCCGGCCGACGTTCCAGCACGGTATCGGGCATCTGCCCCACCGGTGCGGGGGGCAGGTAATAGGCAGGCGGCGGCGGCAGGTCGGGCAGCCCCTCGGGCACCTGCCCCGACAGTACGGCCAGCCGCCTGCGCACAAGATCCAGCCCGGCTACCAGCATAGGCCTGCGCGCCCGCAGGTCGGAAAGCTTCTGGTCAATTTCCGTCACATCCGCCGCCGTGGCCTGCCCGGACGTAAAGCGCGCCTGCCCATAGCCGCGCAACTGCCCCAGCAGGGCAATTGAGCGATCGGTCAACGTGATCTGACGTTGCAGCCCCTGAGCCTGCAGGTAGTTGCTGGCCGCGTCGGCGGCGATGACCATCTGCACGCCGTGGAAGTATTCCTCCTCTGCCTTCACGCCCGCCTTTGCCGCCTTCACATCCGCATGGCGGCCACCAAACAGGTCCGGCTCCCACGATGCGGTGATACCGGCCAGATGCCCGTCCGTACCCGGATCATTGGCGGGCAGGCTGTACGGGTTGCGCCAGTCCATACCGCCCCCCAGCATGTTGCCCGTAGCACCCACGGTAGGATACAGCGCCGATTTTGCCACCGTATGCAGCGCACGCGCCTCACGCACCCGGTCACGGGCCATGCGGATATCAGGGCTGGCAGCAAGGGCCGTTTCCACCGCGCGGGTCAGGTCAGGGTCGTGCCATGCCTCCCACCAGCGTGTCAGGTCGGTTGCGGGCATACCCGCCACTTGCTGCTGCGTAAACTGCCTGGGCAGCCTTACATGCGATGGCGGCACATGCGTATGAAAGGGCGTACACCCCGCCACCAGCCCCACGCCCACCACAAGGCGGGCCATGCAGGCAACCTGCGTCAATCTGTTCCTCATTATTCCTGCCTTGCCAACATGGACCTGAAGCGCGAGAGCGCGAATGCCAGAAATACAATACCCGTCACCGTTACCGTCAGCAGCGGCAGCATGATCGCACCCAACCCCGCGCCACGGTACAGGATGGCCTGTGACAGGTTGACGAACTGCGTGGTGGGCAAAAAGCGCACCACCACCTGCATGAGCCGCGGCATGCTTTCCACCGGGGTAGCGGCACCTGACAGCAGGTACGCCACCGCATAGACCGGCACCACCAGCAGCCCGAACTGCGGCATGGTGGGGGCCACCGTGGCCAGCATGATGCCCAGCGCCGTGGCCGAAAACAGGTACAACAGCGCGCACGCGCCAAACAGCGTGACCGACCCCGCCAGCGGCACGCCCAGCCACACATGCACCACCAGCCACAGCGACAGCATGGCACCGACGAATATGACCAGCCCGTTGGTCACGATCTTGGCCACCGCAATTTCACTGGCGCTGACAGGCATGACCAGCAGGTGTTCCAGCGTGCCATGCTCGCGCTCACGGATCACCGCCGCCCCCACCAGCACGATGGAGAGGATGGTGATGTTCGTCACGATCTGCATGACCGAAGTGAACCAGCTGGATTCACTGTTGGGATTGAAGCGGACACGGCTGGCCGCCTGAAAGGGGATCTGGTCCACCACCGCAGGCGCATGCAGCATGTCGTCCACTTCACCCAGCAGTATCTCGTTCAGGTATTCGGTGCCCAGCCCCGCCTGTGTCATGGCCGTGGCGTCCACACGCAGTTGCACGGCGGGTGTGCGGCCCGCCAGCACGTCCGCCTCGAAACGCGGCGGGATATCGACCACGAAGATATAGTCCCCCCGGTCCATACCCCGCAGCGCCTGTGCCCGGTCCACCAGCACGGCAGGCTTAAAATAGGGCGGCAGGACCGCATCGTGCATGCGGCGCGACAGGCCGGAATGGTCTTCGTCGATAAAGGCGATAGTGGCGTTGGAAACCTCCACCTTCACCCCGTTGGCCACCAGCAGCACGCCTGCGGTAAAGGCGAACACGATCAGCCCCAGCAGCACACGATCATGCACAAGGCTGCGCAGCTCCTTGCCGCACAGCAGACCGACATTGACCAGCCAGCGCATCATGGCTTTACGCTTCCTGTTTCTTGAGCAGGAGCCGGGCCGCCAGCATGTAGCCTGCGGCAAACAGGCCCAGCACAAGGTACATGGCCCAGAAGCTGCCGGTCCCCAGCCCCTTGGTAAAGCAGCCAAGGCTGATCAGCTGGTACCACGCCGCCGGAAACCCCAGTCCCACAAGGCGACTGCCCCCCGTAAGGGTGGAGGCCGGATAGAGCAGGCCGGAAAAGTTGACCGCCGGGATCAGGCACAAAATCGACGTGCCGAAAATGGCCGCAACCTGTGAACTGACAAAGGTCGAGATCAGCAGCCCCAGCCCCGTAGCCGAGAGCACAAACAGCACGCCGCCTATCGTCAGCGCCAGCAGTGACCCCTTGAGCGGCACCCCCAGCACCACCACGGCCACAAGCACCAGCAGGAAGTAGCTCAGCGTGGCCAGCGCAACATAAGGCGCCTGCTTGCCCATGAGGTACTGCCCGACCGAGGCGGGTGATGCATAGAGATTGACAATGGAGCCCACTTCCTTCTCGCGCACCACACCCAGCGCGGTGAGCATGGTGGGGATCAGGATCAGGGCCAGCATGATCACGCCCGGCGCCATGGCGTAGATGCTGCGGAATTCCTGATTATAGGAAAAACGGGGCTCCACCGTAATCGGCAGCCCGACCTGCTGTGGCAGTGCGCGGCCCAGAGTGGTGGCGTAGCCCGCTAACACTCCGGTGGCATAGGCCCGCACGTTGGCCGCAAGGAACGGGACCGCGCCATCAACGATCACCCCGATCTCCGGCCTGCGCCCGGCTTCCATGTCGCGCGCGAAGCCTGCGGGAATATCCAGCGCCATCTGGGCATGGCCATTGCGTATGGTCCGGTCCAGCGCATCCGCATCGGCCACGGGGGCCAGTTCATGGAAATAGGCCGAACCCCGGAAGCTGTCGATCAGGTCGCGGCTGATCGTGGTGCGGTCATGATCCAGCACGGTAAAGCCCACACCCTCCACATCGAACGAGATGCTCGACGCCGCCACCACCAGCAAAATCAGCGGGCCGACCAGCGCGAAGGTCAGCCGCAGCCGGTCACGCAGCAGTTCAACCGCCTCGCGCCGGGCAAAAGCCCAGGCGCGTGGCAGCCATCCGCCACCCCCCACGCCCCCAAAGCGGGCAGCAAGGCGTGTGGCCACCGCGTGCCAGCGCGTGGGGGGCGGGGGCGGTACAGGGTGGGCCTGCGCATCCGTTGCCGCCTCGGCATCCTGCAGATAGGCGATGAAGGCGGCTTCCAGCGTGGGGGCACCACGTTTTTCCACCAGCCCGGCAGGCGTACCCACGGCCAGAACATGGCCCCGGTGCATGAGCGAAATCCGGTCACACCGCGCGGCCTCGTTCATGAAATGGGTGGAGACGAAAATCGTCACATGCCCTTCGCGTGAAAGGCGGATGAGGTGCCGCCAGAACATGTCGCGCGCGGCAGGGTCCACGCCCGATGTCGGCTCGTCAAGGATCAGGATCTCGGGGTTGTTGATGCACGCCGCAGCCAGTTGCAGACGCTGGCGTATGCCCAGCGGCAGGGAGGCGGGGCTGACATCGGCACATTCACGCAGTTCAAATGAATCGAGCGACTGCTCGACCATCCGCGCAGCCTTTATCGCCGGGATGCGGTACAGCCGCGCCTGTAGCATAAGGTTCTGCCGTACGGTCAGTTCCTCATACAACGAGAACGCCTGCGACATGTACCCGATCCGCATGCGGGTTTTCATGTCGCCTGCCGTGATCTGCTCGCCAAACAGCTTGGCCGTACCGCTGGTCACATCCAGCAGGCCGGTCAGCATCTTCATGGTGGTGGACTTGCCGCAGCCGTTGGAGCCAAGAAAGCCGAATATCTCGCCCCGACTGATGGTGAAGCTTACATCGCTCACCGCCGTGAAGCTGCCGAAGCGGCGGGTCAGGTGAGCAGCCTCGATGGCGGGCGGGCCGCCGGGATTGGCGTAAGGGGGGATGGAAAAGCCACCTTCCTGCGGGCGGCGGCCCTGCGGCAGGAGCGCGATATACGCCTCTTCCAGCGATGTCGTATGCATGCGTTCAAGCACATGCTGCGTGCGGTCACTGACCAGCACCCGGCCAGAATCCATGGCCACCAGCCATGAGAACCGCTCCGCCTCCTCCATATACGCGGTCGAGACGATGACCGTCATGGACGGGCGCTCGGCGCGCAACTGGTCCACCAGTGTCCAGAACTGCTGGCGCGACAGCGGATCGACACCGGTTGTCGGTTCATCAAGGATCAGCAGGTCCGGGTCATGCACCAGCGCGCAGCACAGGCTGACCTTCTGTTTCATGCCACCCGACAGGTGACCCGCCGCCCGGTCGGGAAAGGGGGCCAGCCCCGTGGCATCGAGCAGGCGCTGGATACGTGCGTCACGCGCACTGGCATCCATGCCGAACAGACGGGCAAAAAAGTCGATATTCTCCCGCACCGACAGGGTCGGGTACAGGTTGCGCCCCAGTCCCTGCGGCATGAAGGCGGTGCGCGGCAAAAAATCCTCACGCTCATGGCGGTCGCCCATGTCCGCTCCCAGCACCCGCACCGTACCGGACTGGAGCTTGCGCACGCCCGCGATCAGCCCCAGCAGGGTGGACTTGCCCACCCCGTCCGGCCCGACAAGGCCGATGGTGGTGCCCGCCGGCAGGTCCAGCGTCACATTATCCAGCGCCGTAACCGCGCCGTAGCGGTGCGTGACCCCCGTAATGACAATGCCCGGTACGGGCGGCGGCTGGGATGGGACCTGCCCGGTCATTGCGGGGTATCAGCCACATCAAGCCCGGCAGGCCAGTGAACGGCAGAATCGGTGCGGACATAGCCATCACCCGTCATGCCCGCCTTGAGCACACTGCCGTACCGTTGCGCTGTGGCAGGGTCGATCCGCAGCTTGACGCGATAGACCAGCTTGTCGCGCTCGGTCGTGGTCTCGACATATTTGGGAGTGAACTGTGCCTCAGGCGAGACGAAGGAGATGGTAGCCGGGATCACCTGCTGGTGCAGCGCATCCAGCGCTATGCGAGCCTGGTCACCTACATGCAGTTGGCCCGCCTGCTGCGATGGGTAGAAAATGGTCAGGTACATGTCGGTCGGGTCCAGCAGCGAGGCTACGCGGCCGCCACCGGGCAGCACGGCACCTTTCTCCACGATCCGGTATTCGATCCGGCCCGCAACCGGGGCGCGGATGGTCATGTCATCCTCGACGGACTGCGCCTGGGCTACCTGCGCGCGGGCACCCTGCTCTGCCGCAGTGGCCGCATCGACCGCGCGGGCGGCCGCACTTTCGGCAGCGGTGGCGGTATCGAGGCTGGTCTGGTGCTGGGAGAGTTCCATGTCCGATACCAGATGCTGGCGGAACATGGTGCGCGCGTGCTCAAGGTCAAGCTGGGCCAGATGCAGGCCGGCCTGCCGGGCTTCACGCTCTGCACCAGCGCGGGCCACATTGGCCTGTGCCGCAAGCAGTTGGGCGCGGGCGGCATCAAGGCTGGCCCGCGTGCTCACATCGTCCTCGCGCGCCAGAACCTGACCCGCCGCAACCACATCGCCTTCATGGAACTCAAGTGCGGTAATCCGACCGGGATACTTGACCGCCACATCAATGCGGGCCAGTTCCAGCCGCCCGTTGGCGCGCGCCAGACCTGGCGGCAGTTCCCCACGGTGCTGGACCACATACCAGCCCACAGCACACCCTACCGCCACAACAGCCGCGCCCGCGCCGACCGCAACATCACGCCACTTCATACCGCCTGTTTCTCCCTGCCCAACGCACAGGCCGGCACGGAGCCGGAACACTACATCATGCACACTTAGCATCCGCCCGGTACGGGCACCTTCGTGTTCCGTCCTATACCAATGCGGGACGCAGCGAACTGATGCAGGTCATTTACAGCGCCTGTCCGGTACAGGGGGGACTATCCCCCTCCTCCATCACGGCCTCGGCCCGACCCAGCACCCCGGCGAGCACCTGCATCATGGCCTGTACCTGTCCCGGTGCCAGGCTGCCAAGCACGCGGGCTTCCATGGCGGCACAGGTGGTGTGAAAAGTCTCGCACTTGCGCCTGCCGCGCACGGTCAGGACCAGACTCTTGGCGCGGCGGTCCTCGTGGTCGGGATGGCGTTCAACCAGCCCTTCGCCTTCCAGCAGGTCAAGCACACGCACCAGGGCGGAACTATCGGTATTCATGGCGTGGGCAAGGGTGCGCTGGCTGACCCTGTCGGGTAGCATCATCAAGTACGCGAGCGGGCGCATCATGGCCATACTCATCCCCTCCGCCCGCAGGGCACGGTCCAGCACGAGCCGCCATGTATTGGCCAGCCGCATGGTGAGGAAAGTCATCCTCATGTCCTCAAAGCCCGCACCCTTGATATCGGGCAATGGTGAACGTCCGGTCATGTTCATCCCCTGCTGGTACCGGGCCACGACACCTGGACCCCTCCCTGCCCGATAGCATGGCGGTCCGGGACGATCATGACCCCTTTATGCGATGGCTGCCCGGCGGGCAGGCTGTATGGCGTAGATATAATTGACATAGCACTAATTGTCATACAATACATTAGCAGGCCCAGCCTTTTTATCTTCGCGCGGCATGCGTTATCAGGGAGCGCTCACGCCGCCGCCGGGAGTCCGCACCCAGATGTTGTCCAGCCTCATGCGCAGTTTCGCCAGCGATACCCAGTGGGCCGCTACGCGCACCACGGCGGCCTTCAGCGCGCGTGCCCTGCTGTCGGTCGGCATTGCGCTGTTCCTTGCTTTCGCCTTCCAGCTCCAGTCCCCCATGAGTTCGGTCACAACGGTCATGATCGTGGCCAATCCAACCGTAGGGGCGCTAGTCTCCAAAAGTGTGTGGCGCGTGATCGGCACCATTATTGGCGCATCCATAAGCGTGGGGCTGATGGCGGTGTTCGTGCAGTCACCGGTGTTGTATTTCATGGGACTGTCGGTGGTGGTGGGGCTGGCCTGCATGGCGGCCACCTTCCTGCGGCTGTTCCGCGCCTATGCCGCCGTGCTGACGGGGTATACCATCGTCATCATCTCCGCTCCCGCCTTTGGCGATCCTGACGGCATCTTCCTCAGCGCCATGTCGCGGCTTTCCGCCGTGGTGGTGGGAATCGTGACGACCGCGACCGTCTTCATGGTCACATCACCACGCCGCTCGGACACGCTGTTTACACAAATCCACACCCTGTTCCGCGATACGGTCAGCTACATCCTGGCCTTCCATGAAGGCTATGCCGACCTTGCGGCGCGCGAAGCCGACGGGCCACCGACTACGACGTTCCGCTCCCTGCCCTCGGATTTTCATGACAGCCGTGCGGCCATGCTGGCGCGGATCGGCCGCCTGTCGGATGCGGTGGAATATGCCGCAACCGACAATTACGACATAAGCGTGCGCCAGCGCGAGATCCGCGCGGGGTTGGCGCGGCTTTCAGGCATTGTGGCCTCCTATCACCCGCACACCATCACGGCACCCGACACCACACAGGACCGCGCCGTGCATGGCGAGATCGTGGCCATGTTGCGCCACCTGATGGACCTGACCGAGAACCGCGCGCTCGAATCCGCCTGGCCGGAAGGCTGCGCGCGCATCCGCCTTACGCGTGATGCCATGATCGCGCGCGCGCGGCAGAGCATCTCGCCCCAGTCACTGCTGTTCCTTGATGATATTCAGGATCTTGTTGGCCAGATCGAAACCGCGCTACTTGACCTGTCCCGCCGGGGGAGTGCCGGGCGCAGGCTGCGGCTGCAACCCTATCTGGAATGGCCCACGGCCCTGCGCAATGGCGCACGCGGCGCCCTGATCACCATGCTGACGGCCCTGATCTGGTACGTGCTGCACTGGACGGCGGGACCGACGATGATGCTGTATGTGGTGGCGGCGGCGAGCCTGCTGTCCACCCTGCCCTCCGCCTCACGCGCGGCCGGGCTTATGGCTACGGGCACGGCGCTGGGAGTGCCGGCGGGGCTTGCGTGCCATATCTTCCTGCTGCCCCAGATTGATGGCTATCCGCTGCTGTGGCTTTCACTGTGTATCATGCTGCTGCCGGGCGTGTGGCTACAGTTCCACCCCAAATTCGGCATTGGCGCGTTTGGGTACGGTGTGTTCGCCACCGTGATGCTACAGGTGAACAACCCGATTCATTATTATAACGACATCGGCCTGTTCAACGGCTGGATGGCGCTGCTGATGGGCTGTATCATGCTGGTGCTGTCGTTCAGGGTCATCCTGCCGCCCAATCACCGGCTGGATGCCGCCCGCCTTGTCTCCTCACTTACGCGCAGCCTGCGCAGGCTGGCGCTATCGGGCCGCAGGCAGGGCACGGAGTGGCTGGTATGGGAAAACCTGCAGTTGCAGAAGGTGATCCGGCTGGCCATGCGCCTGTCGTTCTTTGCCCAGCCCGGCGTTATCCACCAGTATATTGACGCGGCACTGGCCACGCTGTCCCTGGGGCGACTGGTCGAGCGTATCCGCACCCTTGCCACCAGCCCGGACATAGACAGTACCCAGCGCAGGGCCATTTATGATGCGCTGGATACCTTTACCGAACTGGCGCACAACCCGCTGCTGACCGCCGCCGCCCTGATCCGGGCCGCAGGCATACTATGCCCGCCCGATGCGATTGCCCAGCGCCCCCCCGCCCAGGTGGAGGCCATGGCCTGCCTTGAACAGGCGGGACGGATCATCCGCGATATCCCCGGCTTCCTGGACCAGCGCGGGCCGCTGCAATGGGCGGAGGGCTATCCCGCCGCCCACAGGCCGCCGCTGGCCGCCGTCAGGCCGGAAGTCGGCTGAGCACCGAGAACGACACCGCATCCATCACGGTGGTGTCCACCTCATCGCCCGGCTTGAGGGTCTTGAGGAATTCCTGCATCGGCTTCTGGCGCACCAGCACGACGCGGGTGATGTCATCGGGATCGACAAACACCACCTGGTTGCGGGTGGTGTCCACGCCCGTCACCTTCACGCGCTCACGCTTGAAGGAGACCATCATGCCATGCGGGTGCGGGCCGGTGCGGGTGCCGGCAGCATTCTCGGTCGATTCGGGCAAGGGGGAGCCGGGCGGTGCGATGGAAGCATCGATGGTACGGACAATGCGCAGGCCAATCTTGTCACCGGGATGCAGGACCGGCAGCTTGGCGCGCTGGTCGGCATCCACGCGCACGGTGTCCAGATTGCCCGCCTTGTCACGCAGCAGAATCATGCCCGCGTCATGATCCACGCTTTCGACAATGGCGGTTGCCGTCTGGTTGCCCACGATAACCGGTGCCTGCGCCATGGCGGGCACGGATGGCACGGACAGGGCGGCAACGCTCCCCACCATGGCGGCAGCAAGGGCGACCGCCGCGCGGCGGGGTGCAAACAGCTTTACGTTCATGTTTATTATTCTTCCCTACAATACTTAACAGATATGAAACGCGGCTGGCGGGCCTGCGCCCGGTCCAGATTCCCTATCCCATAACGCATGCGATCAGTCATGTATCCAGACATCTGCGTGCATAGGTGGCACGGCCATCAGGCATAGTCTGGCACACCGGGCATGACGGCAAAACCCGGCAGGTGCCGCACCCCGCGCGCCCAGCGCCGCAGCGCGGGGCAGGTATCACGCTCCACCCCCAGATCCGCCGAAAGCGCGAACACGACAAACAGCACCACATCGGCAATACTGGGGGCCGGTGCCGCAAACCATGCCTCCCCCGCCAGAACACGGGCGGCCATATGGTCTTCCATCCGGCGAAGCAGGAGCATGAGGGGGCGCGTATCCGGCATAACCGGCAGCGTGGCGCCAAAAGCCGCATGGCGCAACGTGACCAGCGTATCGAGTGCCGTGGCGCCAAAATCCAGCCAGTCCATGATCGCCCATGCATGAACGGGGTCGAGCCATGCGGGTTCCACACCGGGCAGGCGGGCAGCAAACACCAACATCGTGCACGGGCGTGACAGGCGCGTGCCGCCTGCCTGCAACACGGGGGGACGGAGGCCATCTGCCAGCGCCGCAGGACGCTGACCAGGGGGGAGGTCCGTGTCCACCGCGCGGGTGGTACAAGACAGTCCCATCAGCGACAGGCCAAGGCGCACAGCGTAACAGCGCACATCCGGCATCCAGTCGTACAGGAGCAGTTCCACGCTCATGGCCGTGCCCCCATGGCCAGTTCTTCCATGATCGGGGCGGTATCGCTGCCGGATTCCACCCCGTCACGCAACCGCTCCGCCCAGTGCGACAGCGCGGACGCGGACAGTCCCGGCCCATGCGCACGCACCACATGCAGCATGGCATGCCCCGCCACCGGCGCATGCACCGCAAGCCCGACCGGGCCGCACCAGATCATGGTTTCATCCGCTGGCATGCCCAGCGCATGACGCAGCAGCGCGACACCGACCGCCACATGCACGCTGCGTACCGGCATGACCCGCGACCACTGGCCGGACAGACCGGCCGGAAAATCTTCCGCCCCTTCCAGACTGACCCATGCAAGCCCTGCCTGTTCACGCACCGCATATGCCCGTACCTGAATGGCGGCGGGCACGCGCACATTCGGGTGGGCCGGGATCAACCTGCACCGCGCCGTACCACCAAACTGCCAGCCGTGGTACAGGCATCCCAGCGCCCCATCACGCACAAAGCCGAAACTCAGCCGCATGCCGCGATGGGGGCAGCGGTCCTCCCATGCATGTACGGTGGCACCGGGCACATCCTCACGCCACAGCACGATCTCGTGCCCCTCAACCCGCACACCCACGACCTCGCCACGACCTATGTCGGACAGGACACTGACCGGATGCCATCTTTCCATGTCTGTCGTGTTCTCCTTCATATGGCTTACGGTCTTTCATGCACCATCATGGCATGCCATCGTGGCGGTCGTGAACCGTGCGGCACATCCTCTGACCGCGCGGCAGGACAGACCGCAGGCAGGAACCGGGCCATGACACAGATCCCCCATCCCGATGCAGCCGTTGCAGATGAATGGCATGTGATCACCCCGCTCTCGCAGTTACGCAGCATGCCCACCGATACCATGTTGTTTGACCGGCACCTGACCTTCGGCCATGACGCACAGGGCAGGCCATTTGCCTGTGATGTGGAACACAGGCGCCTGCTACCCGTACGCGCGCGCCATGGCTGCTTATGGACCTGCCCCGGCACACCGAAAGGGGACATTCCCGTCATTACTGAAGCCCTGGAGCCCGACCGCAGGCTGGTTGACTGTGGGGTGTTCACGATCCACACCTCTGCGCCACGCATTGTCGAGAATTTCCTCGACATGGCACATTTCCCCTTCGTTCACACCAACATACTGGGGGCCGAGCCGGATACGGAAGTCGCCCGTTACACCCTGGAACTGCGCGATAATGGCCGCGAACTGTGGGCCACGGACTGCCATTTTTACCAGCCAAAGGCCGCCCTTTCGGCAACCGGGGGGATTGATACCGCATACAGCTACCGCGTGGCCGGCCCTTTCGTGACCCTGCTGTACAAGACCTGTCCCACCCAGCCCGACCGTTCTGACGTAATTGCTTTGTTCGTCCAGCCGATGACACAGGAATGCGCGCGCGCGCACCCGGTCATGTTCCTGCTCGACGAAACAGCCTCCCAGACCGACCTGGTGGAATTCCAGCAGACCATTTTCCTCCAGGACCGCATCATACTGGAAAACCAGCGTCCGCGCCGCCTGCCACTGGCTGCCGGGGTCGAGATCCCGACCATGGCGGATCGCATGTCCGTCGCCTACCGCCGCTGGCTGCGTGACCGTGGCATGACCTATGGCACCACGACCTGAACACATCTGCGCCCAGCGCATTACCCCCCCACCACCATGCGGGGCTGCGGGCAGGGGGCACATGGTGTAAGCCTGCCATACAGATCAGGCAGACATGTCAGGAACCACCACATGACCGACCAGAACACGACCGACGCCTTTGAACAGGGCAAGGCCGCCGCAACAAAGGGCGAGCCGCTGATCGAGAACCCGTTCGATGAAACGCTGCCCGCCTATGAACAATGGAACAAAGGCTGGTGGAGCGTACGTGAGAACGACGGCGACTTCGACCCCTTTGCCGAGAAATAGGTCCATATCCACAATGGCGTGAGGTCATTCAAACGTGAGTCACCACCCATTGTGCATGCTCCCCACCCATGGGATGAAAAGCACTGACGGTGCGTTACAGCAGATAATGCGACTGTCCTCAGGATAAGGCGGCATCGGCAACGGTGCCGCCTTTTTCTATGCTGCCCTTTCAGGACCGTGCCGACATGCTGCCCAGCGTCGAGGGCCGCAGCATGGGAGCAGGCTGGCCATCAAGCCGCGCGCACACCCGCATCCCCAGCAGCGCCCCAGCCGAGACCAGCAGCACGGGCACCCACAGGTCATGCTCCATCTGCGTAAATTCGATACCAAGGGCTATGGCCGTAAGCGGCATGGACATGAACGTACCCAGAAAGGCGATCCCCCCCAACAACGCCACCGTGCCCATGGCAACCGGCGGCAGAAACAGGTTCCACACCCCCGCCAGCACGGTAGACAGGAGCGCACCCATGGCCAGGCTGGGCGTAAGCAGGCCACCGGCCGCACCGGCGCGCATCGCCCCCATGATCACGACAAGCTTGAGCGCCAGCACCACGGCAGCCGTCTGCACCCCCATCTGGTCGGATAGCGCAAGCTGCATCGGTCCCCGCCCGTTGCCCGGCAGCTGCGGATAGAAGCAGGTCAGCACCCCAAGCAGCGGAAATACCACCAGACACCAGCCGATGCGTGACACCCCCTTCGCCGCCCGGCTCTGCACAACGGCCATCATGCGCTTCACCCCATGCGCCACCACACCCACGATCGGCCCGGCACAGAGCGCCCACAGCATGACCGGGGCGGTGAGGGCCATCGTCCCGATCGCATACTGGTGCACATTGCCCAGCACCGCCCACGGCACGCAGGCCCCGATGGCCGAAGCTCCAATCGCGCACAGCACGGCACGCTGGCCCATTGTGCCCAGCAGCACTTCCAGTATGAACAGCGCACCACCCAGCGGCACATTATACACCGCTGAAAGCCCGGCCCCGGCCCCGCACGCGATGATGATGCGCCGGTCTGCCGGTACGAGTCCCAACATGCGGCCCGTGCCGGTGGCCATGACCGCACCCAGTTCACGTGGCGCCACCTCGCGCCCCAGGGGAGAACCAAGGGCCACGGTCACGATCTGGAGCAGCAGGTGCACAACGGTGGAAAGCGGCGGCATGGGCCGCCCCAGTTCCGTCTTGCCCACGGCGGCACCAATCCCGACCAGCGGCCTGCCAAACCGCCCCAGCGCCCACCATCCCACACCCGCAACAAGACCCGCGCCACACAGCGCGGCAATCCGCCGCCACGGTGCGGCGGCACTGACCCCCTGCTCAAAGGTATGTGGCCCGCCAGGCTGGCCGTAGCCATAGGCCAGGTGCTGGATCATATGCAGCAGCAGAGACAGCACTGTCCCCCCCACCCCGGACAGGATGCCCGTAACCATGACCGCCACGACCATCACCGGCCACGGAGTAAGCGATGCAGGGGCAGGAGGGAGGGAAGCAGGTGCTGGCATGACGGTATGAGAGGTAGGCCAGATCAGGGACCGGGCGCAAGCAGGCTTTCACACATGCTGGGAACACGATGGGCACATCCGCCATGACCCAGCCAGGCATGCCCTTTCCATGCCTGGCCACGGCAACGGAGGTCGCATGCGGGGCTGCGGGACAGGCCGGATCGTTTTCGTTACAATGAAATATCAATACTCCCTGCTACCATCGTGATACCCCCCGCCAGAAGTACGGTCAGGGCATGCAGAATGGCAACACCTGACGTTCGAGACATATTGGAAGGCAAAAGACAGTAGCCAGTTCATATTGCTTCCAGATATGGTTGCCTTTGCGGAACAGAGACAGCAAAATGGCATTTCTGGGGCACGGCAGGAAGGGAACGAAATGAAATTCGTCATTGCCATCATCAAGCCATTCAAGCTGGATGAGGTACGCGAGGGGCTGAACTCCATCGGTGTGGACGCCCTCACGGCAACCGAAGTGAAGGGCTATGGCCGCCAGAAGGGTCAGACCGAGATCTATCGTGGTGCCGAGTACAACATCCAGTTCCTGCCCAAAATCAAGCTGGAGATCGCAGTCCCTGCCGCCCAGTGCGACAAGGTCGTGGACGTGATCCAGACTGCCGCATGCACCGGCAAGATCGGAGATGGCAAGATTTTCGTGCTCGACCTGCAGCAGGCCATACGTATCAGGACACAGGAAACCGGAGAGAACGCGCTGTGATCAAGAAGATTGGCAAGATCGGACGCCATGCGGGGCTGGTGGCGGCCGTTGCAGCCGCGTCCCTGCATGGTCTGCCCGCCATGGCGGCGGATGCGCCCCCTCCTGCGGTCGATACAGGTGATACCGCATGGATGCTGGTCAGCACGGCGCTTGTGCTGCTCATGACCATTCCCGGCCTTGCCCTGTTCTATGGGGGCATGGTCCGCAAGAAGAATGTGCTGGCTACACTGATGCAGTCCTTCAGCATATGCTGCATCATGACGGTGGTGTGGATGGTAGTGGGCTACAGCCTCACCTTCACATCGGGCAACGCATTCATCGGCGGCCTGTCGCGTGTCATGCTTAATGGTCTGGGTGCCGGCATCAGCAAGGGTGTTGACGTACCCTTCACCATGGCTGCGGGCACCGATGCCGCAACCACCATGACCATTCCCGAAAGCGTGTGGATGACGTTCCAGATGACGTTCGCCATCATCACGCCCGCCCTGATTACCGGCGCCTTTGCCGAACGCATGAAATTCAGCGCCATGTGCGTATTCACCATCCTGTGGGGCCTGCTGGTCTATGTGCCGGTTGCCCACTGGGTCTGGGGGCCGGATGGTTGGGTTGCCAGCAAGATTGGCGCGATCGACTTCGCCGGTGGCACCGTCGTGCATATCAATGCTGGTATTGCAGGACTGGTTGCGGCCCTGGTACTGGGGCGGCGCAAGGGATATGGGGAAGAAGACCTCTCTCCCTATAACCTGACCTATGCCGTCATCGGCGCCTCCCTGCTGTGGGTAGGCTGGTTCGGCTTCAATGCAGGTTCAGCAGGGGGCGCCAACGGCCGTGCGGGCATGGCCATGGCCACCACCCAGATCGCGGCGGCAGCGGCCGGTGTTTCGTGGATGTGCGCCGAATGGATGAAGACCGGCAAGCCAACCGTGCTGGGCATCATTTCCGGTGCCGTGGGTGGACTTGTAGCCATTACGCCTGCAGCGGGCTTCGTGCTGCCCGGTGGCGCGCTGGTGATCGGGCTTCTGGCTGGTGTGATCTGCTTCTGGGGTGCGACAGGGCTCAAGCACATGATGGGCTACGATGACAGCCTTGATGCTTTTGGCGTGCATGGCATTGGCGGTATTGTCGGCGCATTGCTGACCGGCGTGTTTGCCTACGGTCCCCTTTCCGCCACTGATGCCAGCCCCGAAGGGGTGAGCGGCTCCTTCCACCAGTTCCTGGCACAGGCGGAATCCGTGGGTGTTACGATCATCTGGTGCGCGGTGATCAGCTTCATCCTCCTCAAGGCCATTGACCTGACCATCGGGTTGCGCGTCAGCCGTGATGAAGAAATGGAAGGTCTGGACATGAGCCTGCATGGCGAGCGGATCAATTCCTGACCCTTTCCCCTGCCTTGATCCTGTAACAAAAAAGGGCGACCCTTACGGGTCGCCCTTTTTTTATGCGCAATCGGGCTTCAGCCCGTAACATCACGGCGCATCGCGCAGCGTGTGCCGGGACCAAAACCTGCTTCAGCCTCCTGCCGCAGCCGTGCCGCAAGATGCGGCTCTAGCGCGGAGGGTGCAATAATATGAAAACCTGCCTTCCGGTAAAACGGGGCATTCCACGCAACCGTGCAAAAGGTGGTCAGCGTCAGCCCTGACAGACCATGCTCGCGTGCGCCTGCAACGGCACAGGCAAGCAGCCGGTACCCCAGCCCCCTACCCTGCACCTGGCGGGCTACCGACATTTCAAGAATATGCAGGTCCCGCCCGCAACGTTCGGCACTCAGGAAACCCAGCGGTCGGTCATGTCCATCCACCGCGACCCAGCAGGCATGCTGTTCCATACATGCGTGATGCGCTTCGATGGGCAGAACTTCACCTTCCGCCAGCCATGCCAGTTCTGGCACGGTGCGGAAAACCTGCGCGGCCGAGCGTTCAACGCCCGGGAGGTGACATGCATCGGCAGGGGTTGCAGGACGGATGGAAAAAGTCATACCGCTTTATGGCATACAGGCCACAACAGGTCTGCCACCTTGTGCAGCCTGCATCCATGTCAGTCAGAAAGACTGCGAGATACCGGTCAGGATGGTACGGCGCAGCCCGTATTGCGGCGCACCCACGCCAATGCCCGTGCCGCTGCGCAGCATATAGGGGTGATCGAACAGGTTGGTCACATCCAGCCGCAACTGCGTGGTACGCAGGAAGCAGGAATGAAACAGGTCACGGAAAGACTGCACGACCGACATGTTGAAGGTGGCGTATTGCGGGATCACGCCCCCGTTGGGTATATCCGAATCCTGCCGCAGCCCGCTACCGTACACCATGGTGGCCGAAAGACGTGTCGGGTGCCCGGTACGGTGAAAGAACGTGTAGGCGCCCCCTGCCGAGGCCGTCCACCGCTGGTCATGATCGAGGTGAATCCAGCGCTGGCTGATATAGGCCAGATCATCGGACGCGAAATTGAACTGGGCGCTGGTAATATCCTTGCCGATGGCGCGCGACCACGCAAAATTGCCATAAAGCGAAAATGGCCCACGGTCATAGGCGGTCGAGAATTCGTAGCCATTGACCTGTCCGCGCCGGTAATTGAAGCCTGACAGGATGATCGGCGCGCCGAACTGCCCCTCGTCAATCAGGTTATGGGCAATCTTGTAATAGGCATCGAACGACACGCGCCATCCGGGCAGAATGGTCTGCTCGAAGCCTGCATCAAAATAATGGTCGCGCTCGGCCTTGACCGTGCTGCTGCCATTTGATGCCGCGGCACCGGATGTATTGGTGAACTGCTGCAGGTCGGAACCACCCACCACCTCGAACGGCGGCGGGGTGAAATAGCGTGAATACCCCGCATGCAGCACGCCGCCTTTCCACGCGCGCCACACCACGTTGATACGCGGGCTGAGTTGGTGTTCGTTGGTGTATTCGCCCACACCATCGAAGCGCAGGCCGTAATTGACCGTGACGTTGCGCAACGGTCGCCATTCATCCTGCACATACAGGCCATAGATATCACCTGTGCGGCCATTACCCGTGTGGATGCTGACCTGCTGGTCATTAGCATCGAACACCGTGGCATCCGCCTTGGTGATGTTGCGCTCGGCAAAGACCTGGAAGCCAAAGCGAATGGTATGGTCGGGGCGCACCCGCCATGTCACGTCACTCTGGGTACCGGTTGACATGACCGAACGCTCGGCATGCTGGCTTATGCCCATATAGGCCAGATCGCCCATGTTGGGATCGGGGCTGTAGCCAAGGCTGCTGTAGCGCGAGAAGACCGATGTCTGTAGTGAGAACGCACCGATTTCCTTCTGCAGCGACAGGATGGCGAAATCGGTGATTTCCTTCTGGTGTTCATTCAGGTCGCCACTGGCCGGCGCGTTGGGCAGCAGTGCCGTGTAGTTCTGGTCAAACATCGGCTGGCCGCCGTTGTTGGGCAACTGGTATTCGGCATTCGATACCCCGGCAATCAGGCTGAGACGCGTGTTCTCATCCACCGTGTACCGCAGGTGCCCCAGAAAATGGTACTGGTTGCTCAGGTCATGCGGTGCATTGAACGATGCGGTCGTGTTCTCGATGCCCACCCGGTCATGCACATAGTCGGCGGTAAAGAAGTAATCCCACTTGCCATGCTGCCCGCCATACTGGACGGAGGGGAAGAAATAGTCCCGTGCACCGCCATAGATCGACACATTGCCGCCCTGGTTGGTTGTGCCATTCTTGGTGGTGATGTCCACCACAGCCGCCTGCAGGAAGCCGTACTGCACCGGCAACGCCCCGGTGGAAAGCGACAGGTTATCGGCAAAGCGGGTCATGAGCGTCTGGCCGAACACGTTCATGCCTTCGGGCAGTTGCACGCCATCGAGGCGGAACTGCACCTCGTTATGATCACCACGCACATGGATCTGGCCATAACTGTCCTGTGCCACGCCGGGAGCCTGCAGCAACACGCTGTTTAACCCGGCATTATCGCCACCGGGAATGGTTTCCAGCGCCTTGCGGCTGAAGGCATGCACCGTGGCCCCGGTAGAGGGCTGGAGTTGTACCCGCGCGCGGTCAAGCCGGGCGGTTACGGTCATGGTTTCAGGTGCGGAGGACAGATGGGTCAACCCCTCTTCCTGTTCCGTAGTGGTGGGGGTGGCAGTGGTCATGACATCCTGCCCCATTGCGCTGGCAATGGGGGTGAGAATGGTCATGGCCAGCAGCATGGCAGGCGAATGGGAACGGGTGGAAAACCGTAAGCGCATCATGGCAGGGCGGCCTCACATCCAGAAAAGTGATTTCGGGAGGCGCAGCCTTATTTGGTACAATATAACATAACAATCAAAAAAAGCCGTCAGCCGCATGCCTTTTACGCAATGTTGTATTTATGCAACACAAACCCTGCTCGACCCAGTGCGTGCAGCCGGCACCAGCCCCGAAACCAGAATTTTCATTGTCATGATGACCGGATGGAACACCGCATGACAGCCCGGCCTTACGCCTGTGGCACAAGGCGGACGGAGGTCATCATCGGCAGTCCGGTGCAGGAAGGGGATAAAAAATGTAATGGAAACTGCCAGTCAGGACCGGCAGCAGGGTTCAGTCTGGCGCGTGTTCCATGACAAGGGGGGGCAGGCGCGGGTCTTCACGCATATAGGCGTTGAGGAATGTCCTGACAGCGGAACGGGCGATGAAGGTGATGTGCGCCTCATCCGTATTGACCGGCAGTTGCATGCGCGCGCGCGCCGCGATACGCGTCTGGCACAGCGCGTAAAACTGTTCTGCCGCGAAAACGGGGTCGGGAATGTTCAGCACACCCGCATCGTTATGCTGCATAAGCCATGCGGAAAGGATGTTGATGGCCTTCTGCGGGCCATGTTTCCAGAATGTCTCCGCCAGGGCAGGAAAATTGCCTGCTTCCGAGATGATGATTCGGTTAAGCATGAGCGAAAGCGGCGATGTGAACAGGCGAACCATGGCTACGGCCAGATGGTCGAGCGATTCCGTAAGGTTTGCCCCCTCATCTATCCGGCTGAACAGAAGCGGCATCTTCTCGCATGCGCACTGTTCTACAAAGGCGGAGAACAGCGTGGCCTTGCTATCAAAATAATTGTACAATGTTCCCTTCGAGACCCCGGCATCACGTGCAATGCCCGACATGCTGGCTCCCTCGTAGCCATGTTCGGCAAAAACGCGCGCGGCACCCGCCAGTATCTGCGCGCGTTTGGCGGCCGAAGCCCCCGAAAGCACGCAATCTTCCGCCTGTACCTGACGTGGCCGGTCTGCCGTGGTGTCCATTGAAATCATCCTGCTCCCAGTAGTCGGTGCGTACTTTCGATTGACCCCGTGCGGAAAGCCGATAGGCTAGGGGACTGACCGAACTGATCGGTCATTTCAGCCATGGTAGCGAAACCATGCACTGGAATACAGATTTATATTAACCATTTCAGGCACGACAGGGGGCCGCGTTGACAGGTAGGGGAATTTCATGGCGCACGGCTGTGGTTGGGTTGTCGGTCATGACCGCCGGGTGCGCGGTTGGCCCGAATTTCCACAAGCCCACACCGTGGACACCCAAGCAGTACAACGGTCCGGCCCATATAGCAGCCAATGGCAAGGACAGCCCCGCGCAAGTTGCAAGCCAGACCACACCCGATGACCCCGATACCGCATGGTGGACCCTGTTCCACGATGCCGAACTGAACAAACTAGAACAGCGCGTGGCCACCGATAACCTTGATGTGCGCGCCTATGCCTACCGCATGGCCCAGAGCCGCGCGGAACTGCGCATTGCGGGCGCCGAGCGCTATCCCGGCCTGTCGGCCAGCGGCTCCTACGCCCGCCAGCAGTACAGCACCAAGATGCTGCAACGCATCGTGACCGATGTGGAAAGCGACCCCCAACTCGCCAACACCCCCGGCTTTTCCCAGTTTGCCCCCCAGCCCGGCGAGGCCAAGATCCCGCTGTTCAACCAGTGGCGCGACAGCGTGGATGCCACGTGGGAACTGGACCTGTGGGGCCGCGTACGCCGTGAATACGAAGCCGCTGCCGCCAACACCCAGGCCGTGAACGAAGCCCGGCGCGGCATGCTGATCTCGCGCCAGTCGGAAGTGGCGCGGGACTACATGGACCTGCGCAACACGCAGGAACAACTGCGCATTGTCATGGAAAACCGTGATGTGGCCAAATCCATGCTGGACCTGAACCAGCAGCGCTACACCAAGGGGCTGGCCAGCAATCTGGAAGTGGAGCAAGCTCGCGCGCAGTATGAAAATACGCTGGCACAGATCCCCCAGCTTGAGCAGCAGCTTGTGCTGCAGGTCAACGCGCTAAGCCTGCTCATGGGCGCGCCCCCCCGCGCGCTGTCCGATGAACTGCTGAATGCTTCTGCCATTCCGCCCGTGCCGCCACGCGTGCCCGTGGGTGTGCCTTCCGAACTGGCACGCCGCCGCCCCGATATCCGCCGCGCGGAAGCCAACCTGCATGCCGCCATCGCCCAGGTGGGCGAAGCCGTGGCCGAGTTCTACCCGCGCGTGACCATCAATGCAGGCTTTGGCTTTGAATCCCTGTCCTTCCGTGACCTGGGGTTCTGGAATGCCAAGGCATGGAATGTCGGCCCGTCCATCACGCTGCCCCTGTTTCAGGGTGGCCGCCTGCGTGGGCAGTTGGAACTGCGCAAGGCCGCCCAGAAGGAAGCGGCCATCACTTACCAGAAAACCGTGCTCGGCGCCTGGCATGACGTGGATAATGCCCTGACCGCCTATACCGATGAACAGGTCCGCCATGATGATCTGGCCCAGCGCGTGGAAGCCAGCCACCACGCGCTGGCACTGGCGCAGGACCAGTACCGCAACGGCATGGTGACCTACCTGAGCGTGCTGGATACGCAACGCCAGTACCTGGCGGCTGAATCCGACCTGACCACCAGCACGGCCACCATATCGGGCAATCTGGTACGACTGTACAATGCATTGGGCGGCGGGTGGGAAACCACCTACCCCGAACCGGTCCCCCACGCAAAACGAGGCAGCGCACCAACAGCCCACCCAGCAGTCACGCCGACCCCGCAGGCGGCCGCTGGATCACCTTCCGTGCACCAGCGGGCCTGAAAACCGCGTTAAACGCTTGGCGTGTGTGCGCCATGCTAGTATAAGCCGCCCCGTTCCCCACTGGCTGGACCAGACCCGCCACAGGGAACCATGGCGCAGGGACCAGTCATCATGATTACATTGCCCCCCGATTATCGCCCTTCGGATGATGAGGAATTCATGAATCCGCAGCAGGTGGAATATTTCCGCCTCAAGCTGCTGAAATGGCGAGCCGACCTTCTTAAGGAAGCAGACGAAACACTTGCCAGCCTGTCCGAAGGTGGCATTCACGAAGCCGACATTACCGACCGGGCCAGCGTCGAGACTGACCGCGCACTTGAACTGCGCACCCGCGACCGGGCCCGCAAGCTGATCTCCAAGATCAACCAGGCCCTGCTGCGTATTGAGGCCGGCACCTATGGCTATTGTGAGGAAACGGGCGAGCCGATCGGCCTGAAACGGCTGGAAGCCCGCCCCATCGCCACCCTGTCGATTGAGGCGCAGGAACGCCACGAACGCATGGAGCGCATCCACCGCGACGACTGACCTCGCCCCTGCCCCGGCCAGGCTCCCCAATTTGCCAAAAGGTGAGAAAAGGGGTTGCCAGCCGGGTCAGGAAAAGTTAGGAAGCGCGCATACAGTGCTGCTGTAGCTCAGTGGTAGAGCACTCCCTTGGTAAGGGAGAGGTCGACAGTTCAATCCTGTCCAGCAGCACCATTTTTTCTTTGGTTTTCAACGACTTAGCCAAAGACTTTTTTCTCCAACCTTTTGAAAATACACTAGCACAGTCCTAGCACAGGATTTTTGGGCTTAGTAAAATCAAAGGGTTAGCGGTGGAAAAGCACAGTTTTAAGCACAGCCCCGAAGCACTCTCGAAAAAAGAGTGGGTTATTTTCCAAAGGTCAGGCACACAAAACTGGTCTGTGAGATTCTCTTTGCCGGGTCAGGGCCAGATACGCGAATCGCTTAAAACAGCAGATGAAGCTGAAGCCCATAGACGCGCAGCCAAGACATATTATGCGGCATTAGCCCGTGCGGAGGCTGGCCTTGAAGCCCGCGCGAAAACAGTCACACAGGTGATAGAGGAATACGTTAAGGCCAAGAGTCCTAAAGACACTCATGCCGCCTACCTCCGCCGCTATGTGGCTGATTTTTGTGGACGTAAAGAGGCGTCACACCTAACCACAAAGACATTGAGTAATTTCATCCCGTGGCGCAAAACCTACTGGATTACTGGCCCCGGTAAGGATTGTGATTTCATCACTTACATGCGGGCTGGCAAACGGATATCCCGACCAGTTCAACGAGTCGCTCCTAGTGATGCCACCCTTTATGGGGAAATGATTGTCCTCAAAAAGTTCCTCACCTATTGCCGGGATTTCGGCTATATCGTCGCGATTCCAGTTTTAGACCGGATAAAACCGAAGGATAATGCCAGGCCCTCTTTCTCCACACCTGAAATCGAAACGCTAATGGCAACAGCCTACAGGCGTATATTAGAAGCCCAGCCGCATCCGCGCGTAAGATATGACCGCACGATGCTTTATGCCTTCATAGGCATAATGGTGGGCACAGGGATGCGGCCTACAGAGGCCCAAAAGCTGAAATGGGGGGATGTGCTTGGTTTTGACGCGAACAGCCCTTATGAGGGCCAGAAAGTCACTTTACGGGTATCAGGCAAAAACAAGCATAGGGCATTTATCCCTCAAGATAGCATCCTAACGGACCTTGGTTTGATATGGGGAATCCAGTCAACCATATGGGGTAGGCCACCTAACCCGTCTGACTACGTGTTTGCGGATGAACAAGCACAACACGTAAAGTCCTTTTCCGGGGGACTTAATGCCCTGTTAGAGGCTTGCCATCTAAAAAAGGATTACAGAGGGGCAGATAGGACAGCCTATTCCTTCCGACATTATCACATAACACATATGCTTAATATGAATGTGCCGATTTATAAATTAGCTAAAAACTGCGGGACATCCGTAGATATGATTGAGCGGTTTTATTCCCATGTGACCCTTGAAGGCATTAGGGATGACTTGAGAATCAAAACGAGTTCATTTTGACACAAAGCCCCACACAAAGGTCATGTCAGAAACACTTTTCAAAAAACGACGCATACAGAAAAATAAGAGGTGGTTGCGTTAGGAGGTCGGGCTTTTTGGATTTTACCCCTATACCCCTACAGGTTATGAGCGTTCATTCTCAAGGGATTGAACCAACACCTGGTAAAAGGTTAGGGTGTTATCACCCTTAAATTCTTCCCAAAACCCCCTATTATATATAGGGGTTTCGGGGGGTTTTTAAGGGCCATTTTGTGTGGGTAACACCTAGAGGTTGAACGCTTTTTTACTAAATAAACATAACACCTATGCTGGCCGCATATAGGTTCTACTAAATAAGAGTGAATAATCGTTCTTTAGAACCCAGAAGTCGGCCAGCCTTCTGGGTTTTTTTTAACTTCTAACAAGAAAGATTATTCAATGGCACAATACTTTAAGATAAATGCTCCATGTGGAGCCGGTAAAACTTACGCCCTCCCTCGTATTATCAACTACATACATGACAAGGACAAAATAGCTGTCATTTCTCAACCAAAGATTGACAATCTCAAGGAAACCGAAACTACATTAAGTGGCTTGGGTTTTAGTGTATTCCGCTTTGATAGTGAAAAAAATACAAGTCCTGTATCTGATATCATTGGATTTTTAAGCGGATCACCTAAAAAAACAGATATCCTTTTAGTGACCCATGCTGGTCTTATGGAAGCCATATCAGGATTAGGACACACAAACACATGCCTTGACCGCTTCGTGCTTATTATAGATGAAGCACCTGCTATTTTCGGGACTCACAACATCCAGCTAAAACAACACTTCCGATTAATAACAGACAATGTGAGTCTTGTTAATGACAAAAAAACCATTTCGGAATGTAATGTAAAAAACCCACAACCACTAAAGAAATTCAGAGATGATCAAACAAGAGATGATATTAATGCGGTAATGGGTCCAATATCAAAAATTCTACTTGACCCAACAATCGAAGTTAGCACCTTAACATCTAACTTTAAAAATCCAACAACCTCGCATTTAGAGTTTTTCTGGCATAGAACACCAGAGATTTTTGATAGTTTTAATGCGGTTATTATGATGAGTGCGGATTTTGACCAGTCCATATGTCATAATGTATGGAGTAAGAAATATAATGTCACATTTACGGATATGACCAGTAAGGTTCAGCTTAGATACGACAAACACACCAACACTGATAACACAACTATACACTTTTTTATGGCAAGGAAATATAGCAAAAAGTTAGGAAGTTCTGATAATTATAACGTCCATAACCAAATGGTTGGAATAATTGAACGTATAATTAATGGTCAAGACTGTCTTACCATTCTAAACAACGACATTAATACAGATGTTGAGGAAGCTATAAGGCTTCCGACTCATTTTATTGTTAAGAATGTAACCATTCCTAACCCGGATTCCACTTCTGTTATATCCAGTTATGTTCATGGTCTAAACCAATACCAACATATTAACAATGTAGCTTTTCTAGCGAGTCTTAATCTACCAGATCAGGCCGAAACTTATCTAATGGGGCTTGGTTTGAATGAGGTTGAAATCGAACAAGGTATCCTGTTGGCTTCAACCTATCAGGCTGTTAGTCGAACCTCTATCAGAAATCCCGACAACAACGCGGAACGCCATATCTTTGTGCCTGATTCCCGAAGTATGGATTTTCTACAAGAACGTTTCCCGCAGGCTTCCATTGTCTGTCATGAGTCTGAAATGTTTTTACCAGAAGAAAATCACGGAGGTAGACCTCCGCTTTCATCTTCAGGTGCTATGACACAAGCACAACGCGATGAACAAAAACAAGAAAGAAAACGCATTAAAGATGAATGTCAGTGGTTGTTGAATGAAATAGAGTGGAATGATTCTAGTAAATTTGATGCGTGTATAATTGATGACATAAAAACAACTGGTATTGTTAAAAGACTTGAGTTCAATGATGCGGACGAAATTATAGACTTCTTTAAAAAAGAAGAAAACTTTACATCATATGATAAAAAAACACCCAATCGTTTGATTTGGCCTGCCTTGGTTGATACTAATCCTTTAGATTCAGGGACAAGGTTTGGAAAAAACAACGTGTTGTTTTCTTCATTCATTATGTTGGACAAGGATGAAGGGTATCCCGGTCATGACATGACTATGGATGATTTCAGGCAAACATTCCCTGAAATCAAGATGTGTATGTATCAAACCTATTCTGGCCCCGGAAATTTCCGTGTGGTTATTCCTTTGGAACGTCCGGTTACAGGAGAAGCATGGGAGGTGCTTACCCGTGAAATCAGTCGCATAATGTATGAAAAGGGATTCAAAGATAAGGGAGGGAATCTGCCTTTTGATGACAGCAAATATAACTGTGCCAGTAAGTTTTACCTACCGAATCACGAACCAATGACGGACATGGATTTTCGTTTATATGACGGTGAAGTCCTTGATCCCTTTGATATCATAGATAAAGCCTTGGTCGTGGATAAAAAGCATAAAGACCAGCCATTAACCCCAGAGGAAAGGGTTGTTGCCCTTAATGCTTTCAAAGCAAGATTGAGTTCAGAGGGGAAAAATCAGGGCGATTATATCCAAAGCAAGATTGAGGATTTTGAATCCCTACCTGATGGGTCAGGCCGTTATGCTAAGTTTTTCGGACTAGGTTGTATTCTCGCACGTAACGGGTTCGATGAAACCGAAATCAGGGACACATTAATGGCGTGTAGATACACGGGCTTGATTGCCAAAAATAAAGCACAGAGAATTGAGAGCATTATCAAGTCCCTCCGTAAAAGGGGCCTGTTATGAGCGTTCATTCTCAAGGGATTGAACCAACACCTGGTAAAAGGTTAGGGTGTTATCACCCTTAAATTCTTCCCGAAACCCACTATTATATATAGGGGTTTCGGGGGGTTTTTAAGGGCCATTTTGTGTGGGTAACACCTAGAGGTTGAACGCCTTACTAGACCGCATTTCCATGTATTCGTTTTCGATGCGTCAGTCATATGATGAATATATCATGATAAAAAACGAAATATTATCACTTTTTCCTTGACATTAACATGTATTTTTGTTAATATTACTTTGTATTTTAGGGGATTATCCGCTGAAACCAAAGAAACAAAAATTCTGAAAGGAAAAAATGAAAGAATCTAATATCGAAAACGGGACAAGAAATCTCATAGGAGATGACTGGTCATCTCTTGACCTGGAAGAAATCAATGATGTTTCCAGTTACTATCCCGGTTGTAGGGCTTGGTTTGATGGACGCAACCAAACCATTGTTATACACGACCGGAACACGAGGCATGTTGTCAATCTTCTCTCAAAAGAGATTGACGATAAACCAGCCACGTTCTGATAAACCCAAAAACACCCTGTGTGACAAAAACACAGGGTGTTTTTGTAGCTAGCAGCTAACTTTGCCTTTCACGAAAGCCGCCCAAGGTAGACACGTGGGCGGCTTGGGATATCAGTGTCACTTTAGCCCTTGCTCTAAAGTTACTGATCGGATGTGACATTTTTGTGTAACTTTAGAATTATTTTTACATTTATGTTACATACATTTGTCAGGGTTTAAGATTCTAAAGTTACACATTCGGAGGTGGGATATGTTTATCGGCTACGCACGGACCAGCACAACGGATCAAGTGGCGGGTTTGGAAGGTCAGGTCAGAGACTTGGAAACCAAGGGTTGTGCCAAGGTGTATGCGGAACAGATATCAGCTACCTCCACCCATAGGTCAGAACTGGCAGCCTGTATGGATAACTTACGGGCTGGCGATGTGTTGGTGGTTACAAAGCCTGATCGTCTGGCCCGATCAACGGCTGATCTACTTGCTTTGGTTAAGGATATTGAAGGCAAAGATGCTGCCCTGTTGATCCTTTCAATGGGAGGACAGGAGTTAGATACCCGCAATCCGACAAGTAAGCTGATGCTAACCATGCTTGCCGCTGTGGCGGAGTTTGAACGCGATCTTATGAAGGAAAGACAGTCAGAGGGGATTGCTAAGGCTAAGGCCTTTGGCCGCTATAAAAGGCGCAAGCCCTTAGCTGATTCCATCTGTAAACAGGTTACAGAACGACATAAAGCGGGGATAGGGGCAACAGCCCTTGCCCGTGAATTGGGCATCAGTCGTATGACGGTTTATCGAATCTTACGACGCAAACATTAAAAAGTTTTCACATTACAATACGGTTAGCAACTAACTGCCAAAATGTAGCACAGTTTTATCACACACTTTTTAGTGATCAATAATATCAATGTGTTATTATGCTTTTGTCATTTTGGTAAGGGAGAGGTCGACAGTTCAATCCTGTCCAGCAGCACCATGATTTCCCTATATTTTTGATCTGTATCCCCATATTGCCTGTCTCAGGTGAACCATAGGATACACGCAGTCCACCCGCCTGTATTCAGGCTGCCCGGACATAAAAAAGGGGGCTGACGCCCCCTTTCGTTCATGCCTCATGAAATGTAACGCGCCGGTCATGATCAAACATGGCACCCAACCCGTTCGGGTCCTTGGTCAGGACCAGCAGGGCACCTGTCTCGACATCACGCACATGGAATTCAATCGCCTGCTCTGCGGCATGCAGCTTCTTGGGCGGGTCGATTTCCCTACCGTGCAGATACCAGCCCACCACCTGGTAGACGCCTTGCATGCTCTCGGTCTTCGAATTGTTCCGGTCCCACTTCCACAATGCGTAGTTCGTTCTTTTCTTTAGCTTTTTGATATTGATGCTGGGCATGGTCACGTACTCCGGTCAGCCTGTTGCAATGCCTGTCCTGTCTCATGACGCCCGCACCGGCCTCTCTGCCGGTCTCAGGCAGGTGTGCCGGAAGCCTTGTCCAGCCCAAGAGCTGCAATATCCGACGGCGGCCCAGCCAGCATGCAGGCGACGCCGGTGTTCTGGTCTACCACCATGCGGATATCCACCGGCGCCTCCCCCTCCTCAAACAGGTCGGAGGTTACGCCATAGGCCGGACGCAGTGGCTCATCATGTGCTGCATCATGGCGGACGATCTCGGTCATGATCCGGCCAAGGGCACGCTCCAGCCCATCCATGACGCGTGAAGGCGCAAGCCGGGGCTGGTCTGCTGTCTCTTCCCCGGTGCAATGCCGCTCCAGCAGCCTTGCCCACGAAGCAGTAGGGATGAACAGGGGCATGCGCGTGCCATCATTGTGACGTTCGGCATGCATGATGCGACGGGTATTGGCCAGTGCGATCACATCAATCCGAGGCAGGTCATCACCAATACGGGCCGTGATGGTATGGGAGACACCGGTCATGGGCGCATCACCCCATCAAAGCGCTCCGGCAGGGTCAGGATATCCCGTGACGACAGGGCGGACGAAATGTAGAAGCCCTGAATCCGTTCGGGTTTCATCTGCATGACCAGATCAAACTGCTCGCGGTTTTCCACGCCCTCGACCGTAACCTCCATCCTGAAGCCCTGCCCCATCTCGATCAGGCTGGACAGGACCATGCAGGCATCGGGGTTGCCGACAATGCCCGCAACCATGCTCTGGTCGATCTTGATCTGCGAGAAAGGCAGTTCGCGCAGATGGTTGAGCACGGTAATGCCCTTGCCGAAATTATCGAGTGCTATGCGAAAGCCCGAGCGCGCCAGTTCGCGCAGGTTACGGATACCCTGATCGGCCCGACGCCCGTGCAGCATCGCTTCCGTCACTTCCAGCACGAAGTTCTCGGGATGCATGTTGAAGCGCTTGAGCGATTCTTCAAGCTCGCGCTGGTAGTCATCACGGATCAGGTCCATGCGCGAGAGATTGATGGCAAGCTGGCGCTGTGGGTGACCGTTGCTGTCCCACATACGCACGTCATGGCGGAAGGCCTCGATCATGCGCGGCCCCATGGCCTGTGCCAGCCCCGCATCGGTAAACACATCCGAAAAGTCTTCCGCCGCCAGCAGGCCGCGTTCAGGGTGCTGCCAGCGCAGCAATGCCTCGATCTGGTCCGCCTGCAGCGTGCTGCAATTCAGGATGGGTTGGTAATACACCTCGAACTGGTTGCGCTCGACCCCACAACGGGCCTCACTTAATATGGAGACACGCGCCTGCGCGCGTTCGCGCAGGTTCTTGGTGAACATCTGCGACTGCTTGCCGCCCGCGCGCTTGGCGGCGTACATCGCCATGTCAGCGTTTTTCTGCACATCTTCCATCGTATCGGTGCCATCAAGCAGGACCGCGCCGATACTACCCGCCACACTGACCGTGACCGTCTCGATATCGATGGGCCGTTCCAGAATGGCCTGCAGTCGGTCCATGTACCGCTCCAGCGAGATATCTTCCAGCGTGCGATGCAGAATGACGGCGAATTCATCCCCCCCCAGTCGGCTGACCGGATCATCAGGATGGGTCAGTTCAATCAGGCGTGAGGCAATGGCCCGCAGCACGATGTCACCCGCATGGTGGCCATGCACGTCATTGATCTGCTTGAAACCATCAAGGTCGAACATGACCAGTGCCGGGGCATGCTGGCCGGTGCTGCCGGGCTCGCGGCAAAGCGCCAGTTCATCGGCCAGCGCCGTATTGAAGCCCCCGCGATTGAGCAGGCCGGTCAGGGTATCCGTCTCCGCCAGTTCACACAGGCGGTCGCGGGTATTCATGAGTTCGGTAATCTCGAAACGACTGGCGACATACCCCTGGATCACGCCCTGGCGGTCCAGCTTGGGAATGATGGTGGTGGCCACCCAATAAAGCGAACCATCCTTCGCCCGGTTGCAGATATTGCCTTGCCACAACTGTCCCGCCTGGATCGTGCGGTACAGGTCACGAAAGAAATCCGCATCATGATAGCCGGAATTGACGATCCGGTGCGTGGAGCCGATCAACTCCTCACGCGAGTACTGACTGATCTCACAGAAGAGGTCATTGACGTAAGTAATGACCCCCGCACTATCCGTAATCGCGACAATCAGGACACTATCAACCAGATCAGCCCAGAAATCCGCATCCTGATGCGTCAGGGCCCGCAGCCGATCATCATGTTGCAATGCCATTTTCCCGCCTGGAAACAATAATAAAGAGCAGACTAACGTATTTCATAAAATCAAACCGATTGCCCGGCCAGTCCACCGCCGCGCAGAACGCGCAGGAGGCAACCGGCCACAACCATACCCCTATCATGCCGAAGGAATAACGAACGATCCCTTGGCCTGGCGTTCACGGAACCATTTCTCCAGTTCGGCAGGCGGGAGCGGTCTGGCAAACAGATAGCCCTGCATTACGTCACAATGCAATTCCTCCAGAAGCCGCCACTGCTGCTCGGTCTCGACCCCTTCGGTCACGACGGTCATGCCCAGGCGCGAGCCGATGCCGATCACAGCCATGGTCACGGCCTGGGCATTGGTATCCGTTTCAAAATCATTGATGAAACTGCGGTCTATCTTGATCTCGGTCAGCGGCAGGCGCGTAAGCCGCGACAGCGAGGAATAACCAGTGCCGAAATCATCCATTGACAGCCCCACCTCCAGCCTGCGGATGGCGTGCAGCACCTCTTCGGTCTCGCTGCTGCTGTCCATCATCACACTTTCGGTAATCTCCACCGTCAACCGGTCGGGTGTCAGGCCGTGATGGCTGAGCAGATTGGCGATATATTCAGGCAGTGAGCGGTTGCGGAAATGCACGGCCGAGAGATTGACCGCAACTGTGGGCACACGCACGCCATCGCGGTCCCAGCGCACCATCTGGCTGCACGCCTCCTGCAGCGACCACCGGCCGATCGCTTCGATCTGCCCGGTTTCCTCCGCCACGGCAATGAAGCGGGAGGGATAGATGTTACCCAGTGTCGGGTGGTGCCAGCGCGACAGGGCCTCCACACCATACAGGCCACCGGTCATGGTTTCCACCTGCGGTTGGTAATGCAGGTTCAGCATGCCCTTGGAGAGCGAATCCCGTAGCGCCGAACCCAGCATCAGGCGCTCCTGCGCCACCAGGTTCTTCTCATGGCCTGCAAAGCGGTACAGGCCGCGCCCGTCTTCCTTGGCCTGCCGGGCGGCGGCATCGGCAAGGCTGAGCAGGGATTCGCTGTCCGGCCCGTTTTCGGGAAAGGTGCTTATGCCTACACAACACGAGATGGTGAGGGTGTTCTCCTCGACCTGCAGTGGCTTTGCGATGGCATTGATCAGCTTTTCGGCAAACTGTTCGGCCTTGGCATGCGAACAGTCGGGCACGATAATGATGAACTCATCCCCACCCGAACGGCTGACGATGTATTCATCATTGACCAGCGCACGGATACGCCGCCCGATCTCAATGAGGAAACGGTCAGCATTCACATGGCCCAGAGCGTCGTTGATATCGCGGAAGCGGTCAATATCCACCATGAACAGCGAGAACTGACTGTCACCACCGCGCATGATCAGGCGCTCGATGACATTATGCAGCGACGTACGGTTAAGCAGACCGGTCAGGCTGTCGAAATTGGAAAGCTGGGCGATATGCTGGCGCGTCTCGTTCTGTTCGATCGCCAACGCGCAGAATGGCATGGACGTGGTAACTACGCGCTTCGGCCATGCCAGGTCGGCTTCATCGCCACGCAGGTAGAGGGCAAAAATCCCCATGACCTGACCGGTGCGTGAGATGATGGCCGACGAGCAGCACCACTGCAGTCCCAGTGAACGGGCGAGCGAGGAATAGCCATCCCACACCAGCTTGTTGCTGCTACCCGGTTCCGTGCGGAGTAATTCGACCTGTTCGGTACTCAGTTCCATGCTGTCCAGGGCCGTACGGTACCGGTTGGGCATGCCCGGAGATGCCACAATGGACAGCCCGCGCCTTGAACGGTCAAGCAGCATGAACGCCGCGACCCCGCCCGGCACGAATCCGTCTACCCTGCGGCACAGCAGGTCGCCCATTTCCTGCACGGTCAGGTCGGCCGCAAGCGCCTGAAGCACGTCATTCTGCAAGATCAGGATCTTGCGCTGACGGCTCTGCTCCGTCACATCCTTCATGACGGCGATGTAGTAAATCTTGTGCGAATCAGCCAGTTGTACGCGGGAAATGGACAACTCCCCACACACATACTCACCGTTGGCGCGCGTGAACTCCACCTCGCGCGAGGTGCCGACAATCCGGCCTATCCCTGTCTCGCGGTTACGGTCGATGTAGCTGTCGTGCTGCGCACGCTCGGCCTGCGGCACAAGGCAGCTTACATTGCGGCCCATCACATCCGTGCGCGGCAGGCCCCATATACGCTCGGCGGCAGCGTTGAAGAGGATGATGTTGTTGTGCTCATCAATCACGACCATGGGGTCAATGGCCTGCTCCATGGCAGAAAGCAGGACATCGGCACTAATTTTCGGCTGATCCACCGTAGACTCCAGAGCATCGGCACGGCAGCCCGCGCCATGTGAGATCACTTTTCTGGCGTTGCCAGACATGGCCCCGGCCCTGTGGCGGAATGAACCCACCCGGGCCGACCACAGGCCAGCATGGACCTGTGGGTTCGTACCCAAGCCTAGTCAACACCATGCCTGCTGAACATGATATGCCTCAATCTTGACACAAACCCCTCAATCGCGGCTGCGTTCAAGATCCTGCGGCAGCATACCCGCCAGCGGACGGCAGGCGTAAGCACTTTCATTTTCCGGCTGGGCCACGTTCTGGCGCAGTTCGGCCGCGCCTGCCGCCACAGCCCGCCAGGTCGCCTGTGCCAACGCCTTGCGGCTGGGGAAATCATTGGGATCAAGTGCCGGGTGCAACAGGACCGTCGCCCGCATCGAACGCCACCGGAGCAGTTGCCAGACATGCGGGCCGAGATCCATATCCCCGTACCAGGCAAAGACCGGCCTGCGCGCGCGGTTGACCGGCAGGCCCTCCAACTGGTCATACACGACCGATATGGGCTGGATCAGCGGTGTCATGCCGGGGCGGGCGGCAATGAGCGCCGCCTCGCTGTCCGGTTCGGCCGGTGCCCGGCCCGGCGGCAGGCGTGGCGGCTTGGCAATGGCGAAAAAGGCCGACAGGAAAGGCAGTACGCGCGAACCGTCCGAGGACGTCCCCTCCGGGAACAGGATCAGGTTATCACCTTCCACCATCAACCGGTGCAGCATTTCGTCACGCTCGCGCCCGGTCGTGCTGCGCTGACGACTGACGAATATGGTCCGGCCAATGCGAGAGACCAGCCCCATGATGGGCCAGCCCTCGATATCGCCCTTGGCCACGAAATTCGATGGTAGGACAGTGCCCAACACCGGCACATCAAGCCATGTGGAATGGTTGGAAACGTAAATGACCGGCCGCTCGCCACACTGGCGGGCCTTGCGGCCACCAACACCCCCTGCCCTGCGCCCCACAACCCGGATGCGCAGCGACAGCAGCAGGCACAACCCGCCCCAGACCATGCGCGTCCACCGGATCTTGGCGGTACCGGGCACCAGCAGCAGCACGGCCTCGAAACCGACCGACAGCGGCACCCATACGGTAATGGCCGCAAGCCTGCCCACCGCGCGCGCGGTACGCACGCATTCACGCACCCTCCCCGAGGGCATAACCGTCACGGTGGCAATCGCATGGGCCGCATCCGAACCGGATTCGGGCGCGATCACCTGCCGCGCGGCACGTGACACGGACCGGGACTGGACAGGTGATGATGAACGGCGCCGGATGAAACGGCGGATGAAATCGGCGATCATGCGCCTATCCATAGACCGTCATCAGGGCGTGCGACAATATGGAGCAACCGGAGCAGAGGGCTGGCGTGCCCTGCGCGCAACGCCTCCGCCGTATTCGTCCATCCCCAGCCTGCCCCGGATTGACCGACGCATGGCATGGCGGCTGGTGACCTGGCACAGATGGGGCAGAAACGGATGCTCAGCCGTAGCGCACGGACGGACGGGCCAGCAGCCTGTCGGCCATGACACCGAACAGCAGGCCAAGACTGCCCCACAGTACAAGCTGCATGCCCAGGGCCGCCTCACGGAAGCGCCACAGCACGATGGCGGGAAAATTGTCCGGCACTTCGTTAATGTCGGGCAACACCACCTGCAGCAGCGCCACCAGCACCACAAAAAGAGCCGCGCCACACAGCGACCCGCCCCAGTTGCCCAGACGGCGCGCGCACTGACGTCCCGCCAGCACGGCCAGTGTCAGCGCGCAGAGCGAGAAGATGATCATTTCAAAATATGTTATGGTACGCATGCCGATGGTTTCCGGCTGCCCCACGGCAGGAGGGTTGGCCGGATATTTAAGGTCCGGTACCAACACCACGGCTAGGAATCCTGCCCCCGCCAGCAGGAGAGCGAGCATACGCGGCGAAAACCGGCCCAGCCGCCCGTAGGCTGCGGCAAAGACAAGTGAGAACAGCCCGCCATAGGCGGCGCCATACATGATGGCGGCTGTCAGCATGCCGAAGGAAGCCTGTACACCACGGCTGACCAGTTCCGGCTCCGGTGCCTCGCCGGCGGCGGCATCCATGGCGGATTCAAAAGCGATGGCCAGATTGACCTGGGGTTCACCGAACACGCGAGCAAAAAGGAAGGCCAGACAGGCGGCGAGAATGCCTGCCAGCATGCCACGCAGCAGAAGGCGTCCTGCCATCAGGCTACACCATGGCGTACGGAAGGAATGGGAAAAGACATGGTTCAGATCTCCTGTCGGGAAAACGCGTCCCGTAGCGGAATGGTAATTCATATCCGCTGAAGAGGTCTGACTCCCGCATGCATGCGGTATACAGTGGCGCGACCGTACCGGGTTCCCACCGGCTTCTCCTCTGCGGATGACGCAAGGCCAGTCAATAGCGCCACCAGCCCCCGAGTCAAATACATAAAAGGCGGCTAGCCTATTTTACCGCAGTTGGCAGGGAGACCGGGCTGGCATGGTCGTGTGCTGCATGCCACTGACGCAGCGCATCGAGCGTCTTGCTAACATGGTCGCTGGGGGAAAGCGCGCTGTAAGCATAGATCACCTTGCCATCGGGTGCTATGACATAGGATGTACGACTGGCGCGGTTGAGCAGGGGCAGGCGGCTGTCATACATCCGCGCGATCTGGCCCTGCGGGTCTGCCGCAACGGGAAAACGACCATGCCCCTCACTGACCGAAAAACGGTCGAGTGTCGGCATGTCATCAGTGGAAACTCCGATGACCGAAGCACCCAGCGCCTTGTACTGGTCCATCGCATCGGCAAAGTCATGGGCTTCGATGGTGCAACCGCGGGTAAAGGCAGCGGGATAGAAATAGAGCACAACCGGCCCCTGCCGCAGCGCATCAGCCAGATGGAAACTGAACTCGCTGCCATTACGCGTAGCCTGTGCATTGAACAGAGGTGCCTGGCTGCCTACGGGAAGCGCTGCCCGCGCGGGAGAAAAACAGACGAAGCCCGCAAAGGCCATGATACCCAACAGCGGCAGGCATAGCCCCGGCAGGGACCAGCGTGGACGCCTGTAAAAATATCTCATATTTCCTCACACCCTGAAAGCAGGGTCCATACCGTCATGTGGCAGGTGACAGGATCTGGCAACCCGCCCCGCCAAGCCGCTGACAGACCTGTTCGGCAGCCTCATGCGACAGGCCGGTCAGCCTTGCACGATAAACATGACCATGCGGCGATGCAATGCCTGCCACCTGGGTATGCACGCCGCTGGCCGAAACCTTGGCCCGCGCCACCCCCGCCGCATGCTCCGCCTGCCCGACCGACCCGTAGGCACCCACCTGCACCGACCAGTCATGGCGGGACGCCATGCTGATCACGCCTGGCCGCGTTCCGACGGTAGCCATGGGGGCACCACCACTTTCCTCCCGCGCGCTCCATGCCGCCCGCACGGCAGCGGCCTCGGGCGATGGCGCATCGGACGCGGTGCCCCCTGGTACGGAAGCCAGGAGCTGGGCCCCGCTGCTGCGCCCTGTCCTGCTATTCTGCACCGCCTGGGCGTGGGCAAGGGCGCGGGACTCGACAAGCAGGTCGGCCTGGGAGCGGTTGACCGGCGACGCCCCGGCAATCTTTGGCCCGATGGATGCCACGTAGGCCCGCGTTTCCCTGGGCAGGGTATGGTAGCGGTCAAGAAAATCATCCAGCCTTCCCGGCCCGCTGTTATAGGCGGCAAGGAAACCGGGAGAGCCGTAGATATCATACATCTCACGGATATAGGCGGTGCCAGCAAGAATGTTGTCATGCGGGTCGAATGCATCGGAACCAAGGCCGTAGCGCGAGCGCATGGTATCATACGTCGGTGGCATGAGTTGCATGAGGCCCATCGCACCCGGCAGCGATGTGATGAACTCCCCATTGCGATAGAGGTGCCCGCCCGACTCGCGCTGCATGACCTGCCGGATCCAGATATCAGGCACATCGAAACGCTGCGAGGCTTCGGTTATATACGGGCCCCAAGGGTCTTCCGGCGGGCCGGGCGGGGTATAACTGCTATGGGCACGGGCGCGGTAAGTATCCGCTTCCTTGATGATCTGCTCTTCGCTCATTTCACGGGGGCCACTACTGGCACACGCGGCCAGCATACCCACCAGCCCCAGCACCAGCCACCGCATGGCGCGCCTGTATGGGAGAGAATGCGAGGGCGTAGGTGCGCTGCCTTCGTTAGATACCGCTACTGCCTGGAGTGCCGCCATGTGGTGCCGTGATCCCGCTCTTGCCGCCCATGCTCCCATGACGGACGCGCCGGTCAAGGCCCGCCCGGCGGGACGGGCGGCGCACCATAACAGCCCGACCAGCGCTTGCGCAATCCTGTCCTGCGCCGGGCAGGACGGGCGGCGCCAGCGCTGGCGTGGCCGTCATTCCTCCACGTACGTGGCGGGATCACCGCCGATCCGGTTGTGCGGACTGTCCAGCGTGGCGAGGTCGCGCATGTCGTCCGCTGTCAGCTGGAAATCGAAACTGTGCAGGTTGGCCCGCATGCGCTCGGGATGCGCGCTTTTGGGAATGGGGATGGCGCCACGGTCGATGACCCAGCGCAGCAGCACCTGCGCGCCGGACTTGCCATGCCGGGCCGCCACGCGCTGCACCACCGGGTTTTCCATCAGCTTTCCATGTCCCAGCGGGCTCCACGCTTCGGTCAGAATGCCCAGTTTCCTGTGGGTTTCCAACAGCGCGCCCTGGGCAAAATCCGCATGCATTTCAATCTGATTGACCGCAGGCGTGACCCCGGTTTCATCCACAAGGCGCTGCAAGTGTTCGGGCAGGAAGTTGGAGACGCCGATCGAGCGTATCCGCCCCTCATCGCGCAGCCGCACCATTGCCTTCCAGCTCTCTACATACTGGTCCTTCATCGGCAGTGGCCAGTGGATCAGATACAGGTCAACATAGCTCATCTTCAGCCGTTCAAGGCTGCTCTCGAACGCGCGCAGCGTGCTGTCGAAACCCTGGTCGGCACCGCGCAGCTTGGTGGTAACGAAAATATCTTCCCGCCCCACGTCAAAGCTGACCAACCCGGTGCCCACACCGCTTTCATTGCCGTAGCGAGACGCCGTATCGAACAGGCGGTAGCCCGCCCTCAGCGCCTCACGCACAGCGGCCTCGGCCTGCGGGTTGTCCAGCGGATAGGTACCGAAGCCCATGGCGGGAATACGGTGTCCATCATTAAGGGTAAGGAGAGGAATGGTGGTCATGGTGGTTCCTTCGTCAGGCGCACCCGGCCAAAGGGGTGCCCCGTCGCACGGGCGGCGGGGTGGCAACCAGGCCGGGGCAGGACGTGCGTCGCCAGTGAACAGACTAACGATACGGGAGCAGTTTTGGTTTATGCCCAGTTTTCAGGACTGGGGTGCATGTGGTTCATTGTCACCATACAGAGAGGGACCCCATGACCGATCCATCCCCGCAAGCCACCGCTCACCCCACACTCCTGACCATCGACACCCATGTCGATATCCCGTGGCCCGACCGGGGCGACTTCGCCATCGGCGCGCCCTCGCGCCGGGTGGACCTGCCGCGCATGCGCGCAGGCGGCCTGGGGGCGGCCTGCCTTGTTGCCTATGTCGGGCAGGATGCGCGCGACGACGCGGGGCATTCGGCGGCCAGCACCCGGGCTCTGGCCATGCTGGACGTGATTGCCCGCACGGGCGAGAACGCGGGCGTGCAGGTATGCGATACGGCGGCGGCGGTGCGCGCGGCGCATGCGGCCGGTGACATCGCCATCATCCCCGCAGTGGAGAACGGCTATGCCATGGGGGAGGATCTTTCGCTCATTGCACGTTTCCGCGCCCTTGGCGCGCGTTACATGACCCTGACCCATAACGGGCACAACCAACTGGCCGACTCGGCACGGCCCATGCACCACCTCAACGATCCAGAAAGCCTGCATGGCGGCCTGTCCGCGCTGGGGCGGGATGCGGTGGCCGAGATGAACCGGCTGGGCATGCTGGTTGACGTATCGCACACCGCGCGCACCACGATGATGCAGGCGGTGGACCTGTCCCGCGCACCGGTCTTTGCCAGCCATTCCTGCGTGCGGGCGCTGTGTGATCACCCCCGCAACCTTGATGATGAGCAGCTTGATGCGCTCAGGGCCTGCGGCGGCGTGATCCACATTACCGCGATGGATGCCTTCCTCCGCCCCCGTGACGTGCGCGAGATGCGCCCGGTCACGGTGGCCGACTTCGTGGACCATATCGATTACGCGGTAAAACGAATCGGTATCGACCATGTCGGCATCTCCTCCGATTTCGATGGCGGCGGCGGCATACGCGGCTGGGCCGATGCATCGCAGTCGGGCAACCTTACCGCGGAACTGCGCAGCCGGGGCTATGACAACAGCCAGATCGCCGCACTGTGGGGGGAGAATTTCCTGCGCATACTGAAACAGGCGGAAGAGGTCGCCCGCACGATGGCGTGAACATGAAATGCCGCCCGCTCTGGATCAGTCGCGCCCAAACGGCTATATCCTGTGCCGAATTGACGAACACAGGATAAAAAATGACCACCAGCACCGACTACAAGGTCAAGGACATCTCCCTCGCTGAATGGGGCCGCAAGGAAATCTCCATCGCGGAAGGCGAAATGCCCGGTCTCATGGCGCTCCGTGAGGAATATGGCGCGTCCCAGCCGCTCAAGGGTGCGCGGATCGCGGGCTGCCTGCACATGACGATCCAGACCGCCGTCCTGATCGAGACGCTGACGGCGCTTGGCGCCACGGTCCGCTGGTCTTCGTGCAACATCTTCTCGACTCAGGACCAGGCGGCGGCCGCCATCGCGGCTACGGGCGTGCCGGTCTTTGCCTGGAAGGGCCTGACCGAGGACGAGTTCAACTGGTGCATCGAGCAGACCGTGCATGGCCCGGACGGCTGGACGCCGAACATGATCCTTGATGATGGTGGCGACCTGACCATCCTCATGCACGACAAGTATCCCGAACTGCTGGAAAACGTGCGCGGTCTGTCCGAAGAGACGACCACCGGCGTGCACCGCCTGTGGGAAATGCAGAAGAAGGGCACGCTGAAGGTCCCGGCCATCAACGTCAATGACAGCGTGACCAAGTCCAAATTCGACAACCTGTATGGCTGTCGTGAAAGCCTGGTGGACGCCATCCGCCGTGGCACGGACGTGATGATGGCGGGCAAGGTTGCCGTGGTTGCCGGTTATGGCGACGTGGGCAAGGGTTCGGCCGCATCGCTGCGCAATGCGGGCTGCCGCGTGCTGGTGACCGAAGTCGACCCCATCTGCGCGCTCCAGGCCGCGATGGAAGGCTACGAGGTCGTGACGATGGAAGAGGCCGCCCCGCGCGGCGATATCTTCGTGACCGCCACGGGCAACGTGGACATCATCACGCTCGACCACATGCGCGAGATGAAGCACCGTGCGATCGTATGCAATATCGGGCACTTCGATTCCGAAATCCAGATCGGTGCGCTGCGCAACTTCAAGTGGGACAATATCAAGCCGCAGGTTGATGAGGTCATCTTCCCCGATGGCAAGCGCCTGATCGTTCTGTCCGAAGGCCGCCTGGTGAACCTGGGCAACGCGACGGGCCACCCTTCCTTCGTCATGTCCGCCTCCTTCACCAACCAGACGCTGGCACAGATCGAACTGTGGGAAGCACCCGAAGGCAAGTACGAAAACAAGGTCTATACGCTGCCCAAGAAGCTGGATGAGAAGGTTGCCTTCCTGCATCTGGCCAAGGTTGGGGCCCACCTGTCCAAAATGACCAAGGAACAGGCTGATTATATTGACGTACCCGTCAACGGGCCGTTCAAGAATGACCTGTATCGTTACTAGGCGCCACGGGACACCCTAACGTGCCTGTGACGGAACTGGCCTTACGCCAGTTCCGCTTACGATGGAGAAAGAGACCATGAGCATCTTCGGTTCAATCCTATCCAAGATCTTCGGCAGCCATGCTGCTGCCGCCACCCCTGCAACCCCCGCCGCAGGTGCCCCCCCTGCCGCAGCAGCCGCGTCAGTCGCTACCCCGGCTCCTGCTGCGGCACCTGCTCAGCCGGTTGACGTGGAAGCCGTGCTGAGCGCGCTGGCCGCCAAATACCCCGCAAAGCTGAACTGGCGCACGTCCATCGTGGACCTGATGACGCTACTGGGCCTGGACAGCTCGCTTGCGGCGCGCAAGGAACTGGCAACGGAACTGCACTACACCGGCGACATGAACGATACCGCCCCCATGAACATCTGGCTGATCAAGCAGGTCATGGCAAAGCTGGCTGCCAATGGCGGCAAGGTCTCCCCCGACCTCATGAAATAATACCTGGCTGAAGTGCCAGAGGGGCGGACGTGTGGCAGGCTGCCACCGGCCGCCCGTTTCATCTGGGCCAGACACACGACCAGCCAGAGCCAAAAGTGCCCGGACGGCGGCACGATGAAGGGATATGCGATGGAAACCATCTCCGATTTCCCGATGGCGGATAACGCCGCCCCTTTACCTGCCGTGCTGGCTGCTCCCACATCCGTCTCCAACGGGCTGGTGTGGGCCATTGCCTGCCAGTCGGGCCAGCGTCCGCAACGCCTGAACGATGCGCAGATCGCCCATGCCCTGCAGGGCCTGCCCCCCGAAAATCCGGGATCGTGGGTCTGGCTGCATTACGATATCGTCCATACCGCCAGCCGTGCTCACATACAGGCCATACCCTGCCTGTCTGAGGAAGTGCGTCTGGCGCTGGGCAGCACGGATCGGGGCACGAATGTGGAAGCCGAGGGCGATATTGTCTATGGTGCCCTGCCCGGTTTTGACGATGCCATGTCAGAAGATGACAAGAACCTCTCTGCATGGCGCTTCGCAGTGCTGCCTACGTTGCTCATCACCACCCGCCGCCAGCCCGTACCGGCGCTGGGGGTTGTCTACCGCGCGCTGCAACGCATCGATTCCCTCGATTCCCCTGCCGAGGTGGTCGATCACACCCTGCTTGAGTTTGCCGATACCGTGCGACGCAACATCGGCATGCTCGATGACCAGCTTGACCGGGCCGAGGACTTGCTGCTGACACTGGACCAGCACACGGATTTCGGACGCATAAGCGGGCTGATCGGACGCGTGCGCCGCCGTTCGACCGAACTGCGCCGCGTGATTTCGCCCGTTGACCGCATTTTTCATAACGAAGACCTGGAACTGCCCGAATGGGCAGAGGACGACATACGCGACCGTTCCCAGCGCCAGATCCATGCGGCACTCGATGACCTTCTGGCCCTGCAGGACCGCGCACGCTCCTTGCAGGATGAACTGGCATCGGGCCAGGCGGAAGAAACCAACCGCCGCCTTTACACCGTTTCCATCGTGACCACGCTCATGCTGCCTGCAACTTTCGTAACCGGTTTTTTCGGCATGAACACGGGCGGCATGTTCCTGGCTGCGGGTAGCCTGGGCACAGTGGAAGCAGGCGGTATCTGCTTTATCTTCATGATGATTACATGGATGCTGCTCAAGGTCATGAAACTGCTGTGACACCCACAGTATCAATGTATCGTTTGGTTCCATACCCGGCAGCTACGTGAACCGGCAGGCAGGGCACACACCAGCATGATGGAAAGGGCAGCATGTCTTTTGTACTGAAACAGAGCCAGAAGCGCGACGTGCACTGGAAGGATGTGTTCCACAGGCTGATGCCGGAGATGGAATTCCACTTCCATCCTGAATGTGGTGACCCGGCTGATGTCGAGTACATCGCCATGTGGCGCCCGGAGCGGGACCTGTTTACACGGTTCCCCAATCTCAGGCTGGTCTTTTCACTCGGGGCCGGGGTGGATCAGTTTGACCTGTCCACCTTCCCCGATCATGTGGGACTGGTGAAGATGATCGAACCGGCACTGACTGCCGGCATGGTGGAATATGTGACGGCTTACGTGCTGGCCGCCCATCGTGACCTGCCCCTTTACCGCACGCAGCAGATGCAACACCTGTGGCGCCCCCATACCGAACGACGGGCCAGCACGACCACGGTCGGCATCATGGGCATGGGCACGCTGGGCATTCCGTGCGCCGGGGCTATCCGCGCACTGGGTTTCAATGTGCGCGGGTGGAGCAGGAGCCCCAAGGACGTTGAGGGCATTTCGATGTTCGCCGGGACCGGACAGCTTGATGACTTCCTTGCCACAACCGATATCCTCGTCTCGCTCCTGCCCCTGACCCCGCAGACACGCGGGATCTTCAACAACGCGCTGTTTGCACGGCTGCCTACGGGCGCGAGCCTGATCAATGCGGGCCGCGGGCCACAGGTTGTGGTGTCTGACCTGCTGGCGGCACTTGATGGCGGCCACCTGCGCTGGGCCATACTGGATGTGACCGACCCTGAACCCCTGACTGCGGACTCCCCGCTATGGGATCATCCGCGCGTGATCATCACGCCGCATATTGCCAGCAATAGCCACCCTGAAAGCAGTGCGGAAAGCGTTATAGACACGATCCGTGCCTTTCAGGCTGGCAAGACGCCCGCAGGCCTGGTCAATCGGCAAAAATGCTACTGAAGGAAGCATCACCTCTCCGCCCCGTATGCACAAACATCCGGGGCGGCCTGACAGCGGAAGGTATTCCGACCTGTGTAAGGCCATCAGGAAACCGGGCGGACAGCTTCCTGCATCATATTGCATGACCACAGCTTAGAGCGGGCTTTATTTTTGTAAATTTGTCCACATCAGCCATGATGGTACCGGCTTCAGGAGAAGACAGGGCCGCATGCAGCGCGGCTTCATTCTCGAAAATACATTCACATATTGCTACACTTCCCTGTGCGCCCGTACTGGTACCAAGGGAAGGAAAAAAAGCAGTGGCCGATTTCAGGCCCATAGGCTGCCAGAGTTCCATGACCAGTGGAATATGATGACCAACATAATAATCCCGGTCAAAGCTGGCTGTATGGTCTGCGGTATAGGTCACGTACATCGTCATCATTATCTCTGTCCCGCTGTAATAATGGCCAGATACATTTGCACTGCGGCCCGTAGCATGGCTGAAATATTGTTTATCAGAAAATATGAAAAATAAAAATAAAAATAATCGTTATTACTATATTATCTTCCAAAATCAATACATGTCATTTCAACAATACAATTGTTCCTATCCGAAAATCAGTATGAATATGTTCCCTGCAAGGCATGGCCTAATAGGTATAGCTCATCCGTGCGCCGTAAAACCGGGGCGGCCCGACAATACCGAAATCCGACGTGGTAAAGAAGTTTCGGGTCAGATCATATGTGCGGTTCAGCGCATTCTGGACATATCCGGTAACACTCCAGCGGCCATGCTCCGGGCGAAAAGTCAGCGAAGTATTCAGCAGGAAATAGGGTTTGATATTGAACAGCGGGCCAAGAAGAACTGCTGTTTCCTGACTACGGTATGAATAATCCGCTTCCGGTGTCAGCACATATTTCCCGGCTATATGAATATCATAGCTGGCCGATCCATTCAGGGTCAGTTTGGGAAAGCCCATGTCATGACCGGCCATGTTGGTGTAGACAGCGCGCCATGCGCCGCCTGTCTGCGCATGCTGGGCTTCTGTCGCGGTCAGGTTGGCGATCTGGAACTGGGTATACTGCCCTTGTTCGTAACCGAAGGTCTGGGAAAGATGCAGCCCGTGAATGGGTTCGGCCTGCGCCTCCAGTTCCACACCCCATATGGACGAACTCGGCGCGTTCACGATCTTGCCAATCGGGCCGAGCACAGAATCAACCACAGCACTCTGCACCTGCTGGTCATGATAATCATACTTGAAGGCCGCACCCGTCAGGTGGAAACGGTTATTGAACATGGCCGCCTTGAAACCGAGTTCATAAGCCAGAAGCCATTCAGGCTTGAAAGGTGCGATCTGAGAGGGCGATGTCAGGTTATAGGCCGAAAAGCCTCCTTCCTTTACCCCACGGCGAATATTGAAATATGTCAGGATATGGGGGGTAACATTATATTCCAGCCCCACCTTGCCACTGACCTGATCCATGCCGGTTGAACGGTCATAGCGTGTTGCCGGGCCCAAGGTGGAGCGCTGGGTATAGAAATTGTTCAGGTATTTCCACTCGTTTTCATGCCTTACCCCCAATATGACCCTGAAATTGTGAAAGGGGTGATAGGTCAACTGACCAAATTCGGAAAACGAGGTATCCGTCTGCCCGTAGCGGGTCGTGTTGATGAAACTATGGGTCGACATATAGTCGGTTACCATCTCATCCTGCATATTTGCATTGTAGAAGTATAACCCTGCCGCCCATGTAAACGGGCCACTTGTATGGGATGTCAGACGAAATTCCTGTGAAAAGACCGTCATGTTCGTATCAAAGTAGTTATCGGCTTCAGCCGACTGCGTTGCATCCCAGTCATTCATTTCATGGCGGTACATGGCCTCGAATGCGCTGATGGATGTAAAGCGCGCCCATGAGAAATCTTTCTTGACCGATATGTCTATACCCCAACTCTGGTTTTTGCGGAATGGCTTGGCATCGTTGGCAACACCGATCATTTTGGCGAACTGCGGCGATATGCCCCAACCAGTGGCATAATGGTTGGAATCAGCCGGCATGGTCACGCCCGCACCCAGTTCGGTGGTAAAGGGCTTGATCAGGTAACCAGGCGTTGCATCCGAATCATCAATTGACCAGTGCCCATTCAGCGATACGGTTGTGGTATCATCCACCGCCCAGTTCAGTTTGCCACGCACAGCACCGCGATTGGCGTTGCCAATGTGCTCGCCCGTGGTGCGATTGAACTCATAACCCCCGCCATGATTGGTCTCGGCCGACAGGCGAAACGTCACGGTCTTTGACAGCGGACCGGAGACATACAGATCCGTCTTGCTGCGGGCGTAATTGGCAATATCCTCCATAACGCCCGCGGACCATTTATGGGTAGGCTCGGCCGTCACGATATCAATATCGCCCCCCGTCGTGTTACGACCAGATGTCGCACCCGTGGGGCCGCGCTCGACCTCGACCTCGGAAACATCGAACATCACACCCTGTGTCATGATCCCGAAAGGATAGGCCACGCCATCCACATAGGTCATGACATCAGGCATGTTGTTGGACCCGTAATCGAAAAACCCCACGCCGCGCAGGTGAAACTGCGGCTGGCCACCACCAAAGGCGTTTTCCACCTGCAGGTTGGGCACAAGACGCTGCAGGTCATTGATGGTCGTCACCCCCGCCTGCGCCAGTGTTGCATGATCGAGGCGGGAGATGGCCACACCCGTATGCTCCAGCCTGGCCGCACTGCCCCGCGATCCATGAACAAGTATTTCTTCATGCTCCATCCCCTTTCCCGCGCCAACGGAATCTGGAACCGCCTTGACCAGAACACGATTTTTTTGCGGTGTCAGGGATGAGCTTTCAGCCGAGACCTGCCGGGCCGAAGCCTGCTTATCAAGTCCTGCAGCAGACAGGGCAAGGCCACATATCAGAAGCACAGAACGGTGCCGGAGTTGTATCTGTCGGGTCATTGTTACGCCATCCTATTGTTTCTGAATAGAAAATATGGATCCGTCAATCAACTTCACGTAGAAGGCGCCTGAGGCCACCGTGGCATGGACCCACGCAGGACTTCATAGGTGGTAGCCATTTTAAGGACCGTCAGATCAGCAAAACGTGGCGCAATGATTTGATGGCCGATGGGCATGCCAGTAGAGGAAAAACCGCAATTGATGGAAATGGCGGGTTGTTCGGATATGTTCCACGGCACGGTATAGACAATATGCGAGACTGTGTAGAATTTTGTGCGGTGCCATTTTTTCAGGCCATTGGGAAACGATCATCGAACATGATAGCGAGCTGGCATCTGACAGCGTACCATTCGCGCACTGAGCGCTTCCACTGTGCTGAGGTAGCATTGAGCGCCAGGTAAATCAATTTTGCTGCGGCCTCTTCACTGGGGAAATGGCCGCGGGTGCGCACGGCACGACGGATCTTTGAGTTCAGGGCCTCAATGGCATTTGTTGTGTAAATCAACCTGCGCACTTCTGGAGGATAATCGAGGAACGGAATGACCTCATTCCATGCCCTGCGCCAACTGGGCGCGATGGCCGGGTATTGTCTGCCCAGATCGCTTTCTTCGAACCCGCCGAGGGCTGCCTCGGCCTCTGTGGCGTCCACTGCTGTATAGATTGCCTTGAGAGCTGTGGCGATGGCCTTGCGGTCCTTGTAGCTGGCAAAGCTCATGGAATGACGCAGCAGATGAACGATACACGTCTGAATGCGGGTTCTGGGGAAGACCGCCTCAATGGCCTGCGGAAAGCCCTTCAGCCCGTCGACTACGGCGATCAGGATGTCCTGCACACCCCGATTGCGCAGGTCGCTGAGGACCTTGGCCCAGAATTTGGCCCCTTCATTCGCCTGGAACCACAGCCCCAGAACGTCCCGTGTGCCGTCAGGCAGGATCGCGAGCGCCACGAAGACAGCCTTGTTCGAGACAGTCCCATCACTGCGGATATTGACCCGGATCGCGTCCATGAAGACGATCGGGTAGCAGGGTTCCAGCGGACGGTTCTGCCAGGCGGCGACCTCCTCCATCACGGCGTCGGTAATCGCGGAAATGAGGCTCGGGGAGGCCTCAACGCCATAGATTTCTTCAATATGCCCCTGGATTTCGCGGGTTGTCAGACCTCGGGCATACATGCTGATGATCTTGCGGTCGAACTCGGGAAAGCGACGCTGATACTTTGCAATCAACATCGGATCAAACGTACCGTTCCGATCCCGGGGAATATCCAGAACAACCTTGCCGCTCTGTGTCGTCACGGTCTTCTGGCTATTGCCGTTTCTGCGGTTGGGCGGCTGATTATCCTCAGCAGAGGCGCCATCGGCGCGCTCCTCATCAAGATGAAGTGTCATCTCCGTGTTGAGCGCCCGCTCCGCCAGAGCCTTCGTCAATTCCGAGAGTATGCCGCTTTTGCCAAACAGGTCGCCCGGTGAACGACCTTCCATCAGACGGTCCAGAAGATCTTTATCAATGCTCATGCGGGGGCTCCTCTTCGAGCAGATTATCACCGCACCGCACAAAATTCAGGATAGTCCCCAATATGCTCGAATGACCGTTCCGGGTCGTTGGTCGGCCCCGCATTTTCGGCCGGGAAACTGATATTGGGCGTGATGGGAGACAGTACGGCATCAACGTCCCCAAACAGGGCGATACAAGCACGGCGCATGGCGAATGTTTTCCCCAGCCCGTCAAGCGCGCACTCCGTCGACATACCTGCCGCGTTCGGCTCATGCACGGATGAACGGCGGGACCTTCCCCAATTGGCTTTCGGACAGGTTGCGCAGTTCCGCCCAACTCCGGGTGGTCCAGTAATCATCGCAAGAGCATTCATCATCAGCGCAGCATCACCGACCGTCCGGGTCATGGGGTCGACACAGCGGCCTGTGTAATAGGGATCAACAGGAATGCGGCCCAGGCTGAGCTTGAAACCCAGCGACCCATACCCGACCGCCGCGCCAGCACTTGATCCGTCAGGGTTGCACGACAGCTCCCACGGGTTGCGGGCCAGGGTATGAAATGTCGAAAACCCCGATGACAGCATGTCAAGATCAGGCGCAGTCGTCTTAACAAAGATAATGACACCAATCTCCTTCAGCCTGGCGGCAACCGGCGCATCGGCGCGGGCCGGGATGAGAGTGCTGTCCAGACTGCCCTGGGGTATGGGATGATCTTGTGTCGCGATCAGTTCCTTTAGCGTTACAGGCACATCATCAAGGATACCGCATGGCATTCCGGCCTGCCACCGCGCCTCGGACAGAGCAGCGGCTTCCAGCAGGGCCTGAGGGTCATAGGCGTAAAGGGCACCCAGTGCCGGTTCCCAGCGTTCAATATGCGCAACGAGGGAGCGGGCATATTCCAATGGCGACAGGCTTGTGTCAGCAAACCGGTCGATCATCTGGCGCGCGGTCATGTCAAGCATTCCGATCTCCCGACCTGGCTGGTCAACCCTGATGGTGCGCCTTAGTGAGCCACCCTTCATATTGCGATACAGGCACCATGATATTTTAGATTCGGTATCGTAACATACATCGTTTTTGTGTGCAGAATGCTGCGATATATGATGCATGAACAGGGACACATTATTATTGTCATAACAGAAAACAAAGAATAGTTTCAGGTCTATGCCAACTGATATTTAACTTTATGAAATTGAAATTCTTCCTGATATTCATCCGCTGGCCGCGGGAAAGGGTCTGGCCATGCAGATGCCCCCCTACGTCATACCCTGCAAAAGCCATGCATGGACCAGACCGCTGGCCCGGCGCACGCGTTCATTTCAACTGTATTGTAAAATGCCGTCTATCATGGATTTTTATTATACCCTACGCTCCATAAAAGTAGCGTGAGCATGATCATGCCCCGGTTCCACCTGCATCAGCATCCTGCAGGTCCATACTCGTTTCAGACCCGATATTCAGGCTCGCTACGGTCAAGAATACGGCAGATGCTCTCAAGGTGGAGCTGCGCACTCTGCGCGTCGCCCTCTCGCATCTGGCGGGCGGTCTCGCTTGCAATTTGTGGAGAAACGGCAACAAGTGGCCGTCCGGTGCTCATGGCTTTTACCTGTACTTCGGCCGCTCTCTCCAGATAATACAGGTCGTCCCATGCCTCGGCTATGGTGGGGGCACAGACCATGACACCATGGTTCTTCATGAACAGGATATCACATGTGCCCAACGCTGCGGCAATCCGGTCGCCTTCACGGGTATCCAGCGCTAGGCCATTATAGGCTTCATCTACGGCAATCCTGCCATAAAATTTCAGGGCTGTCTGGCCTGCCCAGACAAAGGGCGGGCCTGCAGTCATGCCCAGTGCGGTGGCATTGGGCATATGTGTATGAAAGGCCGCTCCAATACGCGGACAGTGTTTGTGCAAACAGGCATGGATAAAAAAAGCAGTGGCTTCCGGCACACCATCGCCTGCAATAACCTGACCCTCCATGGTACAGATCAGCAGGCTGGAAGCCGTTGCTTCAGAAAATGCCCACCCCAGTCGGTTGACAAGGAACAGGTCGGGATGACCCGGCACCACAGCCGAAAAATGGTTGCAGATCCCTTCCTCCAGCCCAAGGCGGCTCGCCATTCTCAGGCAGGCGGCCAGTTCGGTGCGTGCACACCATATTGCACTGGTATCAAGGTTCCTGTTCCCTGTCGCAACAATACGCTGCATAGGCGACAGGCTCAGTTCATGCGCCATCGGGTCTCCTTATTCGGGGTTTTCTGTATTCCTGTCCTGACAGACTGTCGGATTGGGATTTTTTATGTAACAACATTGCTTGAATTATGAAAATACTAGAATTTCCGATACAAAGAACAGAAATATATTTTTATAAGTTATGAATAATATCCCTTTCCATATCCCAATTCGACAGCCTGCCAGAGCAAACCCTGTTTAAATTCATGCCTTTAAACAGGTAAAATTACTTGTAAAAACAATTAATTATAGACTCTTCACCGAACCAGTATTCAGGGGGGGAATGCCCTAGACATGAACAGCAGGGCACCTGCCCTGCCAGAAATTTCCCTCCATGGCGCGCTCGATCTGTGCCGCAAGTTGCAGCAATGTACCATCATTTGCCTGCCGGGTCTGGAAATGCATGCCCAACGGCACCCCAGATGACTGCCATGCCAGCGGCAATGAGATGCCGGGGGTACCCGTCAGACTGGCCAGCGGGGTGTAGGAAAAGATCTCCCATAGCTCATAGAACCAGTTCAGCACATCGGGGTTGTCACTCAGTGTAAGGTATTTTTTATGGCCAAGGCGGGGCGTGGGTTTGGCAAAGGTGGGTGTCAGGATGATGTCCCAGTTTTCGTAAAACTGGCCCAGTGTACGCGATACCCTGTTAAAGACATCCTGCATCTTCCACCGCTCGCTGTAGGACATATCTATGCCCTTTTCCCATATCCTGATGTTTATGGGTTCGACTTCATCGTCCGATGGCCGGATCAGTCCCCTTTTGTCCAACATGTTCTGTATGAACTGGGCAAAGTTTCCAATATAACAGGTGGTCTGGGCAGAAAATGCCTCTTCAAAATCAATATCGGGCTGCACCCACTCAACCTGGTGCCCCAGTTCCTTCAGAAAGCCCGCCACCCTTTCCAATTCGGTAACAAAATGCGGGTCTGCCTGATATTGACCCCAATGATGCGAAACCGCGATACGCAGCGGTCGCGGGTCTTTTGTAATCAGGCTGGTATAGGATGCGTCACTTTTCCAGTAAGGCATGAACTCACCCGGTGCCCCGCCACGGCAACTGTCGATGAAAAGCGCTGTATCACGCACGGTACGGCTTACACAGCCCTGCGTGGAAACATAACCCGTAATATCGGACATGGTCGGTGCTATGGAAAAGACGCCCCGCGAACATTTGATCCCGACCAATCCCTGCGCACCTGCGGGAATGCGGATTGATCCGCCGCCATCGGTTGCATGGGCAAGGGGCACGATACCGGATGCAACGGACACTGCGGCGCCAGCGGAAGAACCGAATGTTGTATAGTCCGGGTTCCATGGATTGCGGACAACATAGATATCTGGATTTTCCACCGAACCACAGACCCCGAATTCCGGCACGGCCGAACGCCCGATGATGTTCAACCCCGCCTGGCGGATCCGGGATGTAAGGAACGCATCCCGCGTGGGTCTGTTGTTTTTGAGGAATCGCGAACCCTGTTCCTGCAACCGGCCTTTCAGCGTTGGGCCAAGATCCTTGATCAGGAAAGGAACACCACGAAAAGCGCCATCAAGGCATGTTCCATCCGTTTCAGGCCTGGCCACCGCATCCTCGAACACTTCAATGACACCGCCCACCTGGGGGACGATCCGCATGCTGGCCTGACAGGCCTGCCGCGCCAGTTCGGCAGGCGTGCACGCGCCCTGTGCAATGCGTTCCGCCAACCGGGTTGCATCACTGGCAAACCACTCATCCCAGTTCATTGGCATTGTCATCATCGATATCCAGTTTTCTCTATATTATCAGTAAAAATAACCAAAAACGTATTTTCTGCCAACCAAACAGGGCAAGCTCCCGCCGTATTGAGCGGTGTCATCTCATGTCTCTACGGATCCATGACCCTTTCCTTGCCAAGGTTTCCATGACCTGCCGCATGGTAGAAACAGCAGACGTAACGCAGTGCAGGCCGACTTTCGGGCGGCCATAAGCCACCATGGTATTTTCATGAAAAACATATTGCGGTAAAACAACAATTATGATGACACTACGCTACGGTTTTCGATCCACAGCGCTGAGAAACATCAATGCACATGAGAGCTTTCGATTACCTGCGCGTCATTGCTGAAATCGGATCCTTACGTGGTGCAGCACAGAAAATCGGTATCACTGCCACAGCCCTGAGCCGACAGATCGAACACCTTGAATATTATTTCCGGGTCAAGCTGCTTGAACGTGACCAGCGCGGCATACGCCTTACACCAGCAGGCAACATCGTGGTGGAAACGGCGGAGAAAGTCCTGCATGAACTGGACAATACCCAGAAGCGGGTGGATGATCTCAAAGGCCTCAGAAGCGGACTTGTAAACATCCGTGTTTCGTCCAGCACATTGACCACCATGATGGCCCCCGCGCTTCTATCCCTTAATGATGAATATCCCGGTCTTCGTTTTCTGGTAGAAGTCTCATCCGCACCCTTGGTGGGCGAAGCCCTTGTTGCAGGCAAGGCAGATCTGGGACTGACCATCTTTGCCCCTGACCTGTCTGAACTGACCCTGTGCAAACGCCTGCCTGTTGTTCATTCGGCCATCATGGCCCCGAGCCACCCTCTCAGTAAGAATACCATGATTTCGCTGCATGACCTGACGCATCATACATTGTCCATCCCTGACAGTGCTTATTTTGTCCGGCGTGCCTTTGACCGTGCTGTGAAATCAAATGGCATCTCACTTGATCCTGTATTCATAACAGGTGCGTTTGAACTACAGATCGAACTGGCCCTGTGTGGACGGGCCATTCTTTTCCTGCCTGAGTTCTCCTGCCACAATTACATCATGAACGGGCAGTTATGCGCCGTACCGCTAACGCACGACCTGCAGGTCCCCACCTCGCTCGACCTGCTCAAGGCATCGCATAAATCCCTGTCCACCGCCGCACGGATTGTCAGTACCAGAATTGGCGAAATCATGACAAGAATGGGCAATAACCAGATCGTATCAACCCGCGCCCTATCTTTATAAGGGAGAGGCCGCATCAACGCCTTATCTTCAAAACAACTCTCTGCGTTGCTTCACCGTGTCCGAAGCTCTGGTCGCAAAGCCCAGTGCCACCAGGCTGGTATTGAGCAGCAGACCGATAAAACCGACATTCATGTTTTCCACTGACACATCGAAAAATGCAAGACCGATCGCCAGCACTTCACCTGCAAGAAAACCGGCCGTGACAAAACCGGTTGAGACATTCAGTCCGAGGCCTATGCACATCATTGCGGGAAACAGCTGAACGACCCCCAAATAATAAACCGTTGTCAGCACCGGCATGAGTGCTGAAAAGCGCATGGCCGTATAAACGCAAAAGACCAGATACAGCGTGATCACGACCTTGGCGCAGTTTTTCTGCCGCATGTCGGGAAGCCCATGCATCAGGTTACGCGAAACCAGCGAACCGATACACAGGCACACACCAGCCAGCACGACAAGACCGGACAGGGCACAGGCCGCAGTCACAAGGCCAAACCCCCAGGCAGGCAGAAGGGCCATGGCAACATCAATAAAAACCGTATTTTTTCCGCTCAGGGGCAGGTTTACGGCGCTGGCATAAAGCGCGCAGAGCAGCAGGAGCGGGAACATCAACATATAAAGCGGCATGAGGATCTGGTTACGCCGGACAATACTGGCTGACCTTGCCGTAAAAACGAAAGGGATGGTCTGCGGTGCGACACAGAAGCCGAGGGCCTGTATAAGGATGGTGGTTATCGTATGCATGTTATCGCGCTGCGTAGCCAGCGGCATAGCGCGACTGGCCTGAACAAGGGCATGCCATGAAGAATGGTACAGGACGGCAATACTGATGAATACAATGGCAAGAATAACGATACTGTCCTTGATCGCAGATACAAACGCCGGTGCACGGACACCAGAAAGAGCCAGCCATGAAAAGGTCAGCACCGCGCAGCCACCGGCAATGACTGATGGGGAAAAAGGCCAGTGAAATTCACCGATTGTGGCGATCAGACCCGCCATCTGGAGTTCACCAAGCGGCAACAGGAAAAGGATGGCGCTCAGGGTAACGGCAACTTCAAGAAAACGGCTTGAGAAGTAGCTCCTGAACAGATCGGCAAATGTCAGCGCATTCTCACGCCTGCCCGCCTTCCAGATCAGGGGATTGAGGAAATACCCCACAGGGTAGGCCAGAACAATGTAACCTAGGAACCAGCCGACAAAGGGTATGCCCTCATGCCAGGCGGCAGCCGGAAACCCCATGATACTGCCAATGCTGTAGGTCTCCCCCACGGTCAGCAGAAAAACCAGGAGCCCGCCAAACTGGCCAGATGCGGCAAAGAAGTCCTGAGTGTTCTGGTGGGCATGGTTACGCCGCGACAGGAGCGCCACAAAAAAGGACAGTGCGATAATGGCAATAAAAACCGCCGAAGCCATCCACATGTCAGTCATCCTTATCCTGCCGGTCCGATTTTTCCATTTTCCATGCCACTGCCATGCACAGGGATGTAAGTGGAAGACATGCAAACAGCCAGGCCAGGGCAGCGGGAATGCCCGCGATGGCAAGATGGCTTGAGGAAAGCCAGGGAAGTGGCCCCAGCACAGCCAGAAATGGAAGGACAAGGCCCACTGCAAGGCAGGAACGTGCTGACATTGTGAATCATATCCTTTCCTTTTTTACAAAACGGTACAAGCGTGCACACAATTACAATAAGAACATTTCATCAGAATTCCGTTTTTCAAATCATTCATGATGGTATTAAGCATCGGTCCTGTTCTTATAATCCTGCAGCGATGCTGGACTATCCTACATGGTCCCCTACCGTGTTAAATATCGTATTCTTGTGCGCACCCTGCCTCATAAAATGTTATAGACAGGAATAAACCGATATCGTAACATTTAAATATGTACCCAACCCAACAAAATGATGGCGGTTGGCAGACGGGCCCTCATCTCCTGTACCAATAAGAGATGCCAACACCTTTGAACCCCTACCCCTTACAACGACGCATGCTCTCACCCTTGCGCGTAATTATCCCATCGCTGGGTGGAGCCGAACTGCATATCGTTTATGGTTGCGGGACAGTAACGCCAACCCTTCTCGACAGCCGGACATGACGCTCGACGCTGGAAAGCGGTCTCCGCGCCAAATAGGATAAATGCACGCGCAAGCAGGGCCAAATCTGAATATCGCTGGGACACCTACTGGGCCTGCGCATGTCACACCAGCCAGTCGAAACTGATCGCGCCGAGCACAAATGCCTCGTCGCCGCCATTCAGGCGGCGACGGAGGTGAGCATTGAACCGGCTTATGCTGATTACGCTCATACAGGCGAAAAGCCTGCCGAAGCGGCATGGACGCTGGGGGCATTCTGGAGGTTGCCAGATTGACCGAAGCCAGACATGGTTTCATCCTGCTACCGCGCCGATGAGTATTTAAATATTTCGCGCTTTATGATTCAAAACCAGAAATTATTACTGAAATCTCTGTCGAATTTTTCATGCGCAGGAATATATTTATACTTCATCAGGCTACTTAATACCCACCAAAGGCTATCCATCCTGAACTTAAGATGGCTGTTCAACCCGAAACCGGGCGGTTGCGGTATCACACATGTAAGCCTGCATCGGCGTAGTCGGGTTCCGGGCCAGTTCATCGACTGAACGGATAATGAAATCCGCCTTGTCATCACTCATCAACGCACAGAAATTCAGGCGCGTCCAACCCGGTTTCCTGATTTCATCACCATTCAGGATAGCCTGACGCAGGGTATCGGAATGCTTCCTGCTGATAGCAAGCAGATTATGGGCATAGGGGCCAGCGCAGGCACATCCGCCACGGGCCTGGATTCCATACAGGTCGGATAGCATGCGGGTAAACAGTTGCTGGTGCACCATATTGCCGGCCCCGTCCGTATGCACGCGGAAAGAAAATATAGGCAAATAGCGCTGTGCCCGGGCATTACCCACGATTTCGATATGCGGGTTCTGCCGCCAGACCTGCTCCGCACGGGTGCGCAGGGCATGGTGGCGCGCATCCAGCCAGTGCTCACCCATCGCATCCTTGACAAGAAAGGCCAGCGCCGCACGGATATTGCCAATGACGTTCGGCGTGCCCGCTTCTTCCCGGCTTTCAAGGCTGGTGGCATAATCATGCCCCCAGGGTGAGACAAACCGTACCGTACCACCACCGGTAAGGACCGGTCGCGTGCGTGCAACCACCGCATCGCGTACAATCATGATACCCGATGCTGCTGGCCCCCCCACGAATTTATGCGCCGAGATAACAACAGCGTCCTTCTCATACACCGTACCCGCCCGCATGCTGATGGGCAGATAGGGGCCGCCACCCGCGTAATCCCATACCGCCAGCGCACCATGGGATTTGAGCACCTTTGTGACCGCATCCACATCTGTAATAATGCCCGTTACGTTGGATGCGGCCGAGAAGGCGCCAATCCGCAGGCGCGCGGGATCGGTTTCGGCCAGCGCCCTGTCAAGTTGCTCCAGGTCCGGACCACCACAGGCAGCCTCACCAATGGTAATGACCTCTGCCCCGCTTTCGCGCCATGGCAGGATGTTGGAATGATGTTCATACGGGCCGATAAATACCACAGGTCGCCTGCTGGCTTCCACAGCTTCCGGTACCCCCAGCAAATGCACCAGTCGGTTAAGCCCCTCTGTGGCGCCTGAACCGCAGAACACGGTGGAAAACCCCTCTCCCGCGCCGCACAGCCGGGCAATATGCGCACGCGCTGCCTGGCGTATGCGGGTCATGTAACTGCCGCAGAAAGAAGCTTCGGTATGGGAGTTGGCATAATAGGGGAGCACACGCGCCAGCACAAAATCCTCAATCTGCTTTAGCGCCCGGCCCGATGCAACATAATCAGCATAGACAAGGGGCTTTACACCAAATGGGCCAGGAATGGGCGCGCCTTCCCCAATCAGTCCCTGACAGAGGCTGTCACGGCCACCGATCCGCAGACCTGCCTCAAAATCCGTAAAAAACGTCTCATCCATCTGCGTTGCCTATCCCTCAAAAAAAGACATTACAGAAAAAGTTTAATTGGATTTAAGGCAATATTTTTTCCTATTTTATCCTATGAATCATGGATTATGTTGTCATATGATCCGTTATGGATAAGAAGTTTGATGCTTTTGATCGTGCCATCCTCCGCACCCTACAAAAGGATGCTGGCCTGTCGCAGCGCGAACTGGCCGCCCATGTCGGGCTGTCACAAAATGCATGCTGGCGGCGGCTTAACGCCCTGCGGGCAGCGGGGCTGGCGGGCAAGCACACCCTGCGACTTGACCCGGTCAAGCTAGGTCTGGGACTTACGGTTTTTGTCATGATCCGTACGCGCAGCCATTCGCATGAGTGGCTGGAGCGATTTCACAAGGCCGTCAATGACATTCCCAATGTAATCGATTTCTACCGCATTGCGGGTGACTACGATTACATGCTGAAAATCCTGACACAGGACATGGAAACATTCGACCAGATATATCGCACGCTCATAAGCCGCGTCGATCTGGATACCGTCACATCCTGTATTGCAATGGAAACCATTGCCGCCAACCGTGACCTACCGATCTGAACGGCGCATATGTCAGGTCTGGCTTGCATATCATGCCACCAGGCGCCACGGCATATGAAAGATATCCCTGCCATACCAGATCCGGCATCCACACCGAGCTTCTGACTGATCACTCTGCAATCCATAGTCCACGAAGCGCCTGCATGCCCTGAATAACCAGATGATGGCACGACCATCACCCAGTTCCACCTGGTACCAACGGCTATCCCCTTTGACCTTTATGCGCCCATTTTCTGAGGCCAATGAACCGGATGGTTTTGGGGAACACGACTAGATTGTTCCACGCGTTACAGTCTGATGTCCTCAAAGAAAATTATAAAACGAAAAAGCTTCTGATTTCCTATTTCTTCAGAATGTCACGCTGCTATGCAGCCCGAAAATTGCCTCGTCATGCACACGCTGGCCCCTACTGTCGAGGACACCGCCACTGGGCGACACGATACCCTGAACATCGGGCTGAAGCATGAACCATGGCGTGACCTGCACCTGATAGGTCAGTTCCAGATGATACTCGGTCCCCTGCGCAGGCTGGCCGGAACGTCGGTCTGCCTGGGCCAGATAGGGACTGGCCGCTCCCAGCCCGGCCCCAAGACCCAGGATATCACCTTCACGTCGAAAAGGTCCCTTCAGGGCCATACCTCCATCAACCGCATAGACAATCTGGTTACGGTCGGTCTCCGCTGTCCAGTTTCCCCGGATAAAAGCGTCAAGTTCTGTCACCCTTCCGAAATGTTGAAGAGTCTGATCAGCCACGCCATAAACTGCCCAGTTGGTTTTATGGTTTCTTTTGAAATCGGACTGATCAGGAAACCGCCCGGTATCAAAATAGCCGCCGAATTTGTAAGTACCCGTTCTTCCCGATATGTTCTTACGGTATTGGACCTCACCAAAAAAAAGCGCACCTGTATTGAAATTGAACCGTGTTCCGGCAGGATCGCAGTTCTGGTTCCACGGATCACTTACATTGATGAAGGGAGCGCCGACAGGATTGTCGTCGGCGGCCGCAAACAGAAAATTCCATTGTGGTGACAGGGTATAGCGGAACCGTATCGCTGGCGTGGTCACAGGTGATACCGGTCCCTGATCATACAGGTCATTATCAGGCATGATGGGCCATGAAAAAGAGGCATTCAGGAAACTCAGCCCAACACTGCTGACCATGAAATCGTGCCCGAGGTCCAGCTTGCCAATCCGAAACGCCAGCCGTTCGCCCAAGAATTTCTGGCTGTACCACAGTTCATACAGTCGCCCGTTATCATCCGCCTCGATATTCGAGGTCTGGTTAAAAACATACAGGGGCGTGTTACTGAATGGTCGCCCACGGATTTCCATGGCGCTAATGTCAAATGTACCCAACGGCAGGCCTGTCAACATGTGCAGATCCGTCACCATTTCAACGGCCGTGGAACCGATATAGTTATTTGATGCCTGCGCCCCCCCCACAGGGTCGGACCATAATTCGTTCGTATCGGATATGCGGATATCAATTCCCCGTTTCAACAACCAGTCCCGCAATCCGCCCCAACTCCCGGAAAGATAGGCATGCGGGTCGATATGATCGGGAATATTCTGTTGCGGGGTAACACCTGCGCTTAATACGCTGACGGGAACGGTCTGGGCATATGAGACAGGAACCATGGCCCATAAGGTCATTATATAGGATAATAACCAAAGGTGCTTTAGTCTCCATATGCATGCCCCTTCACTGGAACATATCCTTGCAATGTAAATCAAAAACGAAATCATTTTTCATAATGAACTAGTAATTTATTATTATTAATTCAATATATATATGATGCCAAGAGAAATAATACAACCACTTCTTATTCTATCTGCCTGTCGGGTTGGGCATTTCTAGGCTTAGAACCCCGAAGCCAACCCGGTTTATGCAGCCTGAAGCCGCGCCATTCTTTTGCAATTATATGCGCGTGCAAAGAGGGTGCCTTCAGTTGTGACTTCTGCAAGGCCGCGCAGGCTGAATCTTCTGAAGCCCATGATGCTTTTGATAATTCCGAAGACCGGCTCGACTGTCTGTTTGCGTAGTCGGTAAATATCTCCGGCTTCTGTGGTTTCCAGTCTTTCCTTCATGGTGAGCCGCCAGAGTTTGGTTATCCGGCGTGGCTCTTTTGCTTCGGGATGTAAGCAGAAATCGTAAGGTCTGCGGGCACAGGGCTGTCCGATGGCAACCAGCGGATCGATGCCTTTTTTCGCAGGTCCCAGACGGCCTGCCCGCTGGCGTAACCGGTATCGGCGCGCACTGTCTTTAGGAGACCGATCATGTTTCCCATCGACAGCACGGTGCTGACACAGGACGGCGCATCGGCATCGATTGTCGTGCCGTCGGTCGACACCATACCCAGGCGTAACGGGCCTGTCCCGCGCGCGCCAGAAGCAGGACCTGCGCAAATGCAGCTTCTATGGCGGCCCGGTTCGTCCACCGGAAAGTGGCAATCGTATCATGATCCGGATGCAGGTTCGCCGCCACGAAGCGCACCCCGATGTCGCGATATGTCGCCCGCTCGATCCGGCGTGAGGAAAAAGTCCTGTTCGCATAGATGAAGATCAGGAAGGCCAGCATCAGGCGCGGATGATACTGCGCCTTGCCTCCCGTGCGCACTGGCACGTAGAACGCATTCATCGGAACCCGCTCAACGGCTGCGACAATGAAATGCGCCATATCATCAGCCGGAAGCCACAACTTCAGATCAGGCGGCAGAAGATATGGCTGAGACCGGTCAAACGAGATGAAGCTGCTCATCTTACAACCTTAGCCCTTCCCAACCCGACAGGCTGCCAAGACGTGCCATGAGTTAGACCCGGATCCGGGATTGTCGCATTGATCAGTCCAGAAACGACAAAAGCCACCTTACGGTGGCTTTTTCGTATCCGACTTGTTTTCTTTTGAAAACCTGGAGCGGGCGATGGGATTCGAACCCACGACCCCAACCTTGGCAAGGTTGTGCTCTACCCCTGAGCTACGCCCGCGCTCCGTGTCGGTGAAGCGGTGTTTACGACAAAGCCTGTGGGCACGCAAGAGGGAAAAATGATTTTCTTCGAAGTTTTTTTCCTCTCCTTACCAAATGGTTGCGGCTATGGCCGACAATCCCAATCTAGTATGTCACAATGAATGCAAACCGGTCGTCATGGGCATCAAGGCGGGCACATGCTCCCATGCCCCTGCAGGCCGCCAGACCGACAGGAATACGACCAGATGGACTACATTATCGGCCAGCCCCCACGGCATGACAGTTCCCGTCCGGCAGATGCTGCTACGGCTCCAGCGGCGGGCGGCAAGCCGGACCCGGTCATGGATGGCACGCAGAACACCTTCATGCGTGATGTGGTGGAAGCCAGCCGCGACATGCCGGTTCTGGTCGATTTTTGGGCCACATGGTGCAACCCGTGCAAGCAGCTTACCCCGGTGCTGGAAAAGGTGGTGCGGGCGGCAGGTGGGCGTGTGCGGCTGGTCAAGGTGGATGTGGACGCCAACCGTGCCCTGGCCCAGCAACTGACTCAGATCGGCCTGCCGCTGCAGTCTGTTCCCCTTGTAGCCGCCTTCTGGCAGGGGCAGATCCTTGACCTGTTTCAGGGCGCCAAGCCCGAGAGCGAAATCCGCCGCTTTATCGAAAACGTAATGAAAGCCGCAAGCGGCGGCACGCTGCCCGCCGCCGACCTGGTCGAGGCCGCCCGCGCCGAAATGACGCAAGGCCATGCCGAGGCCGCTGCCGCCCTGTTCTCGCAGGTGCTGGAAATCGAGCCCGAAAACCCTGCCGCATGGGGCGGGCTTGCCCGTGCCCTGATCGAGATGGGCGATGAGGAAGGAGCGGAAACCGCACTCAATGATGCCCCCGCCGCGATTGCGGGCCATGCCGAGATCACGGGTGCCAGGGCGGCGCTCGAACTCAAACGCGAAGGTCGCAAGGCGGCGGAGGAAGCGGAAGAGATCCGTGCCCGGATCAATGCCAACCCCAAGGATTATGCCGCCCGTTTCGAGCTATCTGCCGCCCTGAATGCGGCTGGCAAGCGGGCGGAAGCAGCCGATGAACTGCTGACCATCATGAAGGCGGACCGACAGTGGAATGATGACGCCGCCCGCAAGCAGCTGATCCGCCTGTTTGAAGCCTGGGGCCAGACCGACCCCGATACCCTTGCCGCCCGGCGACGCATGTCCTCGCTGCTGTTTTCGTGACGCAGCATGATGCAAGGGGGAGCGTCATCATCCATGATGATATCCCCCGCAACATTCCGCAAATAGGGGACATGACCCTGGCGGACTTCCCGGCGGAACTTGGCCTGTTCCCGCTTGATGAAGCTCTGCTACTGCCCCAGGGGCGGCTGCCGCTCAACGTGTTCGAGCCGCGCTATATCGCGCTGGTGGAGGATGCCCTGGCGACCAATCGCTTGATCGGTATGATCCAGCCCCGCCCGCTGGAAGGAATGGACACCAGCACCCTGTCTGACGCCGACGAGCCCGGCATGGATGATGGCTACAGCACGACGCCACCCTTATATGGCATAGGCTGTATCGGTCGGATTACCGCCATGACGGAACGTGAGGATGGCACCTACGCCATCACCCTGACCGGCATCGCGCGTTTCCGCCTGCTGCGCGAGACGGGACTGCGCCGGGGCTACCGGGTGGCGCGGATCGATGCGTCATCCTTCGTGTCCGACCTGACGGATAGCGAGGACGACATTCCCTTCGACCGTGAGGGCCTGCTCAACGCGCTGCATGATTTCTGCGAAGCACAGGGGGTCAGCACCCAGTGGGATGCCCTGCGCCAGATGGATGACGCGGCGCTGCTTGTCACCCTGCCCATGATCTGCCCCTTTGGCACGGCACCACGCCAGCTCATGCTGGAGGCGCCTACCCCCGCCGCGCGCGCGCAGATTCTGCGCAACCTGCTGGACGGGACTGGACATGGACCGGGTGAGGGTGCATCCCCCTTCTGACCGCTTTCCTCTTTCCAATCGCAACTTCCGCATGGGATATGCCACGATGACCGAAAAGCCGACCGCTCCCCCACTCGACCCCCGGCTGCTGTCCATTCTTGTCTGCCCCGTGACCAAGGGGCCGCTGGTCTATGACCGTGAAGCGGGTGAACTGATCAGCAAGCGTGCTGGGCTGGCCTTTCCGGTGCGCGACGGCATTCCCATCATGCTGCCCGACGAAGCCCGCCATATCGAGGCATAAGGCCTGCCCACAAGGTTTTCAGGTGAAACGTAAAGAAGTTTTTGGTGAAGCTTTTTTCAAAAAGCTTCAAAGAACGCCGCCTTTTTGAAAAAAGGCGGCAATCAAGAACTTTTATCATTATTTATCAATTGTTTATTAAAGTAATCTTCCGGCGGCGGCACCGGCATGTTATCGATCAGCCGCACATCGCCCAGCCACGCCGCCACCAGCAGGCGCGTGGGCGTGCCGGGTAACAGGGCAGAAAGAGGCGCCAGGTCTGCCTCCGCACGCAGTTCGATATAGTCAACCGGCGCAAATCCCGCATCGGCCAACTGCTCGGCAGCACTGCCCAAAGCCGCCGCCACCTCCGTCCCCATCGCAATGTCACGCGCACAGGCCGCCAGCACGCGGGGCAACACGGCAGCAGCCTGCCGGGCCATAGGCGTAAGCCGCCGGTTGCGCGAGGACCGGGCCAGCCCGTCCGCCTCACGCCGTGTGGGACAGGCCACGATTTCGATGGGCAGGTCAAGGTCGGCCACCATGCGGCGGATGACCTGCACCTGCTGGAAATCCTTCTCGCCAAAAAAAGCGCAGTCCGCCAGCGTCTGCATGAACAGCTTGCACACCACCGTGGTCACGCCATCAAAATGCCCCGGTCGCGCCCCGCCACATAGCCCTGCGGCAGCACCGGCCACGGCAATGCGTGTGGCAAAGCCGGGCGGATACATTTCGACAGCCGTAGGCGCATACAGCACATCCACCCCAGTGCTGGCCAGCAGACGGGCATCTTGCCCCAGCGTGCGGGGATAAGTTTCCAGATCACCGACGTTGTCAAACTGCATGGGATTGACGAAAACAGTGGCAATGACACGGTCCATCCGCGCGCGCGCCGCCTGCACCAGCGACAGGTGCCCCTCATGCAGCGCGCCCATGGTCGGCACCACGCCCACCCGGGCCCCGTCGCGTTTCCATGCCCGCACGCATGCGCGCAGTCCGGCTACGGTGCTGATTGTCTCCATCGGCGTCATCCCTTCCACGGTTCGCCCCTGCGGGGCACGGGGCCGGAATGACTTATCACCTTCGTGCCCTCGTGTGTGAAGGCAGTGGCACACACGGGCAGTTCACGTATTGGCGTGGTGAAGGCATGGCTTTTCTGCTATGGGGGCAGTTGCGTTGTGCAGGAGGTTTTTTTGGCCCGTTTTCTTCCCGTCCTTGGTCTCTGTGCCATCATGCTGTCACTGGCCGCCTGCGCCACCAACACGCCGGGATCGGTCAAGGACCGTTCGACATGGGCACGCTGGGGCTATGCCGAAGGGCTGAAGAACGTCGCCTCCCACTGACTGACAGCAGCACCCCATCGTTACGCAGAGCCTGCTGACCGCCCCGCCTTCCCCTGAACGACAGGATGCCGGCCTGCCCGGCTGTTTGAGTGCATGACCAATATTTCCGAACCCGCATGGTTTCCCATTGCGCTGCGACTGGACGGTGTCCGGGTGCTGGTGGTGGGGGGGGGCATGATTGCCGCAAACAAGGTACGCCTGCTGCTGGCCCACCGCGCGCGGGTCGAGATCATTGCGGAACGGCTGGACGAGGAAATGCGGGCATGGGAGGAAGACGGCGCGATCACCCACATCGCCACCAGCGCCGATGAACCCACCCTGCGCGCCACCCTGCCTGGCTGCAGGCTGGTCTATGCCGCAACCGATGACCGTGCGGTAAACCGCAGTGTGGCGAAACTGGCGCACGGAATGAACATTCCGGTCTGCGCGGTGGATGACCCGCAGCCTTCCACCTTCATCACACCGGCACAGGTCCATCGCGGTCTGGTGCGCATTGCCATCTCGACCGGGGGGGCGGCTCCCGTGCTGGCGCGCCGCCTGCGCGAACAGGTGGAAAGCTCCATACCCGAAGGCACCGGCACGCTGGCCGTGTTCATGCAGCAGCAGCGCGAGCATGTCGGTGCCCACTGTCCCGACATATCGCGGCGGCGGCAGGTATGGGAAACCTTTCTGGACGGCACGGGCGCGCAGGCCGCGCGCGCGGGCGACACCACACGCGCACGCGCCATACTTGATGACATCCTGGCCAGCACCACACCGCGTGGCGAGGTCTGGCTGGTGGGCGCCGGGCCGGGCGACCCGGACCTTCTGACCCTGCGCGCGCTGCACATGATGCAGAATGCCGACTGCGTGCTGTATGACCAGCTCCTCTCCCCCGGTCTGCTGGACCGGGTGCGCCGGGATGCGGAACTAGTGTTCGTGGGCAAGCGACGCAACAAACACACCATGCCGCAGGAAGATATCAATGCCGAACTGGTGCGCCGCGCGCAGGCGGGCCAGCGCGTGCTCAGGCTCAAGGGTGGCGACCCGTTCGTATTCGGGCGGGGCGGAGAGGAGATAGAGGCGTTGCTGGAAGCCGCCATTCCCTTCCAGGTCGTGCCGGGCATTACTGCGGCCAATGGATGTGCTGCCTATGCGGGCATTCCGCTCACCCACCGCGACTGTGCACAGGCCTGCCTATTCGTGACCGGCCATGCCCGCGCCGATGGCACGCTGCACCTGCCATGGGACAGCATGGCGCGCGCGGGCCAGACGGTGGTGATCTACATGGGCGTATCCGCCCTGCCCGCCCTGTGCGCGCAACTGATGGAACACGGCCTGCCGCCTGACTGGCCCGCCGCCATTGTGGAACGTGGCACCCGACCCGACCAGCGTGTCGTGACCGGCACGCTGGGCACGCTGGCGGCACAGGCCCGTGCGGCAGACATAGGCAGTCCTGCCCTGATCTTTGTAGGAGAGGTGGTGCGCCACCGCGTGATCTCGCCAGCCTGAACACAGATCAGCGTGAATACGGACCAGTATGGACACAGGGTAGTACGGCGAAAAACGACCGTACATGATTTGTTATGAATAGGCGGCTATTTCCAGTGTATTGAGCGCCACAAACCCACCACACGGTCAGGGAGGCCATGGCAGGGATACAGGCCAGTTACAGGCAGCGCATCCACGACAGGGCGCGCGCGCTCCTGCCATGGGTGGACAGGCTGCCACCGGGATGGGTCGGGTTCAGCCTGCGTACCTGGTGCGCGCTGGTGCTCGGACTAACCACTGCCTTCTGGCTGCAACTCGACAACCCGCTGCTGGTGGGGGTTACGGTCATGATCCTGGCGCAGCCCCTGCGTGGGCAGGCGCTTTCCAAAGCGTTCTACCGGCTGCTGGGCACGCTGGTGGGCATGGGCGTATCCATCGTGCTGGTGGCGGTATGGAACCAGCAGCGCGGCCCGTTCCTGGGCGGGGTGGCGCTGTGGCTTGCGGCCTGTGCGTTCGTGGGGTCGCTGGAGCGTGACTTCCGCTCCTACGCCGCCCTGCTGTCGGGCTATACCGTGGCACTGGTGGCGGTAAACTGCATCGACGCACCCCAGAACGTCTTCAATATTGCCATATCACGCGCCTCCGCCATCACGCTGGGGGTATTTTCAGTAGCCGTGATCAATATCCTGTCCGGCTCGCCCGAAGCATGGCGGGGCCTGGCGGACGGACTGAAACAGCTGACCCGTCCCATCAGCGAGACCGCGCGCGCGGCGCTGCAGCATGGGTATGACAGGGGCGCCCAGGCAGACATCCGGCTGGGTGCGCGCGTACTGGCCCTGACCACACGCCTATCCTATGCCCGCACGGAACTCGAACGCGGTGGCATGCGGGCCAATGGCGCACGGCTGGCCATGACGTGCATGCTAAGCGTGCTGGACTGCGCGCACGGTCTGGGCCGCCATACCAGCCATGACAGCATTGCCCCCGTAGTGGCAGACGCCATTGCCTGCATCGCACGCCGCACCGACCTGCGCACCGACCAGGCGGGGTTCACCCTTCATATCCTTGATGCAATCCGCGCCACCCAGTCCGGCCATGTACCCAGCCATGAGGAAGCCTTCGCCATTGAACGCGCGGCCTGCATGCTCAGCGCGCGCACGCAACTGCACGTGGGGCAGGACATGCTGGCGGAAGGCACGGGCGCTGCCGAACACGGCACGACTGTCAACATTGCCATCCAGCCCAATTACGTCCTAGCGTTCATTGGCGCGCTGCGGGTACTGATCGGCTTTTCCTTCGCGGCGGGTGTGTGCGTGGTGACCGGGCTGCCGGGGGCGACGGTTGCCCTGGCCCAGACCGCCCTGACCCTGACCCTGGCGGCCACCAATGTGGATACCGCGCGTTTTGGCATGGGGGCTGTCATCGGCATGCCGTGCAGCGTGCTGGCGGCGGGGATGCTGAACTTCTTCGTGCTGCTCCATGGCGCGGACATGCCCTTCCTTGCACTCACACTCCTGCCGCAGACCTTCATTGCCTGCCTTTTGCTCATGCGCCCGTCCACGGCAGCTATTGGATTCAATTACGGAGTGTTTTTCTTCGCCATACTAGGGCTGGACAACCACCAGAGCTACAACCCGACGGAATTCCTCAACCGTAACATCTTCTACCTGCTAGCGGCCCTACTGGCCTTCATTACTCTTGTGCTGCTGTTCCCACCCTCGGCGCGCAGGCAGCGGTTCTGGATGGGGGCCACCATCGTGCGCGCGCTGGAACGCCAGATGGCTGGACGCGGCCAGACCGATGGCCCGACCCGCCTGACCCGCGCCTATGATCGACTGGCCCAGATGCAGTTCTGGACCGACCGCCTGCCCGCCGCCGCCTGCCATGCCCGGCAGATGGAAAGCTTTGCCACGTTTACCGAACTGGAAGGCGCGCTGGCGCGTGCACGCCTGTATGCGCGGCAGGCGCAGAAAAGCCCCCTGCTGCGCCCGGCGGCCGAACGGGCGCAGCGCGCGCTGGTGCTGCGCGCGCCATGGGACGTGATCGCGCCACTACAGCAGGCAATGGCCGCCGTGCCAGCCCCCACCGCACACCTGCCACCACAGACACAGGTCGCGGCGGTCAACCTGCTGGCGGGGCTGAACGCGGTGCTACGGGCATGGCAGGTTGCCGAAGCGCCACTGCGGCATTACGGCATCATCCAGAGACGGAAGGCGACGTGATGCGACAGGTCGTGGATGTGGAAGGCGTACTGGTTTCCGCCTTTGTCATGAATCTCGGGCTGGCGCTGTGTACGCTGCTCGTGCTGCGTACCGTGCTGTCATGGTGCAACCTGTGGCGGTTCGTGTGGAACCCGCCGCTGGCACAGTTCGGCCTGCTGATCTGCCTTGTTGGCCTGTACACCCTGCTCCTGTGAAAGAATCCTGACGTGTTCGCATACGCAAACCGCCTTGTGCGTCTGGCCATTACCCTGACCATCCTGCTGGTTGCCGCCATTGTAGCCATTATATTGTGGGATTATTACACCGCCTCGCCCTGGACCCGTAACGGGCAGGTCCGGGCACAGGTTGCCAATATCGCCCCGCGCATTTCCGGTCAGATCAACGACGTGCGGGTGCACGACAACCAGTTCGTGCACAAAGGAGATGTGCTGTACATAATCGATCCGTTCGATTTCCGCGTGAAGGTGGATATCGCAACCGCAGCGGTCAACGAACGCCGCGCGGACCTGGAGTTCAGGACATCACAGTACGAACGGCGGCAGAATATCTCAGGCGTTGCGGTATCGGGCGAGGAAAAGCAGCAGTTTGAGGCCGTGGCCCAGCAGGCGGAAGCCCAGTATGCCGGGGCACTGGCCGATCTCAGGCAGGCGCGCATCAACCTTGAACGCACCGAGGTACGCAGTTCGATCAACGGCTATGTCACCAACCTGACCATGCGCGCAGGCGATTACGCCAATGCGGGACAGGTGAACATCCAGATCATCGATGCGGATTCATACTGGGTGGATGGTTATTTCGAGGAAACGAAGATCCATTCCATTACCGAGGGCGAACCCGTGCGGCTGGACCTGATGGGTTTCCATGAACCACTGTTTGGCCATGTGGAAAGCATTACCCGCGGCATTGCCAGCAACAACGCCGCAACCTCCATACAGGGCCTACCGGCGGTAGACCCGGTCTATACATGGGTACGGCTGGCGCAGCGCATTCCCGTACGCGTGCATATAGACAACGTGCCGAAGGGCCTGGTCCTCGCCGCTGGCATGACCGCAACCGTGACCGTGGTGTCCGAAGCAGGCAACCGCCGCCATATGTCCGTGCGCGATGCACTGCACCATGTGGGCGATGACCTGCAGCATATTGCAGGCCACCAGTAACCTCGCACATCCGCTGACCTTATCCACAGATTCGGGGGACGAATGTCCGGGCAACCCTGTGGATAGAAACAGCAGGAACCGGGGATAAGGTGCATGTTTTCCCCGACTCGTTAAGAGTCGTATGAATTTTTTCTGATAAGCGGGGTGCCCCACTCATCATCGCCAGACAGGGGCCGTCACCGTGCCTTCAGGCGCGGGCTGGTGCGTGCCCACCGTGCTGGGTACGGCCAGTCGGTGCGCCCGATAAAGCAGGCCATGGCCCAGTTTTTCAATCAGTATGCCACGGCGCTGCATCCGCTCATGACTCAGGGCATACCCGATCTCACGCACGATCTGACCACGCAGAACCTGCATCCACCCACGCAGGGCCAGTTTCTTCCGCGTCATGCCGCGCGCTCCCGTTCACCACCAAGATAGTTATTATGTTCATGGCAGATAGGCTTTATATGCATAACATTCAAGGCTGGATGCATGGCTTTGAAAGTTATTTTTATTTAATCCCTGTCATGACATGCGGCCCCGGTTGCCCATCCGGGTCACAGGCATGGCGCATCCATGATCACAATGGTCCAAATCAGTCCGCCATGGGGGATATCTTGCGTTACCTGTTCCTGTCCTGCGCCCTTGCCTGCGCGCTCTTCATCCAGCCCGCCACGGCCCAGACCCCGCCATCACAGGTTATCAGCACCCTGTTTGCGGACAAGCTGACCATGATGGACCTGGGTCTGATCCGCGCCGAGCGCGCCATGCAGCATGAAATTGACAGCCTGCCCGACAGCTATGACAGCGACATGATGCCGGTTGCCGATTTCGACCCCCGACGCAACAGCATCCTGGTGGGGATCTGGTACCAGAACCATGACAGCTTCACCCGCCCGCAATGCGACAAGTTGCTTGATACGGTCCGGAAGTCTTTTGGCAACCAGCCAACCACCATTATCGCCTCATGGTTCCGCCACCACGGCTATACGTCACTGCGCGATGCGGGGCAGTTCTATACGGGGCTGCGCAACATCATCTGGCTAGTGGTGACCGACGGCAGCAGGGCATGCTCCTATTCCATGGCCAACGGACAGACGACCACGAACGGGTTCTGAAAAGGCCGTCGCCCTATTCCTGACCCGTCCTGGCCTGCCAGAAACTACGCTGCAATTCGGCGGCTTCCTCCTCCAGCAGCGGGCCGATGACCTCAACACAGCGCTGGCCTGCGGCAAATACCGTCCGGCATGGCAGGTCGAGTGTCGGGTTTTCGGGGTGGTCGCCGGTCATTTCCTTCAGGCTGTGCTCGCTCTGGCCAAACACGACGCGGCCGATCCCTACCCAGTACACCGCGCCTGCACACATCGCACAGGGTTCGGCTGAAGTGTACATCGTGCACCCCGCCAGGACAGAAGGCGCAAAACGCTTCGAGGCCCGTGTGGCCAGCAGGCGTTCCGCATGGGCGGTCATGTCACCGCCTTCCGCCGTAAAGCCATTGCCCTGCTCCAGCACCACCTGCCCTTCAGCATCGACTAGGATGCAGCCAAAGGGGTGATCACCACCGCGCCGCGCGCGCTCAGCCACGCCAAAGGCATGGCGCAGGAAGTGTGCATGATCAAGGTCGGGCAGGCCAGTTGGTTTGCTCATCAGGACATATCCATCAAGGGGGTCACGCCTTTTTATATGTGCCGCCCGGACCATTCTTTTTCAAACACGAATGACAGGTGGCTCATGCAGGCAGGGGATGTGCGATCGCTTCGCGGGCGGATTCCATTTCCCCATCAAGGGCAGCCACGATATCGCACGTGTCATACGGACCCTCAAAACGCACGGCTGCCAGTTCGGCCCGGATCGTGGCCAGATAGCACAGGTACTGCTGGAGTTGGCGAACATGATGGGCAACCCAAGGAGGCTCATCGGATGCGAATCGGGCATCAATATCGGCTGGCGTGCAGCCATCGGGCAGATAGGGATCTTGCATGGGGATCTCCGTTTGTGCAGAAAAGATACACAAATATCTAGCAGGCACCGATTCATCTAACAGATCGGTTTAATTTCCTTGCTGTATGTATATTTTTTTTACACATTGTGTGTATGAAAATGCACACTCAATCACACACGTATCATCCACGCCCCGCCGCACCCGTCCGCCACGACTGGACTGGAGCACCATCGCGCCCTCTGTCACCCAACTACATCAGCAGGGCTGCTCCACCCGCGAGACGGCCCGCAAGCTGGGCCTGAACATCAAAACGCTGGAAGCCCACCTGCGCCGCCACCGCATCCGCCATGCCATTCCCATGGACCGGCCTGACCAGGTCCGCCGCAACTGCCTGAACTGCGAAAGCGCCTTCGTGGCCGATGGCCGCTTTCTGCGGTTGTGCCCGGAGTGCCGGGCCATGTTCAGCTAAAGGACCTCACATTCCCGTGTAAAGGGAACCGTCCCACCTGCCCCGCTGTTTCAACCACAGTCTTCCAGAACAGGATTTTCGGAACATGGGCACACCCAACAATTCCAACACGCCATCATCAGACCCGACCCATTTCCAGTTCCGCATTGCCCTGCATCACAACCGCGTGGTCACGCCACCCGCCCCAGTCGCCCCTACATGGCGCAACCTGCGCTCGATCGCCCTGCTTGGTCTGGCGCTGGCCGTGGCGGGCACCGGCCTGAGCGCATGCAAGCGCCATCATGAGACAGCAGGTGAAAAACTGGATCATTTTGGTGACAAGATGCAGGACACCTTTGACCCGCCAAAAGGGCCGGGCGAAAAGGCGGGACGCACGATCGACCGTACGCTGCATGACAATTAAGGCAACGGGTCAGAAGAACTGAACGTGTATTTCCAAAATACCATTAATGAACAATGATGGCATGCCCCGGGTGTCGCCTTTTCCTGGAAAGGCGACCTTCTCTTATACTTCCTTACAATTCCAGAATTCTACCTGAACTGCATTGCCAGCATGCATGGCAATCAGGGCATAAGACCTGTGCCGATCGCGTCAAATGACAGATCCATGACGGGATAGTCCTGCCAGTCCCTGAAATCGAAATGCCACCATTCCTCAGCCAGCGCCAGAAAACCACTGGCCTGCATGATGCTGGACAGCAGGTCACGCATCTTACGCGCCTGCACAGTGCCACCCGCATAACCTGTATGGGCACGCGCGGTCATTTCATCAAAGCCGGACGGCATGGGTACAACCCGCCGGGTCGCCAGATCCCACAATGTCAGGTCCACCGCGCACCCCCGGTTATGGCGCGAACCCTGCGCGGGGTCCCCTACAAAATCATGCAGGCTGTCGGGCACGGCATGGCGGAACAGCGCGCTGACATGCCACGGCCGGTAGGCATCATAAACCAGCAGGCCACAACCATGCTGGGCCGCGCGTTCGCGCGCCTGTGACAGGGCAATGGCCGCCGGGCGCTGCAGGAACGCCCGCGCTGATGGATAAACAGGAAAACCAAGGAAATTACGCGCCGTGGCATAACGGATATCAAGCGCCAAAGCCGGATCGAACCGGGCCAGATCAACCAGATCAGGTGCGCGGTGCGCGGGCGGGAATGCAGGCATGCACAGGTCCGCCACCCTCGCCCCCAACACAACCGGGGAAGCGCGCAGGGGCACGCGAAACGTGTCATCCCCCGTATCAGCCAGCAGGCCAGACAAGGGGCCTGTCCCATCCGTCATGCCACGATCCCGCCCATCAAACGCCGTGCAATCGTAAGGAAGTTTTTGGTGAAGCTTTTTAGAAAAGGTGTCCTCCAAAAGCTTTTGTTATCTTTTGTCAGTAACCTGTTTTAAAAGCGTCTCAGGCTGGCGGGGTGTAGGACTGGACATCCTCCACCGTGTGGCTGAGCAGGATCTTGCCGCCATCAGTGGACTGCACCCATGAGAGGGGAATGTTGAACGTACTCTCTGCCGGGCCATCCACTGTGATCTGGATCGTGCCATCGGCATTGACTGCCGTAAGCGTACCCATACGACCCGAACCGGCTGCAATCACGTCCTGGCCCAGCATGGCCTGCGTTACATCTGTCATGAATTACCTTCTTTCATCCGGCATGGTGATCTGCCTGTGCGCCAGCGCAATGCCAGATCATGGTGCGCGTTGGCGCACAGCGTGCAATCCGCCCCCAGGCCAACTCGCCCGTGGCCCGTGCGCGACCCGGCGGAGGGACGGCATACATGTCGTGCACAACACATGACACCGGCGCAGGTTGCCCGGTTCAGTTCACGCCAAACTGCTTGCGCTGGGACATGACGTGACTCAGTCGCTCATTATAGCTGTGATAGGTGCCCTTGGGCACGCAGCCCATTTCTTCAAGATCCTCAAGCTTGACGCTGTCATTGAGCCAGGAATTGACATCGTTGAAATTGATCTTCTGCGGCACGTCGCGCCCGCTGAACACCACGGGGTCATCCTGCCCCTGCACATAGCCGAATTTCATGTGCGTGCTCCCTGCTGGCGCATCTTTAGCAGCCATCTCGCCACACACCACCGATGCCCCGTCCACGCCATGCACCGCCACATTGCGGAACACCATCGCTCCGGGTTCGGGCTGGGTGGCAGCGACATGGTGCTCGGCTTCAGCCACGATGGCCGGTACGTCCCCCTGATGCGCCGCATGCGCCGCATGCGTCATACCCGCTGAACCAAGGCATAGGGATACGCCCAGTATGATTACGCTCTTCATGCTTGTACCCACCCTATCTTTCATATCGTCATAACCTTGCATCCCTGATGCGCCGCCCGACGCCAACGGTCAAGCAAGACAAAAGTTATACCGCATTATCAATTATAAAACGTGCGATAATAACATGTCATAACAAAGCCATGCAAAATAAGCAGGCGGCAGTATAATGATGCCCCGAACCCGGTCCCGGCCGGAACAGCGCATAGAGGCCATTTTTCATGTCGCACAGACCCCCTTCAGCCAGCCCGCTCGATCGGGCGGATTTCGTGCAGGTACGTGGCGCACGTGAACACAACCTGAAAAATGTGGATGTGGACGTGCCACGCGACAGACTGGTCGTATTCACTGGGGTGTCTGGTTCGGGCAAGTCCTCGCTGGCGTTTGGCACGCTGTATGCGGAAGCGCAGCGGCGGTACCTGGAATCCGTCTCCCCCTATGCCCGCCGGCTGTTCCGGCAGATGCCGGTACCCGATGTCAGCAGCATAGAAGGGCTGCCACCCGCCATTGCGCTCCAGCAGCAGCGCGGCACGGGCACCGGACGGTCATCTGTTGGCAGCATCACCACACTGTCCAACCTGCTGCGCATGCTCTACTCCCGCGCGGGCCATTATCCGGCCGGCATACAAAGGCTGGAAGCAGAATCCTTTTCCGCCAACACGCCTATGGGAGCGTGTCCGCAATGCCATGGGCAGGGCCGCATCATGGATACCACCACTTCCCTGCTGGTGCCCGATGACAGCCTGTCCATCCGCCAGCGCGCCGTGGCCGCCTGGCCTACAGCATGGCAGGGGCAGAACCTGCGCGATATCCTGATTACCAAAGGAGTGGACGTGGACTGCCCGTGGCGCGACCTGCCGCAGGCCACCCGGGAGTGGATCCTGTACACGGATGAGACCCCGACCTATCCCGTCTATCCCGGCCTGGACCACGCTGCCGTGCAACGCGCGATCAGCCAGCATATTCCAGCGGGGTACAATGGCACCTTTACCGGCGCACGGCGCTATGTGCTGCACACCTTCGCCACATCACAGAGTGCCGCCATGCGCAGGCGGGCCGAACGGTTCCTGACCGCGGCCCCCTGCCCTACCTGCCATGGCCAGCGCCTGAACCCCGATGCGCTGCAGGTTACACTGTGCGGACTGAACATAGCGCAGATGACGCGCCAGCCGCTTTCCGCCATGGCGCACACCCTTGCCCCGCTGGCCAATGGCACGCTGGCGCTGGACACCACACCGCAGGAAGGCGACGCCACGGCCATTGCGGCACGGCGGATGGCCGGGGACCTGATCGCGCGCATCGCGGTTCTGGAACGCCTGGGGCTGGGTTACCTGCAAGCCGACCGGTCGGTCACCACCCTGTCTCCGGGGGAATACCAGCGCCTGCGACTGGGCACGCAGATCCGCTCGGGCCTGTTTGGCGTGGTCTATGTGCTGGATGAACCTTCCAGCGGGCTGCACCCGGCCGATGCCCATAACCTGCTGGAATCGCTGGAGGGACTGAAGGCTGGTGGCAATTCGCTCTTTATTGTCGAACACAACCTGTGCCTGATCCGCCGCGCGGACTGGATTGTCGATGTCGGCCCCGATGCCGGCACGCGGGGCGGGGAAGTGCTGTACAGTGGTCCGCCCGACGGGTTGCGCGCGGTCCCGCTTTCGCGCACGGCACCCTACCTGTTCGCAGGCGATGCGCCCATCACGGGCACGCCCCGCACACCCACGACATGGCTGAAACTTGCAGGAGTCACGTGGAACAACCTTCATGACCTGACGGTGGATATTCCGCTAGGCACGTTCGTAACCGTGACGGGGCTGTCCGGCTCGGGCAAATCCAGCCTTGTCAGCCAGGCGCTGCCCGTGCTGGTGGCCCACGCACTGGGGCAGAAACTGGCGACCGACCCGGATGCCGACAGTGTGAACGACCTACCCGAAGGCACGCCGTGCGGACAGGTGACGGCGGGAGCCAGCCAGTTGAAGCGGCTGGTCATGATCGACCAGAAGCCGATCGGGCGTACGCCACGCTCCAACCTTGCCACCTATACCGGCCTGTTTGACACGATCCGCGGGCTTTATGCCGCAACCGACATGGCAAAGGCGCGGGGGTATGACGCAGGCCGCTTTTCATTCAACCTGCCCAAGGGACGCTGCCCCACCTGCGAGGGTGCTGGTTCCGTCATGGTGGAACTGCTGTTCCTGCCCAGCGTGTATTCCCCCTGCCCCACCTGTCATGGTACACGCTACAGGCCCGAAGTGCTGGAAGTAACCCTGCGCGGCCGGTGCATTGCCGACATACTGAACATGACGGTGGACGAAGCCGCCGCCTTCTTTGCCGACACGCCAGCCCTTGCCATTGCCCTTGGCACCCTGCAACAGGGAGGCTTGGGTTATCTCAAGCTCGGGCAGCCCGCGACCGAACTCTCGGGAGGCGAGGCGCAGCGCATCAAGCTTGCGACTGAACTGCAGAAGCAGCGCCGGGGCCATACGCTCTATATTCTTGATGAACCGACCACCGGACTGCACCCAGCCGATGTGGACCGCCTGCAGATACACCTGCAATCGCTGGTCGATGCCGGACATACGGTAGTCGTGGCCGAGCATGACATGCGCGTAGCCGCACGGGGGGACTGGATCATCGACATGGGGCCGCAGGCAGGCGATGGCGGCGGCCGGATCGTGGCGGCAGGCACACCGTACGATGTCGCCCGCAATGCGGCCAGCAGAACCGCCCCGTACCTTCTGCCACTAACAGTTTGAGAAACCGCCTTAAACCGTAAAGAAATTTCTGGTGGAGCTTTGTCCAAAAAGCTTCAGGAGAACGCCGCCTTTTTGAAAAAAGGCGGCACCCAAAAACTTTTACCGTTTTACTGTTCAGGCAGGCAGCACCGCCCACAGTCCGGCCACACCGACAAAGACCAGAACGGAGGCAATGAGCGTCATCACGCTCCAACTCAACAGCCCTTCACGCACGCTCACACCGCACATGCGCGTCACGATCCAGAACCCGGCATCATTGACATGGGAGAACCCCATGCCCCCCGCCCCCATCGCCAGCGCCAGCAGCGCCAGATGCGTCTGGTCAAGATGCAGCCGTCCGATCATGGGACCAAGGATGCCGGCTGTCGTCATCAGCGCCACGGTAGTCGGCCCCTGTGCGACGCGCAGGATCATGGTCAGCACGAAAGCCAGCACCAGCAACGGCAGGCCGGTGGCGGCCAGCAGGCCACCCAGCGCATCCCCCACTCCACTGCCTACCAGCACCTGTGCAAACGCGCCCCCCGCACCGGTAATCAAGATGATAATGGCCGTGCCCGGCAGGGCGGCAGCCACCACTTCGGATACGGTACCAAGTGCTACGCCACGCCGCAGCCCTAGCAGCCACGCGCACAGGATCACATCCAGCCCCAGAGCAACGAAGGGAATACCCGCAAATACCAGCACCGTGCGCAGGCGGCCGGGCGCCATCAGTTCCCCCGCCAGCGTGCCCCCCACCATCAGCAGGACCGGCACAGCAATCACCATTACAATCTCACCGGCACCGACCGGACGGCGCTGGCTGGCCTGCATGAACTGTCTGGCCGGTCCATCTGCCGCATCATGGGTGTGGGCAACATGGCTGGCCTCATCCACCACCGCACGGATATCGGGTGTGCAGCCAAAGGGCCGAGCCATGATTGGGCGGGTCAGCACATAGGTCAATCCCGTCGCCACGGCAGCCAGCGGCAGGCCCAGTAACAGCATGTGGCCCGCTCCCACGCCCAGGGCTCCCGCCACGGCCACGGCGCCGGGATGGGGGGGCAGCAGGGCATGCACGGTCAGCATCGTGACGGCCATGGGTATGCCAAAGACTGCGGGTGCGCGGCCTGTCTGGCGCGCCATGCCATAGACCAGCGGCATGAGCATGATCACGCCCACTTCAAAGAAAACCGGTATGCCCACCCCGAAGGCCGCGATGACCAGCGCCAGCGGCACATGGGCGGCTCCAACGCGATCAACAAGCCGCCCCGCCACTACCGCCGCCCCGCCGGAGAGGTCGATCAGCCGCCCGATCATGGCCCCAAGGGCTACGATAATGGCGATATGGCCCATGGTACGGCCCATGCTGCCCTGAATCGAATCGGCCAGCTTCTCCACCGGCATACCGGTCAGCACCGCCACCGCCACCGCCACGCACAGCAGCGCCACGAAGGGATGCAGCCGCACCCACAGGATCAGAACCAGAAGAACGGCAATCGAGCCAAGGCCAATCAGGATCAGTGCAAGCGGAGTCATGGATGAATTCCGTAAGAAAGCAAAACCACGCATGCATGGCCAGAGACATCTTATCGGACATACGGCCATACCCCGCAACGCCGTCCCTTATTTAAAGCATATCATGAACGGAAAATAGCCGAATTTCGTCATTTACAGCGTAGCTGCCACACCCTTCAGACCTGCTGGTCATTTTCATGCTTGACAGGCGTGTCCGCTGTCTGCATTACGCGCCACCGGTCACAAACCGCTGTCGCTTTTTTGGGCCATCGCGCGCCCTGGGACGTCACGCCATGACAATCATGATCAACCCTGTTCTATCCCCCGCACACCGCCAGTCCGCGCACCGGATGATGGCGCATGTGAAAACGGCCATGCGTGAAATGTGGATCGTACCCATGGTGGTCATGGGCAGCCTTCTGTGCGGCGGCGGCTTCACGCTGCTCGCCCACCTGCTTGGTCACAATGGCTAGGGCCTGACAGGCCCTGATATAATCTGCTGTAGCCACGATGAAAATGACGGAAAGGAAGATGCGGCTGCCTTCCCATATCGGGTTGCGACAGCCCGCCATTCCCTGAGCCTCGCCCACAGATTTTCGGTCAGGTGTCTGCAAGTCCATTTGGGACAGGCGAACGCGACAGGTCTCCAAGCAGAGCATGAGCGGATGGCAGTTCATGTGTCTGACCGGGCGACAGCGTGAAAAACAGCGCCCTGCCATGCCCATCTACGGCTACGCAGACCTTGGTGCCAAAGAGCAGTCAGGCGCCTCACGATCCCTGTGGCGTCCACCATATCTCCCTTTTTTGTCCGCTGCGGCTGCCTTGTAATGGGCACAGATTGTCGTGCCATCAGGAAAGACCATGCCCAATGCCGGATCCATGCCTCTGACCTTTTCAGACAGGTGCCGCCAGACAGCGGGTTGCAACCAGCGAATGCACAACTGCACGCTTATCCACCACGAACCAAGATCAGATGGCAGGGCACGTCATTTTGTACTATTCTGATGATGCCAGAAAATCGCGGAGATCGTCGGCCGAAAGTTCCTCGGTGGAGACTTGCCCCTTTTCGCACAGACTTCCTCGATCAGCGTCTCTCAGCCAGACCAAGTCTGACCAGACAAGACAGACTGCATCATGCCCATCATACTATTGCCTGGCTTTTGGTTCCCCTTTTACGCCCTGGCCGTGGCGGTGAACCTGAACCACCGTGCCGTCGATCGTCGCATAGTCCATGTCGGCATCGCCAGAAACCGCTTCTTGAAAACACCAGCTTCCATCCAGTCGCTGTAGCGGAAATAAACCGAGTTTCAATGATCAAAACCCGGCGGCAGGTCCCGCAACGGACTACCAGTACGGGCTATCCACAACACAGCTTCGATGAACAGGCGGTTATCCTTCCCGCTGCGTCCTCGATATGACTTCTTCCCAAGGCACAGCGGTTCCATTTTCGCCCATTGGGCATCCGTCAGTATGAAGCGACCCATATCAACTTTGAATCATATTCAGAGGATACAAAAAGCATAATTCCCAACAGATCCCAATAACTCTTTTTAAAACAGTCTCTTATCTTTCAACAGACACCTGAAGGGCTCAGCGCGCAGCATGATGGGCCGCAGTCTTAGTGGCGGCAGCCTTGGGTGCCACCGGGGCCAGCCAGTGGATGCGGGCATTGCGCAATTCGAAATTACGCTGGCCCTGCACGCCCATGTCGCCGAACGGATCGTACACCACGCCACTGACCTCGGCCCGGCACTGGGGCTGCTGGCCGGTATCGCCACAGATCTGCTGGGCACGGCGCAGGGAGGCTTCCTCCATGGTCGTGCCATCAAGGGGCACGGTACCATTCCAGTCCACCTGCCCGGGCAGGTCGGCAATACGGAAGGCAGCGCAATCCGCCCCGCCTGAATTGGCAGACGTAATGTAGCATCCTTCTATGCGTACGGCCTTGCCCACATATTGGGCCGCCTGAGTCTGGAAGGCGGCGACATCAAGGGCAGGAGCCTGCGGGGGGGCATCAGGTTGCGCCCGGCGCGCGCGCGCCATTGCAGCACTGGGAAACGGCCCCCCGGCCATGATGGCAAGTGCCGCCAGCGCACCAAGATGAAAACGTCGGCTCACGTCCTGTACTCCTTCCATTGGGTATCAGCCTGCGCTGACAGTCTGGAAGGAAGTTTCTGCCATACGGACGGGCCTTGTCACCACAGGGCAGCGTGCGGTCTGCCATGCACCCATGACCGGCAGGACAGTCACTAGAAAGGCGAAGCCTTCTGCCCGGCCCCCTGCCCCAGATCCGCAAAATGCTGGGTCTCCGCACAGCCACGGAAACGGTCCAGAACGGGAATGCTGCCCACAAGGTTGACGCTGAGCGTAGTACGATCCCCGAATTTCACAAGCGCCATATGCGTGCCGGCCATGGCATTGAGCAAGGTGGTCAGTTCACCGGGCGCGATATTGGCCGCGAGCGTCGTGGCATCGTTTGCCTGCATGTGAAACACATGGGTATAGGCACCCACGGTCACGGTCATGTCCCCTTTCTGGCCAGTGGCCAGGGTCCAGTGGTCATCCGCGCTGCGCACCTGAAGCGAATCGGCATCGGCGCGGAACATCAGGATCTCGCTCTCGGAACCTGCGATGCACAGGTCGGTATGCACACCGGAATCGGGTGTATGATGAATGGCAACCCAGCCCCCCGCACGTTCATCAACCAGCATCTGCGATGCACTGCGGCTGCCGCTTTCGTCACTAGGCAGCATGGCGACGGGCATCGCACTCGGCTTTTCATCATAAGACTGGGCCACAGCAACAGCCGGCACACCTGCAAACGCCAGACAACCCAGAAGCAGGTTCAGTTTCCTGTTCACTTTGCGACAATCCCCATTACGGCAGAGACCGACGAATCGGAGTTACAAATCATGACAATCACGGCTATATGATGGAGACATATAATGTCACAATCATGGACACGAAAGAATATATGTCTACACCCTGCAAGCCTGACCTGATCATGATGTCCGGTCATGGTCAGTATACGACAAAGCATGTCCTGCTTGCAGCGCGATGCGTGCCACGTTGGCAGCCCGAATAATAGTAAAGAAGATTTTCATTTTCCCGCCCACGTCAGGCCGGTACCCACCCGCGGCATTGGCCCAGGGGCGCGGGCGCGTTATCATACTCACAACACACCATGTTTTTGCAGATACGGAAGGAAAAAGCCGGGATGCGCCTGCTACCTGCTGCCATCCTGGCAATCGGAACCCTATGTACCTTGCCGCAGGCCCGCGCGGCCGACCCTGACTGGGTATTTGCCAATAGCGGGCCTGGAGGCCAGCCGATGGTCATGTCCCATCAAGGGTCGCTGGATGTCATGTTCTACCGTTCAGCCAGTGGTACGATCGGCATCGCCATCCACCAGCGCCACGGGCGGTACCGCAACCCGCGCGGGGTAGAAACGGCCATGGTCATGATCGGCAGATTCACCATTGCGCTGCAGACCTTCCTTGATGGTCAGAAATGGGACACGGCAGGCGGCGATCTGAAGCCCGATACGGTGCCCGACATGGTGGATGCCCTGAAGGTGGCGGCAACAGGCGCGCTGATCCCGTTCGAACATGACCCGGTTCCCTTCTCAGTCCGCGGAGCAATGGCCGCACTCGATGACCTGGCACACTATGCCAAGGACCATGGCGAGAGCCTGCCCCCGCCGCTACAACCCGCCCCCGCCACCCATGCGGCACCGGGCGTGGACATAGAAAAACTGGCCCATCACCCCTACGATACCCAACACGGTCGCAGGCTGGTGCTGCCGCTATACGATATTGCCGCCAATTGCGGACGCGCCCACATCGAAATGCAGGATACCGACGGGGAATGCATTACCGCCGAGCAGAAAAGCCAGGCGGCCCTTACCGCCCAGTGGGCACAGTATGACAGCGACCTGAAGGGGGCCTGCCTTTCACTGGTCAGCGATCCGGGGCGGCTGGAGAAATACCAGGCCCTGCTCATGTGTCTCTCACGCTATCAGGATGACCGGCGGCAATGGCAGCTCGTATCGGGATCGAGCGGCAGTGACGATATCCTGCCCGCCAAGAATGGTGGTGCGGGCCAGCCGCCTGCCACAGCCCCCACACCCCCGTAACGCATGCGGGCGGCACGCACGGCGACCGACTGTCCACAGCAGGCTGATCTTGCATTTTTACCTGTTTCGCCAGCCATACGGTGGATGCCACACCGGGTCATCCACTTCGTTATCCACATGATTTACTGGCTTATCCACAGATTGGGCTGTTATTCAGCGCCCTTGTGGCTGGCGCTCCAGCGGGCGCAGGCAATCTGTCGGCCATCGCGCAGGGAAGGATCTACCGTCATCTCCCCCCGCGGCACGGGGCCATCAGTTATGCGATGGCCCGTGCCCATATGCCCCGACCACGTGGCATAGGACAGGGTGCGGTACGTATCGGCCGCACAGTTGTAGACAACGGAGAACCGGACAGAGGCAAACGGCAGCCCGTGCCGGATCATATCCTCGTCAAAATCCTGGATGAACGTTGCCGATGAATGCGCGCCATGCAACTGGATGGAAGCAAGATCAATATATTCATTAACCTTGTTCTGGTATGGTGGCAGTTTGTGCAGTTCCACGCTGTCATGCGGCGCAGGGGATGCGGGCAGATCCTGTGCCCGTGCCATCCGCGCACCGGCCATCATGCCACCACAGGCAATACCCGTGGCCAGTACCGCCACCACAACCCTGTATCCCATTTTCTCCCTTTCATGTGTACAACACACAGGCGTACACGCCAGACCCTGCTTCATATCCCTGTTTTGCAGGATCACGCCGGTAGCGGCAAGCATAACAGCAGCCAATCGGGACCAGCCTCTTCTTGCGTTACGGGATTGCATCATGCGCGCCACGCTTCCATGTAAAAGTCACCTCCTTCTGCTTGCCACATGGCTGCTGGCAGCATTGCCCGCCACCGTGGCATGGGCCACACCCCAACCCGTAACCATAACGCGCGCGCCCTTTGGCACGCTGGCGGACGGGCAGACAGTAGAGCAGTTCACGCTGGCTAACGGTCGGGGCATGAGCGTGCGGGTCATGACCTATGGCGCGATCATAACCGCCATTGACGTGCCTGACCGCTGGGGGCACGTAGCGGACGTGGTGCTGGGTTTTCCCACACTGGAAGGATACGTGGTGAACAACCCGCGCGGCAGCCTGTATTTTGGCGCAACTGTAGGGCGGGTGGCCAACCGCATCAGAGGTGGCAGCTTTACGCTTGATGGGCGCACCTACCATATTCCCCAGACAGAAGGGACCAACGCCCTGCACGGCGGCCGTCAGGGTTTTGACCGGCATGTCTGGAGCGTGGAGACCATCACCACCACGCCGCAGGCCGCCAGCGTGACCCTGATGCGGGTCAGTCCCGATGGCGAAGAAGGCTTTCCCGGCACCCTGACCACGCATGTCACATTTGGCCTGAACACGCGCAACGAACTGTCGCTCCATTACCGCGCCACCACCGACAGGCCCACCGTGGTCAACCTGACCAACCACAGCTACTTCAACCTGGGGGGAGAGGGGAGCGGGTCGGTGGAAAGCGAGATCCTGCAGATCCATGCAGATACCTTTACCCCGGTAGATGCGCAGTCACTGCCACTAGGCACCATAGCGCCAGTGGCGGGCACAGCGCTCGATTTCCGCATGCCCCGGCGCATCGGCGCGGGCCTGCGCGACGGGGGGCAACAAATGCTGTTCCAGCGCGGCTACGACCATAACTGGATCGTGGGCGGCACGCCCACGCGGGCACCGATCCCTGCCGCCCACCTGTCAGACCCGGCATCGGGCCGGAACATGGACGTACTGACCACCCAGCCCGGCCTGCAGGTCTATACCGCCAATGCGCTTGATGGGCGTTACAGCGGGCCTGCGGGGCACGCCTACCGCCAGACGGACGCCGTGGCACTGGAGGCCGAACATTATCCTGACAGCCCCAACCACCCGGATTTCCCTACCATCACCCTTCGGCCAGGTGAAACCTATGACCAGACAACCATTTACCGCCTGGGCGTAGAACCGATGGGGCACGGTACTCCCTGAAACCATGCCGCAACCTTTGACTTGCGGCCGATCATCTTTACATATCTCACCCTGATGTGATCACGGAACAGGAAACTCAGATGAAAACATTGACCGCGCTGCTGCTGCTTGCAGGCCTTGCAGGCTGTGCAGCCAACAACCCGCCCAGCGACCCGTCACAGAGTGGCGGCGTGGGCGGCATGACCGGCTCCCCCGGGCAGGACGGACCCAATGATGGCCCCGGCGGCAGCGGCGGTCCGGGCATGGGCAACTAGCAGCCCATGCAGGCAGAGACGCGTTCAGTCGCGCCCGCCGCTTATGTTGATAACCCCCAGCCCAAGCAGGCCAAGACCGGCCAGCCCTTCGGCA